>SLKS01000039.1 GCA_007134465.1 Kiritimatiellia bacterium | reverse complement strand
TTTCCCGATTCGATCTCGCGCAGCACCTGCTGCTTGAATGCCTCGCTATACCGTATGCTCGCATCCATACACACCTGCTCCTCACTGTTGCAAGTGTCAACCTATATCAGGACGCGACACCGGTCACTGGTCACTGGTTACCGGTCACTGGTTACTGATTACCGGTCACTGGTTACCGGTCACTGGTCACTGGTTACCGGTCACTGGTTACTGATTACTGGTCACTCCCCCTACCCCTGCGCGGCGAGCCAGCCTTCCAGAATAATGCGGGCGGCATGGCGGTCGCGCGCGCCGCGCTGCCGTTTTCCCGACAAATGCGTCAACTGCCGGGCAGCCATTGCCGAACTGAGCCGTTCGTCCCAATAGTTCACCGGCAGGCCGCATGTTGCCTGGAGTTTTTCTCCAAAGCGGCGCGCGCGTTCGGCGGTCGTTCCCTGGCTGCCGTCCATATTGACAGGCAGACCCACGACCACGCGTTGCGCCTCGGTTTCCCGGCACAGGCCGGCCAGCGCCGTCAGCGCCTCGGCTTCGCTGGAGGCGACAACTGTATCGAGCGGAACCGCCACGATCCCGTCGGGGTCGCTAACGGCCACGCCGATTCTGCGCTCGCCCCAGTCTATGGCCAACGTTCGCATAGCTACAGCACATCCTCGAATCCGCCCCGGCTCTTGAGCAAATCGGTCATGGCCTTGACCTCCTCCGCGCGGTCCTTCGGACAAATCAGCGTGGCCCGGTCCGTATGCACCACCACCAAATCGCGCACGCCGATCAGCGCGGTGACCCGCTCCGTATCGCGCGCGAACACGAGCGTGTTTTTGGCGTCGAGCGCCGCGCCGCGGCCAACCAGCGCATTGCCGTCGGCATCGGCCTCGCAATAGGTGGCGATCGCCGACCACGACCCGATATCGTCCCAGCCGAAATCGCCCCGGGCCATGACGATATTGTCCGCCTTCTCCATCACGGCGTAGTCCACGGAAATTCTGTCCAGTCCGGCGTATTCCTTTTCCAGCAGCGCGGCGAACCGGTCCGCGCCGTCCGTCGCCGCCAGCCGTTCGGCCATGGCGGCCAGAGGCGGCCGATGGGCGCGCAGCGCCTTCTCGAACGCGGAAACGGACCAGACGAACATGCCGGAATTCCAGAAATAGTTGCCGGCGGCCCGGTAGCGTTCGGCGGCGGGCCTGTCGGGTTTTTCCACGAACCGGCGCGCGCGGAAGAAGCCTGTCTCGCTATGGGAAACGATGGCGTCTCCGCATTCGATATAGCCGAACCCCGTGCTGGCGAAGGCCGGAACAATGCCCATGGTAACCAGAACGTCCTCTGTCAAAGCCAGGCGAAAACAGTCGCGCAACGCCGTGTGAAAGCCGGGCACGTCCCGAATCACATGATCGGCCGTGAGAATGGCGAAGGCGGCCTTGGGATCGCGCCGCTTGACCAGGGCCAGTCCCAGCGCGCAGGCGGCGGCCGTATCGCGTCCGCACGGCTCGCCCACGATGTTCTCGCGGGGCAACCCGGGATTGCAGGCGGCGATCGGCTCGACCAAATCGGCGCGCGTCACGATCAGTATCCGTTCCGGCGGAATCAGCCCCTGCAAGCGATCCACGCTGTTGGCGACCAACGGCCGGTCGCCCGACAGGGCCAGCAACTGTTTCGGGCGCGCATCCGTACTGGCCGGCCAGAAGCGCTGGCCTTTCCCGCCCGCCATGATCACCGCATAGCTCGCATCCGTCATGACACGTACTCCTTCCTCGCCTCAATGGAAAAAAGGCATACGGTACCGGCTTTCCCGGCGCCTGTCCACGACAAACAAAACCGAGCGGGGATTTTAGGGCTTGATTATCGCCGAAACAGACAGCTATAGAGAAAAGGGAAGTGGGTGGCGCGTGTCTGATGACAAACCGATAACGGCAGGAATCGTTGGGGTTTACGGCAAAGTTGACGCCGGAGTTAGAATCGGTGGTGTTTACGAGGCAGTTTGCGTTGGAGGAAAACGGCTGGCGATCTTGTCTGTTTCGTGAACATTGCCGTAAACTGCTTCGGAACTAACTCCACCGTAAACGTTGCCGTAAACTGCTTCGATTACCCTGTGCGAAGCGCGTCGGCCATCTGTTGGCGGCAAGAGATGATAAACGGAGACCAGGACGTAACATGGAGGGAGACTGTCATGCGAATCGTATGCGCGAAAGCCCTGTTGATTGCGCTCTGTTGCGGACTGTCGGCTCCGACGCTGGCTCGCGAACGGGAAACGCCGGAGCTCGCCAAGGCGGCCGAATGGGAAAAGGCGGCCTTGCACCGGGAATGGGCGGCGAGCATTGCCGACGAGGAAGCGCAAACCGCCTTGGAGCGCGCGGCCATTTTGCGGCGGCAAGCCTATACGGAAGAGGACGAGCGCCAGGCCTACTATCGTCGCGCGGGCCATTTGGAAAAGAAGGCAGGCGATATGCTGGTGCGCGCGCTGTCCAATCTGGACGCAGCCGAGACCGCTTGGCGTAACGCGGCCCGGGAATACCGGCGCACAAGCGAGCAGGAAAAGGAACTGCGCGCGCTGTCCGCTGCCGTGCATGTGCAGCGGCGCGCGCTGGACATCTGCGGCCGCGTCGCGCGCGCCTACGAACGCGCGGCGGACGCCTTCGAACCCGAGAACGGCGCCGATTCCCGGGAGGCGCTCGCCAATCGCGAACGGGCCGCGCTCTGGCGTCAACGGGTGGCCGAACGCATGCCGTGATCCCGCTTGACCCCGGGCGGCCGGTTCGGGCACGGTATATGTCATGAATCGCGCGAACACTGTTGTGCCAAAGGAAAGCGCCGCGCCGCGCGGCAGGAAAGAGGCATGGACGCCCGCCGAGCGGGAGCAGGGGCAACGCGCGGCGCTGCGCGCCAATGTACTGACGAACGTGGTCAACAGCATCGTGATCGGTCCGCTCATGATGCTGTTCGCCAACGATACGCTCGGCATGTCGCCCAAGCGCATCTCGGCCGTGCTGGCCATACTGCCCATCGTCGGTCTGGCACGCATTGCGGCGCTGGAACCTTTGCGGCGGCTGGGTCTGCGCCGCGCCATTCTCGGCGGCGACACCCTGCGCGTGTTCGTGATCGCGGCCCTGTTCGCGCTGTTGCCGCGGGGCATCGGGTTCGCCTTGTTCACCGGCCTGCTCTGTTTGTATGTCGCCGGCCAGCAGCTCGGCGTGGGCATGGCCTGGCAGCCGCTGCTGCGCGATTTGACCACGGACGCCGATCGCGGCCGCTTCTTCGCCCGCATGCGGTTCTGGTTCCAGATCGTCACGGCGGGCACGATGACCCTCCTGCCCTTCTGGCTGGGGGAACGCATCGAGCTGGGCCAGTACCGGTGGCTCCTGCTGCTCGCTCTGGTCGGCACAATGAACCGCATGTACTGGGTCTGGCGCATTCCCGAACAGCCGGCAACGGAGGAAGACGCGCCGCGCCGCATCGTTTCCCCGCGCCTTTGGCGCACGTTGCGCCATTCGCGACTGCTGCGCCTGCCGCTGCTGATTTCGGCAGCGCTCCTGCTGGTGCAGGCCCCCATCTACGTGGTCTATTTGCGCACGATGATGAACGCGCCGGCCAACATCGTCAGCATCTTCATCGCGGCCGGCACGTTCGGCGTGGTGGCCAGTCTGCTGCTGTGGGGCCGCATCGCGGATGCGCTCGGCTTCCGGCCCATGCTGACGGGGCTCCTGCTGCTGAAGCTGGCGCTGCTGCCGCTGCACCTGCTGATCGCCCCGTTCCCCGATCCGTTTCCCGGCTGGGCGCAGGCGGAGCTGGCGGCGATCGTCACGGTGTCGGTGCTGATCGTGCACGGATTCCTGAACGGCGCGCTGCTGGCGGGCATCGGGCTCGCGGAGACCTCCATCAAGCACTGGCACGTGCGCAGCGACGAATCGTTCGAGGCCATGAACCTGTTCCAGATGGCCCTGATCCCCGTAACGGCCGGCACGCAATTCTTTTTCGGCTGGCTACTCAACGATGTCGCCATGCCGCGCGGGCATGTCGTACTCGCCAATGGCGTCTTCTGGTACGATGCGCTCAAAGGCTACCTGTTTTTCGGGGCCGGCCCGATCCTGGTTCTGATTCTGCTGGCGCTGCGCCGGCTTCCGAATACGAGACCATGGTTCGGCATCGGCCATTTCTTCACGTCGCTGTCCATGGCGCCGCTGCGCCTGATGATGGCCGAGCGGCGCATATTTCACGAGGACGAGGATACGCGTTGCCGCACGGCACGCTGGTTCGCGGCGCATCCCTCGCCGCTGGCAGTGGAACCGCTCTGCGATCTGCTCAACGACCCGTCCTACGACGTGCGCGTGGCCGCCATTCGCGCCCTGGCGGAAACGGGCAGCGAACTGGCCGGACAACGGCTGCTGGCCGTGTTCGAGGATCCGAACGCACGCTTCGTCGCCGCCCATGCGGCCTGGGCGCTGGGCGAATTGCGCTATCGGCCGGCAGTCGACGCCCTGTGCGAAGCGCTGGCGGACACCACGCGCGCCGAACTGCCCGCCATGGCCGCGCGCGCGCTCGGCAAAATCGGCGACGAACGGGCCGTGGCTCCGCTGGTCGCGCGCCTGCAGGCGAAACCCGCGCGCCGCAAGGTGGTCAGCTCCGTCGCGCGCGCGCTGCTGCGCTTCGAGGAAGCCGCCCGCCGCCATGCGGACCTTCTGTTCGAAGCGCTCGCCGATCTCGACGAGCGCGAGGACCGATACGAAATCATGGACGGGCTGTGCAGTTTGCTGCGCATCGGCAATGCCTGGCTGCTCCGCCATCTGGAAGGCAGGGAAGGCGCGCGACGCGCGCTCGAAGCCTATGCCGACTTGCAAAGCGAATCCTGGCGCACGCGCAACGCCCCTCTTCTGCAAGCGCTTGCCGAAAAAAACCACGAGACCCTGCGCAACCATGCCCGGCGCCAAGCCGATCCCGACGATGCGGTCCAGCAAGCGCTGCTGAACGCCATGGCCCTGCGCCCGACCGGCGTTTCCATCCATATCGTCGCCGCCGCCTGGCTTATGCTGCGCAATTCCGCTTGATTCCAGCGCGCATCCCGGCTACGGTACTTGCTTTTCCTGTCGCCGGCCAACCCGTCGGCGCGAAACAGCAAGGAGTTTCATGGATACCGTACAAGCCGTTCTGGAAACCGTGCAAAAACGCAATCCGCACGAACCCGAATTCCTGCAAGCCGTTCGGGAAGTGGTCGAATCCATCCGCCCGGTTCTGGAACAGCGGCCGGAATATGTCGAGGCCGGCATTCTGGAACGGCTGGTCGAACCGGAACGGCTGATCGCCTTCCGAGTACCCTGGCTCGACGACCGGGGCCGCGTTCAGGTCAACCGCGGATTCCGCGCGCAATTCAACAGCGCGATCGGCCCCTACAAGGGCGGTTTGCGTTTCCACGCCTCGGTCTACCAAGGCATCGTCAAGTTCCTCGCCTTCGAACAGATCTTCAAGAATGCGCTGACCACCCTGCCCATGGGCGGCGGCAAAGGCGGATCCGATTTCGACCCCAAAGGCAAGTCCGACAACGAGGTCATGAGCTTCTGCCAGTCGTTCATGACCGAGCTGTTCCGCCATATCGGCCCGGACACCGACGTGCCCGCCGGCGACATCGGCGTAGGGCGCCGCGAAATCGGTTTCCTGTTCGGCCAGTACAAGCGGCTGGCGAACGAGTTCACCGGCGTGCTCACCGGCAAAGGCTTGGGCTGGGGCGGCTCGCTGATGCGCCCCGAGGCAACCGGATACGGGTGCGTCTATTTCGCCGAGGAGATGCTCAAGACCCGCGACGAATCGTTCGCAGGCAAGGTGTGCCTCGTGTCCGGCTCGGGCAACGTGGCCCAGTTCACCGTCGAAAAACTGAACGAACTGGGCGCGCGCCCCGTCACCCTCTCCGACTCGACCGGAACCGTGTACGACAAGGACGGGATCGGACCGGAGAAACTGGCTTTCGTCAAAGTCCTCAAGAACGTGCGGCGCGGACGCATTCGCGAATACGCCGAACGGTTCGGCGCCGACTATCGCGAAGGGGCCCGGCCCTGGGATATGCCCTGCGACTGCGCGTTTCCCAGCGCGACCGAAAACGAAATTGACGCGGCGGACGCCAAGGCCCTGATCGAAAACGGCTGCCGGCTCGTTGCCGAGGGCGCCAATATGCCGTGCGTGCCCGAAGCCGTCGGGCTGTTCCGCAAGCACAACGTGCTCTACGGCCCCGGCAAGGCCGCCAATGCGGGCGGCGTGGCCACCTCGGGCCTGGAAATGGCGCAGAACGCCATGTTCCTGCCTTGGCCGCGGGAAGAAGTGGACCAGCGGCTGCGCACGATCATGACCGGCATCCACCGCCAATGCCGGGAGGCGGCGGAACAGTATGGACATCCCGACAACTACGTGGTCGGGGCCAACATCGCCGGCTTCCTCAAGGTCGCCGACGCCATGCTGGATCAGGGTGTCGTCTAATGCCTTTTTTCATCGAGATGCGTTATTGCGCATGTTTCGGAGCACACACCATGAAGAGCATGAAGGACATGAAGCTCTATCGAAGAGTCTTGTCATTCCGAGCTTGCGAGGAATCTCGCCCGCAGGGCGTTGGATTGCGGGCAAAGCCCGCGAGGGGAGATTGTCATGGGGTTTGAAAGCGGATCGGCCAGCTTCAGAATGTTCTACGTGCCGCGGCCTCTGCCCGCCGACGCCGTGGAACGATTCGCGAAAACGGCCTTGCCTCCACTCGACCTGCTCGGCCGCAACGTTCTGCGCGGATGGACGGGCGGCCGCCACCTGCTCGACCGAACCATCAACGACGACAACGCCTTCCTGGCAGGCTATCTGCGCCTGAACCTGGTCAAGGCCGAACGCAGAATCCCGAACGCGCTCCTGCGGGCCGAATGCAAGATCGAGGAACTCGCGCTCATGCAGGCCGAAGGCAAGGCCTTTCTGACCCGCGGCGAACGCTCGAAAATCCGCAAGGAAGTCGAAGAACGTCTTCTGCCGACCATGCCCCCCACCCTGACCGGACTCCCGATCGTGTACGACGGCGAACAGCGCATGCTCTATGCCGGCGCCCTGTCGGACAAGCAAACGGATGCGCTGCTGCTGAATTTCGCGGCCGCCACGGAAATCGGGCTGGTACCGGTGGACACGGCCTCCGCCGCCATGAAACGCGCACGGCTCGATGTCGCCTCGCTCGAACCGGTCAGCTTCTCGCCCGAACTGGAAGACGCGCTGGCCGCACCGCAGATCGGCCTCGATTTCCTGACCTGGCTCTGGTTCCATGCCGAAGCCCGCGGCGGCATGCTGGACGACGACGGCGAATCGTGCGCGGTCATGGTCGAAGGCCCGCTCGCCCTCTTTCTGGAAGGCGACGGCGCCCATCTGGCCGTTTTGCGCAACGGCGCCCCGCTCTTCTCCTCGGAAGCCAAAACCGCGCTGCTCGGCGGCAAGAAGCTGCGCAGCGCGAAGCTGACACTGTCCCGCGCGCGAGAGATCTGGAGCGTGTCGTTCGACGCCGCCTCCTTCGCGTTCCGCGGGTTCAAGTTCCCGCAAAGCGAAGAGCGGCTCGATGCCGTCAGCGCCTTCCAGCAGCGCATGCTGTCGCTCGCCCGCTTCGCGCAAACGCTGTTCGCCTTCTACGACGCGTTCCTGGCCGTACGCGGCGACGCGGCCCGCTGGAAAAAGGAACAGAAGGAAATCTGGCCCTGGGTCACCGACCGGACCACCAAAACATAGAGGCGAATGGCGCTTAGTCAACGATGTTTTAGGACAAGCGACAAGCCATGGAACCGCGCCATAAATGACGAATGACGAAATACCCACGTGTCGCGGCGTAGCGCGAAGCGCGGAGACGGAAGCACGAAGGAAATCCTAAATCCGAAAAACCGAAAAAGGCGTGTATCTCATTGTTTTTCAAGGAAATGATTTAGCCTGGAAAGAGCAGATAACCGCAAAGAACACAGAGAACACAAAGACGGAGAACAGCTTGCAGAGATGCGCCCTAACACCCGATTGGTGTGGCCGTGAAACTGCGCAACTGTCTTTCTTTGCGATCTTTGCGCTCTTTGTGGTAAATCAACTGCTCCGCTTAGGTTTAGTGGCTAACGCCTAACGACTAATGCCTAACGCCTTGGGTTGCGGACGCAGCCCGCGTTAACCCGTTACCCTGACGAAACCGTTCGATGCGCAGCGGCGCCACCGTCGCGCGCGGAAAGACTGCCATGCCGAAAACCCGCACGTACCTGAGCACGGGCATCCCCGACCTCGACCATGTGTTCCGCGGCTTCATGCCGGGCGACAACATCGTCTGGCAAGTGGGCGACATCGCCGCCTACGCCGGCATTGTCGCGCCCTTCGTCCGCTACGCGGCGCATCACAAGCAGAAGATCGTCTATTTCCGTTTCGCCAACCATGACCCGCTGATCGAAGAGAACGAGGGCGTCCGCCTTTGCGAGCTTTTCCCGGAAAACGGGTTCGAACCGTTCATCGCCGATGTCCATCGCATCATCCACGAAACCGGCCGCGGCGGCCTGTACGTGTTCGACTGCCTTTCCGAGCTGGCGCCCGGCTGGTGCAGCGACCGCATGCTGGGCAACTTCTTCATGCTCACCTGCCCGCGCCTCTACGACCGGGCGGCCATCGCCTATTTCGCCATCCTGCGCAACCGTCATTCGTTCCATGCCCTGCGGCCCATCTCCCACACGACCCAGGTGCTGGCCGACGTGTACCGGCACAAGAACAAGACCTATATCCAGCCGCTCAAAGCCCAATACCGCCATTCGCCCACCATGTTCATGCTGCACGCCTGGGAGGAAGACAACACCTTCGTGCCCGTGCGGCAAAGCTGCGTCATCACCGATGTCCTGAAAGGCGAGCCCTGGTCGCGTCTCGAATCGGCCAACTACATGCTCGGCTACTGGAGCCATGCCTTTCAGGAAGCCGAAACCCTGCAGGCGTCCATTGACCGCGGCCAGACTGCGCCCGAGGCGGCAGACGCTCTTTTCAAAAAAATTCTGCGCATGCTCGTCTCCCGCGACGAAAAAGTCCTGCAGCTCGCCGAACGCCACTTCACCCTGCGCGACCTGCTCGCCATCCGCGCCCGCATGATCGGCACCGGCATGATCGGCGGCAAGACCACCGGCATGCTTCTGGCCCGAGCCATGCTGCGCTCGGCCAACGCGCGCTGGCAGGAAGTCCTCGAAGACCACGACTCGTTTTTTATCGGAGCGGACGTGTTCTACACCTATCTGGTTCAGAACGGGTGCTGGTGGACCATGCGCCAGTACAAGGGCGACCGCCAGATCGACGACGAAACTGAAACCATT
>SLKS01000348.1 GCA_007134465.1 Kiritimatiellia bacterium | reverse complement strand
TGCGCGCGTCGGTCGGAACGCGACGCTCGCTTCGTTTGTGCCGCGTTCTGCCGCGGTTCGCAAACGGCGAGCAAATCGAAGCCGCGTCGGCCCGTGTAGCGAATGCGCAGGAAGTCGCCGGGTTTGCTGTGCGCGGGCAGGCTTTGCGCGAGCACGGCGCCGTCCACCTCGGGCGCCTGGCGGCGGGTCCGTCCGATGCCAATGCCGGACGTGTCGGTGTCGCAGCGTTCCAGAAGCAGCGTGTCCGTTCGGTTGCGCAGGGCTTTGGCTTTGCGGGCGACAATCTTCTTTTGCGCGGCCAGAATTCGGTCGCGCCGTTCTTCGGCGAGCGCGGTCGGGACGCGGTTGCCACGCTTGGCGGCGGGCGTTCCCGTTTCCGGCGAATAGACGAACACGCCGAGATGATCGAACGCCGTTTCCTCGACAAAGCGCAGAAGATGCCGGAAATGATCTTCGGTTTCCCCGGGAAATCCTACCAGACAGGTGGTGCGCAGTACAAGTTCGGGCAGGGCCGCGCGCAGACGCGCGATCGTTCCCGGCAAATCGCGCGCCGATGCGGCTCGGCCCATGGCGCGCAGTATTTCCGGATGGGCGTGCTGGACAGGCAGATCCAAATAGGGGCAGATCTTGGGCGATGCGCGCATGGCCTCTAGAACGGCATCGCTCACGCTGTGCACCGATCCGTAGAGAATCCGTATCCAGAATTCGCCCGGGATGCTTGCCAGCGCGTTCAGCAATTGCGGCAGAGGCGAGTCTGCGCCGGGCTTGGCGGAAAGGTCGCGTCCGTAGGCCATGGAATCCTGCGAGACGAGGTTCAGTTCCCGGACGCCGGCCGCGACGAGGTTCTCGGCTTCGCGCACGAGGCTGGGCATGGCGCGCGAGCGATAGGGGCCGCGGATGAGGGGGATGGCGCAGAAAGAGCAACGGTGATGGCAGCCTTCGGCAATTTTGAGCCAGGCGTAGGGGCCGCCGGCGAAACGAAGGCCGGGCCAAACGGGCTCGAACACGCGGCTTGGCTTGGTCGGCACATCGTGCGCGGGAGGAGCGCCTCGTTGCCATTGCCGAACCAATGAGCCGATTCGGTCGAGCGCGTCGGGGCCCAGAAATCCGTCCGCATCCGGAAACTCGCGGGCGAGCGTTTCGCGGTAGCGTTGCGGGTAGCAGCCGGCGACGAAGACGGCTTGGCATTCTCCCGCGCGTTTACGTTCGCAGAAGGATCGGATGGTTTCGCGCGCCTCCTCGCGGGCCGGCCCAATGAAAGCGCACGTGTTGATCACGACCAGATCGGCGCGCTCCGGCGCCGCCAGACGCAGCCCGTCCTTGAGCAGACGGCCGGCCATGACTTGCGCATCCACCATGTTTTTCGCGCAGCCGAGGCTTACGAATCCAACGGCAAGCGGCGATGTCGAGCGGCGAGGCGTCATGCCTGTACCTCTGCTTGGAACCTTGTTCACGGAGACGCTTCGCTCTAGTCGAAGTAGGGTTCGGGCGCATCCACAGCGAAAAACAGAGTGCGACTCTCTTCCGGAGGCGCTGTCGGCGTGTCGCCGCGAAACGCGCGGCTCAGGCCGGACAAGAGGAGGACGGCCACGAGCAGAGCGCCCACAAGCAGAACGGCAAGTTGCGCAGGCGTGCGCGACTGTCGCATCGGCGAGACGTTGGCAAACGCGTTCTTTATGGAGGCCGCGACGTCCGGAAGACGATTCAGCGCGTTTTGCATGGCGATCAGCGCGGCTTCGAGCAGTTGCGCCGCCTTGCCGACAGGTTCGGGCGATTCCGGTTCGTCGGCCGGATGCGAGCGCGATACGGTATACCTTTCCAAATCGCTGCGCAGCACGTTGGCATCGGGTTTGCGCCGGATTTCCGTCTGCGCCGTGCGCGCTTCCGCAGGCGTTTCACGCTTCGGTTCGTCGGGCGCCGTTTCGCCGCCGACCGCGATGCCGGCATGCTTGAAAAGATCGCCGGACGCATCGGAACGACGGTCGGGCTTGTGCGCGAGTTCGTTTTTCGGGCGCGACCGGCCCGGTTTTCTGGCGGCGCCCGAAGACGACGTTGCGGAGAGAAGCGCCATGTAGTCGCGGATGAGGGGATCGGGGTCCAGTCCGACATGCTCCGCATACAGCTTGATAAAGCCCTTGCCGTAGATGGGGGCGGGGATGTGGGTGAAGTCCTCTTTTTCCAACCCTTCGACAAGTTGGATTTTCATGCGAGTGGCCGCCGCCACCTGGGACGCGGTTTCCTTTCTCGCCATCCGAGCCTTGCGAAGCGTTTCGCCGAGCGCCATGAAACTGTTTCCTTCTGTTCGATTTCCGCTGGTTGCGGAGGCCGCGAGCCTTAAAGCGTTTCGAAACCGGATTCCGGTTCCTGCTTGTCGGGACGAACTTCGTTGTCCGTTTCGTCGGCATTCTCCACGTCGCTGTTGTCGGGGATTTCGCCATCCAAGTCAATCAGAATTTCTCGCGGATCGGATCCGCGCGGCGGGCCGACAATGCCGCGTTCCTCGAGGATGTCCATGATGCGGGCCGCTCGCGTGTAGCCGATGCGCAGGCGCCGTTGCAGCGACGAGGTGGAGGCGCGGCGCGTTTCGCGAATGACGGCGATGGATTGGTTCAGCAAGTCCTCGTCTTCGCCATCGTCCAAGTCGGCGCGTCCGCCGCTCGACGCGCTTTCGATCTTCTCCTTGATTTCCAACTCGTAATTGGGTTCGGCCTGGGTGCGGATGAAGTCCGTGACGCGCCGGATTTCGTCGTCGGCGCAGTAGGCGCCCTGTGCCCGGACGATTTTGCTGGTGCCAGGCGGCAAAAAGAGCATGTCGCCCTGGCCCAGAAGCTTTTCGGCGCCGACGGCGTCCAGAATGGTGCGGCTGTCCACGCGTTGCGCCACCTGAAAGGCGATGCGCGCGGGGAAATTTGCCTTGATCGTGCCGGTGATGACATTGACCGACGGCCGTTGCGTGGAAAGGATCATGTGGATGCCGACCGCGCGCGAGAGCTGAGCAAGCCGGGCGATATGGTTCTCGATATCGGCTTGATCGGCCAGCATGAGGTCGGCCAGTTCGTCAATCACAATCACGATATAGGGCACGCGCTGCGGAGGTTCGTTCCGGTCTTCGTTCGGCAGGCTGTCGCCGAACATCTCTTCCTGGCGCGCCACGACCCTGTGGTTGAACCCTTCGATGTTGCGCACGCCTGCACGGGCGAAAAGCTTGTAGCGCTTCTCCATCTCGTTGATGGCCCAGCGCAAGCCCAGCGCGACTTTTTTCGGGTTGGTGATCACCGGCACAACGAGATGCGGCAAATGGTTGAAAGCCGAAAACTCGACGATTTTCGGATCCACAAGCATCAGTCTCAATTCGTCCGGAGTTTTGGCCATGAACAGGCCGGTCAGAATGGCGTTCATGCACACGGTCTTGCCGGCGCCTGTGGCGCCGGCAATCAGCAGGTGCGGCATGGTAGACAAATCGGCGACCAGATCCTTGCCGCCTACGTCCTTGCCCAATACCAGGGGAAGCCGTGCCTGTCCGGCCGTCCACGCTTCGCTTTCGACGATGTCGCGCAGATACACTTTCGCGGCTGTGGCGTTGGGCACTTCGATGCCGACCACGCCTTTGCCGGGGATCGGCGCCTGGACACGCACGCTGGTGGCTTTCAGCGCCAGCGACAGATTGTTGCTAAGCCCGCTGATCTTTTCGACGCGAATGCCCGGTGCGGGCAGCAATTCGTACCGCGTGACAACCGGTCCCTTTTCAACATGCGTGACCTGCGCCTCGATGCCGAATTCGGCCAGGGTGGCGGCCAGAATCCGGGCGGTGACCTCGGTGTCCTGTTCAATGCCTCTGGCTGTCGTGTTGGCGGGCGGCGGGTTGAGCAGGTCCGTGCCGGGAAGCCGAAACGCGACGGATTCCGGCATGGCCGACTCGGCAGCCGTTGGGTCCGCTCCGTTCGCCTCGGCGGTTTGGACGCGCGCCGGGGCGGGTGCGCGCCTGGTTTTCCGCGTTGCGGCAGCGCTGGCCGGCGCTGCCGTCGCGCGCGCCTGTTCGGCCGGTTCCGGCGCCGTCTCTTTCTCCGCCTGTCTCTTCAAACGGCGTTCCAGCTTGCGTCTCTCTTTTTCAAGCCGCCGTTCCTCGCGTTCGATCAGGGCGCGCTTGTCCAGAGCCGCGGCCGAGACGTTGCGGATTCGTTCCCGCACGGCGGCGATTCCGTGCCGTATGCCTGCGGCGATGCGGGCCGGACCGACGTACATGATGGCGGAGCCCAGCAGCACGGTCCACAGCAGCAGTCCGGCGCCGAGCGCGTTGAACCAGCGCAGGAGCTGGCCGCGCATCGCCCATTGTCCGAGAATGCCGGTGGTCAATTCGCCGAGATTCAGGATGGCGCTTCGCTCCGCCCATGCGTCGCGTCGGAATTCCTGGAGGAAAACAAGCGCAATCAGGAAGGCCGTGCACCAGAGTATGCGCGGCCAGACGCGCGGGCGACGGCTCAGCATGAGAGTCAGTCCCGCGCAGAGCATCCAGCCCGGTACGAAGTAGGCGCCAACCCCCACGGCCATGAACAGCGAAAAGGCCAGCCAGGCGCCGACCGGTCCGATCAGGTTATGGTAGGGCTGCGGGTCGCGCGCCTTGAGGATGCCGATGTCGTTCCAGTCGTAGGACACAAGCGAGAACAGCGCGAACAGCAGCATGACCAGCAGAATGAAGCCGATCAGCCTGCGCCATCCGGTTTCGACGGAATCCTGTTCGGCTGCCATGGCTAGCGCTCTCCTTCCTCGTGGCGAAAGAGCGTCACCGACGGCGGATGCACGGCAACGTCGACCTCGGGCGGGAAATCGCGGCGAAGCCGGATTTTCCGTCGGACAGGGTAGGGCTCGTCGGGTTCGAGCGCGTAGACATAGACGAACGGCGGCTCGGGCGAGAGCGATTCCCGGGTGTCGGGCGGGCCGGTGACGACAATGTCAACCATGTCGGGATCGGCATGGCTGTCGTCGTCGGGCGAACCGTCCGGCCCCAAAATCGCCACTGGCGTTTGGCGCCATGCGACCGCTTCGGCGCGTTCCCTCGGCGCGCTTTCGCCTTTGGCCGCAGGCTTGTCCTGCGCGGCGGCCGTGGCGACCGTAACTCTGTCGGGTTCGATTTTTGCCAGACGCATTCCGGCGATTCCCCGAATGTCTCTGCGCCGTATGGGAACCGGGCCGTCTTCCCGGCCGCGCAATTTCAACACCACCTTGATCTCCTGCGCATCCATCTTCTTCAGGTCGTCGCGGGAACCGCGCAGGGTCAGGGAGACGGAGAGCGGATGCTGGTCGACAACAAGTCTGTTCGGATCGGCGGGCCGCACCTCGACAGGCACGAAATGGACGGCCTCGTCGTTGGTTTCGCCGCGGATCGCATGAAAGGTGAAGACAGCCATCATCAGGGCCAGCAGCTTGAGGCCCGGATTGAGAACCATCATGTTTTTCAGCCAAAGTTTCAATCGGCTCACGGCCGGATTCCTCCTATTCGGACCGTTGGTTCGACTGGGCGATGCCGGTGGGGGTCAGGTCGAGTTTTTCCTGCATGCGGCGCCAGGCGCTTTCCTCCTTGCGGCCTTTCAGCAAGGCGGTCAGGAAACGGCGCAAGCGTTCCCCGTCTATTCCCTGGCTCAACCGGCCGCGATAGCAGACGGACAGCGCGCCGGTTTCTTCCGAGACCGCGATCACGACCGCATCGGTCTCCTCGGTGAGTCCGACGGCCGCGCGGTGCCGCGTGCCCAGCGTTTTCTGGAGATCCGGATTCTGGGAGAGCGGAAATACGCAGCCGGCCGCCTTGATGAGATTGCCGCTGACAATCACGCCGCCGTCGTGCAGCGGGGTGTGCGGGTAGAAAACGGTCGCCAGCAGTTCGGGCACGACCTTGGCGTCCAGCTTGACACCGGATTCCTGAATGGTTCGGGTTCCGATTTCGCGCTCGATCGCGATCAGGGCGCCGATCTTGTGCTCGGAAAGCAGCTCGGCGGCCTGGAC
This sequence comes from Kiritimatiellia bacterium, assembly GCA_007134465.1. Classification (GTDB taxonomy): domain Bacteria; phylum Verrucomicrobiota; class Kiritimatiellia; order UBA8416; family SLMC01; genus SLMC01. The sequence goes on along the minus strand of SLKS01000348.1, from coordinate 3,315 downwards.
GACGTGATCAATCACCGTTCGCCTTTCGGGCGACAAGGAGAAGACCGGCTGTTTGCCTAGTTCCGCCAGCGCCCGTCGAATTTCCGGCTGGAAGATGACAAGCAAGGCGACGCCCAGCGCGACATAGAAGCGCTGAAGAATCCATGTGAGCACATCCAGGCTGAGCACGCGTGTCAGCAGCAGGAGGATCAGCAGGGCCAGAACGAGGCCGACCAGCACCTGGGCGCCGCGCGTTCCCTTGAAGAAGAGGAAAATGTAATAGTACACGGTCCAGAGCGCGATAATTTGCACCAGATCGTTCAGTACCAGTCCCTGTATGCTATGCCAAGCCATGGCTCGTCCTTTTCAGCGCGACGGCCACGGCGATGGCGTCGCGGGTTTCGCGGACATCGTGCACGCGCAGGACGCGCGCGCCCTGCGCAAAGCAATGCACGGCGGCGGCCAGGCTTCCGGCCAGCCGTTCGCCTGTTGCGCGTCCGGTAATCGCGCCAATCCAGCTTTTGCGCGAGACTCCAGCCGCCACCGGATACCCCGTCGCGACCAGCGCGCTCAGGCGGGCGAGCAAATCGAGATTGTGATCGAGGGTCTTTCCGAATCCGATGCCGGGATCGAGGGCCAGCCGTTCCCGCTCGACGCCCTTGGCCAGCAGCCCGTTCGCGCGCTCCAGCAGTTCGTTCGTTGTTTCCCGGACGACATCGGAATACTCCGGCGCATCCTGCATGGTGCGCGGGTCGCCGCGCATGTGCATCAGCACGAGGCCGACTCCGTACTTCACGACGACATCGGCCATGGCGGGGTCGTGCGCGCAGGCGGAGACGTCGTTGACGATGACCGCGCCGGCTTCGATCGCCTGCCGCGCAACCTCGGCTTTTCTCGTGTCCACGGAGATGGGCGTCTCCGTACGTTTGCGCAGGGCTTGTACGACGGGGATCACGCGGCGGAGTTCTTCGGCCGCGTCCGTCTCTTCCGCGCCGGGCCGCGTGGATTCGCCGCCCACATCGAGGATGTCGGCGCCGTCTTCGGCCATGGCAAGACCGTGCGCGACGGCGCGGTCCGGATCGCTGTAACGGCCGCCATCCGAAAAGGAATCGGGGGTGACATTCAGAATGCCCATGATCAGCGGACGTTCGTCCAGGCGAAGCGAGCCCGTGCGATGGCGCCAGGAGACAGGCGCAGACGCCGCCAGTTCGGATGGCGTGGCAACCGGCACACCGGACGAAGCTTTCCAATCGTGCGAAATCATACGATGTCTTCGATGTTTTCCAGGAACAAATCGTCTGTCGGCTCGCTGTTCTTTTTGTCGGGCTTGGGCGACGATTTGGCGGCTTCGGCTTGTTCGGCCTCCTTTTTTTTGTCGATTTCGTCGCGTTCTTCCAGCGAAAGGATGCGTCCGTGCTCGGCGATTTCCTCGATGTCGCGTCCGTCCAGCGTTTCCTTTTCCAGAAGCAGCTTGGCGATCAGGTCCATTTTTTCGCGGTGTTTCGTGAGCAGGGTCAAGGCGCGCTTGTGCGCTTCGTCGAGCAAGCGGCTGATTTCGCGGTCGATCGCTTTGGCGGTTTCCTCGCTGTAGTTTACGTTCCGGGCGATATCGCGTCCCAGAAACAAAGGTTCCTGGCTGTCGCCGAATGTTTGGGGGCCGAGCTTTTCGCTCATGCCCCAGTCGCAGATCATGGCGCGGGCGATGCGCGTGGCGGTTTTCAAGTCGTTGCGCGCGCCGTTGGATACGTCGTCGAACACGATTTCTTCCGCCGTACGCCCGCCCATGAGCACGCACAAATCGTCCAGAAGCTTGCTTCTGCTTTCCGAGTAGCGGTCCTTGTCCGGCAGGGACATGGTTGCGCCCAGATACAGGCCGCGCGGGATGATGGTGACCTTGTGCAAGGGTTCGCTGAATTCGGCGAGTTGCTGGACCAGCGCGTGTCCGGCTTCGTGGTAGGCGGTGTTCCGCTTTTCCTTGTCGTCCATGGCTCGGCTGCGGCGCTCGCGACCCCACATGACCTTGTCGCGGGCCTCTTCGAGCTCCTCAAGCCCGACGCCCGTCTTGTTGTTGCGGGCGGCGAGCAGGGCGGCTTCGTTCAGCAGGTTTTCCAGGTCGGCGCCGGAAAAGCCGGGCGTGCCGCGCGCCACGCGGCGCAAATCTCTCTTGTCCTTGAGCTTGATGCGCTGGGAATGGATGTTCAGGATGTTTTCACGGCCTTCCAGCATGGGCAGGTCAATGACAATTTGCCGGTCGAAGCGGCCGGGGCGCAGCAGAGCCTGGTCGAGCACGTCCGGCCGGTTCGTGGCGGCAACGATAATGACGCCTTCCTGCGTGTCGAACCCGTCCATTTCCACCAGCAGCGCGTTCAGGGTCTGCTCGCGTTCGTCATGGCCGCCGCCGATGCCGGAGAACCGGCTGCGGCCCACGGCGTCAATTTCGTCAATGAAGATGATGCAGGGCGCGTTCTTCTTGCCTTGCTCGAACATATCGCGAACGCGCGAGGCGCCCACGCCCACGAACATTTCCACAAAGTCTGACCCGCTGATGCTGAAAAACGGAACGTCCGCTTCCCCGGCGATCGCCTTGGCCAGCAGCGTCTTGCCGGTGCCCGGCGGACCCATCAGCAGCACGCCTTTCGGAATGCGGCCGCCCAGCTTCTGAAATTTCTTGGGGTCTTTCAGAAAATCAATGATTTCCAGCACTTCCTCCTTGGCTTCGTCAATGCCGGCCACGTTCGCGAACGTCACTTTCTTGCGGTCGCGCGCCAGCAGTTTGGCCCGGCTCTTCCCGAAACTCATGGCGCTGTGTCCCGCATTGCGCATCTGGCGCATGAACAGGAAGTAGAGCAGCCCGAAAATGAGCACGATAGGCAGAATGCTGGTCAGGAACGAAAAGAAAAACTGGCTTTGCTGTACCAGCCGGAACGGGACATCGTGACGCTGCAGCAATTGGCGAGTGTCGTCGATGTCCGTGAAGTAGACCCTGAACCGCTTGCCTCGTTCCGGTTCGTCCGGCTTTGTGCGGCCTTGCAGAAAGATTGTGGCGCCGGACGCGTCGCGAACGAATTCCACTTCCTCGATGGTTTCGCTTCTCACCAGATCTTCGAATTCCGGGCTGTAGCGCAGGGTTTCCACGGAATGCCGCTGCCGCATGGCGATCACGATCATCAGGACGACCATCGAGAAGATGACGATCGCAGCCAATGCGCCGCGGCCTGGCGGCGGCACAGGCGGAAGGTCGGGCTTGTTCAAGTCTGGCGGGCGCCGGGAATGGCGATGCGGTTCGTTCATAGGGCGGATTTCCTTTTCTTGCAAGGGTACGACGGCGGACTGACC
>SLKS01000070.1 GCA_007134465.1 Kiritimatiellia bacterium | reverse complement strand
TTCCGCGCGCGCCGAATTCGCCGTGAAGAACGGTATGCTGCGTGCCGACAATGCCGCGATCGAGGGCAATGTCGTTCGCCTGTGGGGACGCGGCGATTGCGGGCTGGACGGCTCGCTGGATTTTCGCATACAAATCAGGTTTTTGCGCGAGCGTTCCCTGCTGGCCCGCCTGATCGATGTGCCCACATGGATTTTCAGCAAATTTTTCGAGTTTCAACTGAAGGGCACAGTGCGCGAGCCGAGCTGGACCCCGTTCGGCCCCACAATGGATTTGCTCCGAAAAATCGGACTGCGGAAATAGCGTTATGAAATTCCATATCGTCACCTACGGCTGCCAGATGAACGAACGCGATTCAGACGCCATCGCGGCTTTGCTCGAGCGGCATGGACACGAGTCGGCACAGGGCGAAGCCGATGCCGAATTGCTCCTGATCAACACCTGCAGCGTACGAGCCAAAGCCGAGCACAAGGCGTTGGGCAAGTTGGGGCTGACGACCGCGGCGAAACAGACGCGAACGTCCCTGCGGCTGGTGGGCGCCATCGGCTGCATGGTCGAGCGGCTGGGCCCGCGCCTGTTCGACAAGCTGCCGCGCTTGGATTTCGCGGTGGGCGCCCGGCGCCTGGCGTCGCTGCCGTTTGTCGTCGAACGCGCGCTGGCGGGACCCGACCCCATTCTTGCCGTTGGCGTGAATCCGGCCGAGACCGGAAACATGGCGGAGATGGCCGGCCATGCCGAAACAGGCGTTTCCGCCTATGTCAACGTTCTGTACGGATGCGACCGCGGGTGCTCCTACTGCATCGTGCCCGCCGTGCGCGGACCCGAGGTCAGCCGGCCCGCTCGCGACATTCTTGCCGAAGCGCGCGAGCTGGCCGCGCGCGGGGTGCGCGAAATCACGATGCTCGGCCAAAGCGTCATGGCCTATGGCCGTGCGCAGGCCGTGTGGGAGAGCAACGACCGTTCCCCGCGCGGTTTTGCCGAACCGTTTCCGCGTCTGCTCGAAGCGGCGGCCGATATCGAAGGCCTGTGGCGCTTGCGCTTCGCGTCCGGACACCCGTCCGGCTGTACGCCCGAGCTGGCGCGCGCCATGGGCTCGATCCCCGCCGTCTGCCGCCATCTGCATCTCCCGCTTCAATCCGGTTCGGACCGTATCCTCAAGCTCATGCGGCGCGGCTACGATATTGGCGTCTATCGCCAGGCCGTCGAGCGTTTGCGCGAAGCCGTGCCGGATATCGCGATTACGACCGACATCATTGTCGGCTTTCCTTCCGAAACCGATGCGGAATTCGAGGCGACCCGCGCTTTCATGGAGGAGATCGGTTTCGACAACGCGTTCATATTCAAATACTCGCCGCGGCCCGGCACGCCGGCCGCCGGTTGGCCGGACGATGTTGCCGCCGAAGAGAAATTGCGGCGCAACAAGATCCTGTTGCAGGATCAGCAGCGCCGCACGTTGGCCGGGAGCGAAAGACTTGTCGGGCAAACGATCGAGATTCTAGCCGAAGGCGTCAGCGCGCGCAATGCGGAGCGATGGTGCGGGCGGACGTCCGGCAACCGCATTGTTGTTTTCGAACCGGATTCCGCTGTGCGCAAGGGCGATTTGATTCGCGTCCGCATCGTGCGCGCCATGCCCCAAAGTCTCCTGGGCGAGATGGTCGGTATCGTTAGGGCCGGTCCGCGACAGCCCGATGCGGAAGGGAAGAGAAATTCCGAATGACAAAAAGAGTCGTTTTCGTTTCATGGAATGGAGGCGTTGTATGGCGACGCGCAGGGACGCCCGCGAGCGGGCTGTGCAATTTCTGTATCATTGGGACTTGAATCCCGGCAAGGATCTGACGGAGGCGCTGGCGCGGTTCTGGCAGATGCACGGGGCGCCGGCCGGAATGCGCGCGCATGCGGAAACGCTGGCGCGCGGCGCGCTCGACCATCGGGAAGCATTGGACGACTGTATCCGCGAGTACGCCGAGAACTGGGATGTTGCGCGCATGGGCGCGGTGGATCGCAACATCATGCGGCTGGCCGTTTACGAGATGCTGCATTGCGACGATGTGCCGCCGGTCGTCTCTGTGAACGAGGCCGTGGATTTGGCCAAATATTTTTGCAGTCGCGAATCCGGCCGTTTTGTGAACGGGGTTCTCGACCGTATCCGCAAAACCCTGGCACGGCCGGCACGGACGCCGGTTGGAACGGATCCGGCATGAGCGCGCGCGAGACGACGCCGAACAAGAGCGACGAACGCTGGATGCGCCGGGCCTTGCGGCTGGCGGAACGCGGAGCGGGCCGAACCCGGCCGAACCCGCCGGTCGGCGCCGTGATTGTTCGCCGCGGTCGCGAAGCGGGCGTCGGTTTCCATGCGCGCGCGGGCGGTTCTCATGCCGAAATCGTCGCGCTAACGGCCGCCGGAACACTGGCGCGCGGGGCGACGCTTTACGTTACGCTTGAACCCTGCTGTACGTGCGGACGAACCGGCCCTTGCACGGAAGCGATCAGGGCAGCCGGCATCGCGCGGGTCGTCATCGGTGCGCGCGACCCGAACCCGATCCATGACGGACGCGGCATCCGGCGCCTGCGCCGGTCGGGCATTCGGGTGGACGAAGGAATCCTGGCGGAAACCGCGCGCGAACTGATTCGCCCGTTCGAATCCCTTGTCAAGCGAGGACGCCCTTTCGTTACCGTCAAGCTGGGCATGACGCTCGACGGTCGAATCGCCGATGCTCGCCATCGTTCGAAATGGATTACTTCCGCCGCCTCGCGAAAACAGGTGGCTCGCATGCGTTCCCGCGCCGATGGCATCCTGGTGGGCCGCCAAACGGTGCGCGACGACGATCCCGGCCTGCTCGCCCCCGGGCGCGACGGGCTCTGGCGGATCGTGGCGGATTCGCGCGGTCGCATGCCGACCAATGCGCGCGTGCTGTCCGATTCCGCGCGCGCGCGCACCCTCGTCGCGACCACGGCCCGTTGCCCGCAAGCCTTTCGGCGCCTGTGCGCGGCGCGCGGCGTTCGGCTTGAACAGATTCCGGCGCGAAGCGGACAGGTTTCGTTGCCCGCTCTGATGCGGCGGCTCGGCAAGCTGGGGCTGACCCATGTGCTGTGCGAAGGCGGCGGAGAACTGGCGGCCGCCCTCGTTGCCGCCGGATTGGCCGACGAGCTGGTCCTGTTCATGGCGCCCAGCCTTTTGGGTGGCGGCGCAACCGTGCCCGCCATCGGCGGCCCGGGCTGGCCGCTTCGCGCCATGCCGCGCCTGCGCATAACGGAAGCCCGCCGGATAGGCGACGACCTCATGATCCGTGCCGTGCCGGCAAAGAAGGGTGACGCCCGCGGTTGAAACGAAGGACTTTTCTGTTGCGAACGATGGGAGAATGGCGTACAGAACAGTGTGTGGGTATGTGGGTTTTGGAGTATGCGAGGTTCCCCCGCACACTCACAAACAATGCCGCCTCCAATTTCTTGTTGTTTATGGCAGAGGCGGCAGGATAAGGCTCTAACCGAAGGACAACCTGGCTATGCCCTCGAAAAAAACAGTCAATTTCGATCTGCCGGTCGCCGTGGCCGGCATACGCTTCCGCAATCCGTTCTACGTGTCGTCCGGGCCAACGACGATGACGATCGAGCAGCTCGAACGCATTCGCGATACCGGCTGGGGCGGAGCGTCGCTGAAGCTGACCGTGGATCCTGAACCGTACATCAATCGCGTGCCGCGCTACGGCTATTATCCGGACAAGACTTTCCTGACCTTCACAGCCGAAAAGAGGCTTGTTCTCAAGGATTTGCTGACACTCATCGAGCAGGGGCGCCGCCGAACGCCCGAGCTGGTCTTGTGGTCGAACATCACCTATGCCGGCGAAAAAGGGGTCGAAGGCTGGGTGAACATGGCCAGGCAGTGCGAGAATGCGGGCGTGCACATCAACGAACTGAACATGTGCTGTCCCAACATGTCGTTCAATGTGGAACTCACCGGCAAGGCGCCGTCCGCCCATCAGACAGGCGCGAGCCTGGGCCAGAACATGGATGCCATCAAGGAGGTGGTCTCGGCGATCAAGGCGGAAACGAGCATTCCGCTTTTTGTCAAGATTACGCCGGAAGGCGGGCAGCAAGCCGCCATTGCGCAAGCGGCCGTCGAGGCCGGTGCCGACGCGGTGGGCGGCAACGCCAATCGGCTGGGCATTCCTCCCATCAACTTGGACGACCCCGCCCGTTCGATGTATTTCTTGCAGAGCGAAGTCGGCATGGCATGCATGAACGGCGAATGGCTGAAGCCCTTGGCCTTGCGCGATGTTTACGCTATGCGCAAACGATTGGGGCCGAAACCGGTCATTACGGGTACAGGCGGCATAGCGACCTGGCGCGACGCGGTCGAGATGATGCTGTGCGGAGCCGATCTGATCGGAATCTGCGCCGCTACGCTGATCCACGGCTTCGGTTTCATGCCGGAATTCATCGAAGGGTTTCGGGCCTACATGAAGGAAAAAGGCTATCGCCGGCCCGGCGCCATGCGCGACCTGCTGGTGCCGGCCATCACAAGCGCGCCCGAATTGACCTTGTTCGAAGGGCATGCCCGCAAGATCAGCGACGGATTGGTTGCGCCTTGCACCTTTGCCTGTCCCAACTCCGTGCCGGCGCAAGGCTATGTGCGCAAGGTTGCCGAAGGCGATTTCGAGGAGGCCTACCACCTGATCATGTCGCGTTCGCCGCTGCAATCGGTATGCGGCAAGGTATGCGATCATCCCTGCGAAAGCGAATGCACGCGCGGGATGAAAGACGAACCGGTGGCTATTCGCGCGATCAAGCGATTCGTGCTGGAACGGGCCGAAAAGGAGGGTTGGATTCCGCGTATCCGCGCTGCGCGCGCTCCGCGCAACAAGCGCAAAGTCGCCGTGATCGGGTCCGGGCCGGCCGGCCTGGCCTGCGCGTTCGATTTGGCGCGCGCAGGCTATCGCGTAACGGTGTTCGAACGCGAACGGCGGCTGGGCGGCATGCTGACCTCCTGCATTCCGTCTTTCCGGCTGAACCGCGAGGAAGTGGATCGCGAAATCGAAACGATCCGCGCTCTGGGCGTAACGTTCCGCACGGGCAAGACGTTCGGGCGCGACATCACCGTGCGCAGCCTGAAGAAAGACGGCTTTGCCGCGATCTTCGCGGGGGTCGGCTGTCATGAAGGCGCGCGCCTGAACATAGAGGGCGAGGATTTGGACGGGTGCGTATCGGCGGTGGATTTCCTGAAAGGCGTGGATCCGGCCCGGAAAACGCTTCGGGGGCAGACCGTGGCGGTGATTGGCGGCGGGTTCACTGCCGTGGATTCCGCGCGCACAGCGCTGCGCCTCGGCGCGCGCGACGTGTATTTGCTCTATCGGCGCACCCGCGAGGAAATGCCGGCCACCGACGAGGAAGTGCGCGAAGCCGAGGAAGAAGGCGTCAAGATCATGTACCTGGTCGCCCCGCAGCAGATTGTCGGCAACGGCAAGGTGGAAGCCGTCCGCATGCTCAACTACGTGCTGGGCGATGCCGACGATTCCGGCCGGCGCCGACCGCTCGACGTGCCCGGCACGGAGTTCATGCTCGATGCCGATCTCGTGATCGCGGCCGTTAGCCAGGGCGTCACGGTCGAGTTCGGCCAGGATCTCGAGCAGACGAGCTGGGGCACGATCGCGTTCGATCCCGAGACCGGCGCCACTTCGACGCGCGGCGTCTATGCCGGCGGCGACGGCGCGCGCGGGCCGGCCAATGTCATCGGCGCCATTGCCGACGGCAAACGCGCGGCGGCATCCATTGACGCGCTTCTGGCCGGCAAGCAGAACGCATTCCTGATGCACGACCCGCCCAAGGCCATGGCCGACAAGGAGAAAGTCCTGCTGCGTACCGGCGATCGGCCGCGTGCCTGGCGACCGGCCCGGCGGGACGCGAATCCGGCACGCCGCAAGAAAACATTCAAGGACGGCACGAAACCGTTGACGGAACAGGAAGCGGTGGCGGAAGCGTCCCGCTGTCTGATCTGCGGATGCGGAGCGGGCTGCGAAATTTGCTCCGACATCTGCAAGATATTCGCCTGGTCGGTGGATGCGCAAGGCCGCACTTGTCTGGACGAGGACAAATGCCTGGCTTGCGGCATGTGCGTGCAGCGCTGCCCCAACGCCAATATCGAAATGGTCCAGACCTCCGGCAAGCCGATTTGACCGTACGGAGGGTTGCGATGAAAGAAAAGACATGCAAAGGCTGTTCGGCGCCCGTGCCCGCCAATCGCCGACGTTGTCCGAAATGCGGGCTGAGTCTCGGCGGCGTCGGGTTCGGCGTCGGCTTGCTGCTCGTTTCCACTGCAACGGTGGCTGTGTTTCTGGTGCAGGACATGCTGGATCGCGAACATTCGTGGGCGCGCATCCCATTGCGGGAACGGCGCGCGCGCGCGGCCGCGCTCGCGACGCGCTCTGCGCCCGACCGCGAGGTGGCGCGGTCGGCGCCCGCCTCGCGTCCGTCTCGCACCCCGGAACGCACGCTTCCTGCGCGGACGCCGAACGAAACCATGGCGCATGCTTCGCCGTCGCCCATGCCGCCGACAACAACGGTCGTCCGCGACGACATGCCTGCGGAACACGTCGAGCCTGCGGCGGAACAGGATGACGCCGCGCCCGCGCCTGCCGCCGCGAAGGCCGGTCCGGCGATCCCGCCCTTCCGACCGCCTGCGATCGGTTCGGAAGTCGCCATCCGCTTGCGCAGCGGCAGCGACATGCGCGGGACATTGCTGGCCCTGAGCGAGCAGCGGTTGGAAATCGAGACGCCGAAAATGACGCTGACGCTGGCGCCCGCGCAACTGGCGCCGGCAACCCGCGTTCGCTTTTTCGAAGCGGATTATCTGCGCTACCATGAATTGCTGGCCGAACGCGAACAACGCGAAGCCGAACGGCGTGCCGCCGCCACGCCCCCAAAGGCCGAAAAGCCCGCTAAGCCCGACCCCGACGCCGACCCTTTTTCCGCCGCGCCCGATGCCGACCTTCGCGAGCCATCGTCGCGCAGAAGCGAAGCGGCCGACGCCTTCTTCCGCGCGTTTTAGGGCCCTCGCTCGATTTTTCGCACGGTCAACTGGCCAAGACTCGCTTCGGATAGCGGCGAGTACGATTGGAACCGCTCGAACGAGAAGAACACGTTGCGGACAGGCGAAGGATCGCAGCCGGTACGGCTTCCCACGAGCTTGTCGTTGACAAAGCATGTCAAGACGGCGCCGCGCCGCTCGAACGCGACAGGCAGATCCGAGAACGACTCGGCGCTCATGGTGCGGCCTTTGCTCCAAACAACCTCGTCGTTAACATGGAAATATTTGTCGTGGTCCACTGTTCCGACATGGCTGGAGCCGATCCCGAACAGGAGCGTTGCGCCGCTTTCCAACGTAACGCCCAGGCGGATGCGCCCGATCTGATGCTGGCCGATCCGATAGTTGACGTTTCCCGCAAGCCGGAAATCGCCGGGCAGGCTTATGGGCAACGTCGCTTTCGGCCCATGCCAATCGTTTCCGGAGCCATAGTTGGAAGCCGCAATCTTGCCGTCCTTTTCGGCCAAGGCGCCGGTTCCTTCCTTCGTGAACATGTTGGCATCGTTGCCCTCGAAAGTCCACGTGCGCGTCTCGCCGCCGGGAAGCACGCGCAAGGCGACAATGTGCTCTCCCTGAATCGTGACGGTCCCGAAAACCGTTTGCAACTCCAATGATTCCAGACCCCACGTCCCTGTGATTCTGTCGCCATTGGCGGATTCGACAGACACGGTTTCCCGATCGCCGGTCAGGCGCAGGCTGCCGATCTTTGTCAACGGCACGTCCATGTCGGCGAAAGACGTACGGATACGCAAGGATCCGATGGACGGGATGCCGATCAGGCGCGAACCGTCCTGCAAGTCCAGAATCAGGCGCAACGGTTCGCGTGTCTGATTCTGCGTCGCGAAAATCAAGGGTGCCAAAGCGAAAACGGCGGCCAGTGTCAGTATCCGTTTCATGGGGCGTTCTCCGGTGTTCGAACGAAAACAAAGAATACTCCGGACGCGCCTTGGCCGCAACCCTAAATCTTTCGCCCCTGTCGTCCCCGAGCGCATCTCCGATTTGCCGACCTATCATCCTCGTCCTCGTCGTCGTTCTCGTTCTCGTTCTCGATTTCTCCCTGTTTCTTTTCGGATTTCCGGGCGCATCCTGCCCTTTGCCCCTCTTTGCCATGCCTTCTTTTCGAAACCGCCCGCGCGCTTCCCCGCTAGCAATTCGCATTATGGCTTTGCCCCCTGCCGTCTTGCGCGGCAGGCGCCAGAGATTGGGGAGGAAAGACTCGCCTTTTCTCCACAATCTCCCGTTCCCGCGACGCCCGCCTTCGATCAGAAGCTACGGTGCGGCATGCCCAGCCTTCGCCCGCCTACGGCGGACAAGCAAGGCCAGCTTGCTGCTTCCTCCGTCCTTTCCCCTTTACTTCTTGCAATCCGGCCTGCTAGGGTATTGGGCGAATTGCGCTGGCGGATTACTGCGCGCCGAACCATGGAGCGAGGCCGATGGACGAAAGCAAATTCTATGTCACCACGCCGATCTACTACGTGAACGACAGCCCCCATATCGGGCATGCCTACACCACCATACTGGCGGATGTGCTGGCCCGCTACTGGCGGCTGACCGGCAAAAGAACCTGGTTTCTGACCGGCACGGACGAGCACGGACAGAAAGTGAGCCGCGCGGCGGCCAAGGCGGGCATGACGCCCCAGGCACAGGCGGATGTCACCGTCGTGCGGTTTCAGGAGCTGTGGAAGAAGCTGGAGATCACGCACGACGATTTCCTGCGCACAACCGAAGAGCGCCACAAGACCGTGGTGCAGAAGATTCTTCAGGATCTGTACGAGCGTGGCGAAATCTATCGCGCCGAATACGACGGCTGGTATTGCGTGGCGTGCGAACGGTTCTATACGGAAAAGGATTTGGCCGACGGCCGTTGCCCGGAGCCGGGCTGCGGACGCGAGGTGGACCGCATTGCCGAGCCGAACTGGTTTTTCCGGATGAGCCGCTATCAGGACTGGCTGATCGAGCACATTCAGACGAACCCCTCGTTCATTCAGCCGGATTTCCGGCGGAACGAAACGTTGGGCTTTTTGAAAAAGCCGCTCGAGGACCTGTGCGTGTCGCGGCCGAAGAAACGGCTGGACTGGGGCATAGAACTGCCGTTCGACAAGGACTTCGTGACGTACGTGTGGTTCGACGCGCTGGTCAACTATATCAGTGCGATTGGCTACCTTTCGGATGAAGTCCGTTTTCGGTCCTGGTGGCCGGTGTCCTGTCATCTGATCGGCAAGGACATTCTCACGACGCATACGGTGTATTGGCCGATTATG
>SLKS01000400.1 GCA_007134465.1 Kiritimatiellia bacterium | reverse complement strand
TTGCGCGCAACATAAACTGCCATGCGCCCAACCCGGATCCGTCTCGGTTAAAACGCTTGCGTGTTCGCGCAAAGCCATGTAAGAAGAGTGCTTTTCCTTGTTCAAGGCCGGAAATACAGGAGGTGGCGCATGGCCGAATACAGTCTGGAGCCTGTCGAAGTACCGCGTGTGGAAACGAAGTACCGTCGCATTGTCACGCCGTTGCCGGTGCCGGAATCGCTGCCGATATTCAAGCGGTTGCAGGAAACCGAACCGCGTTCCATGATGGGGCAGCCTCCCATCGTCTGGCACAAGGCCCATGATTTTCTTGTGGAAGACAAATGGGGCAACCGCTGGATTGACTGGTCGTCCTGCGTACTGGTTTCCAATGTGGGGCACGGCGTGCAGGCCGTACGCGATGCCGTGGCGCAAAAGATCGAGCAGGGCCTGCTGGCGACCTACGTGTTCGTGCACGAGGATCGCGCCGCGTTGACGCAGGCGTTGCAGGCCGTGTCGCCGGATCCGGCCAACTATCACGTGTTCCTGCTGAGCACGGGCAGCGAGGCGACGGAGAACTGCATCAAGCTGTCGAAAACATACGCTCTGGAAAAGCATGGCCCGAAAAAGCGCTATATCGTTACCTTTGTCAACTCGTTCCATGGCCGCACGATGGGCGCGCAACTGGCGGGCGGCATGGCCAAACTCAAGGGCTGGCTGGGCGATAGCGACACGAGCTTCGTGCAGGTCCCGTTTCCGGACGGGTTCAAGAACGAGGATACGAGCTTCGATCTGTTCCTGAACAGCCTGAAGGCCCAGGGCGTGACGCCGGCGGAAATTGCCGGGGTCATGACGGAATCCTATCAGGGAGTCGGCCCCGACTTCCTGCCCGACGACTACGCGCGCAAGCTGGAAGCGTTTTGCCGCGAACACGATATTTGCCTGACCATGGACGAAGTGCAGGCCGGGTTCGGGCGCACGGGCAAATGGTTCACCTACCAGCATTACGGGATCGTGCCGGACTTGGTCGCCTGCGGCAAGGGCATCTCGTCTTCGCTGCCGATTTCGGCCGTGATCGGCCGCAAGGACATCCTGGGCCTGTATGCGCCGGGCTCGATGACCTCGACGCATTCGGCGTCGCCGCTGTGCGTGGCGGCCGCGCTGGCGAACATGACATTGCTGCAGGAAGGCCCGTACATAGCCAATGCGGCGGCCATGGGCGAGATTCTTGTGCCGGAAGTTCATCGCATTCGCGCCAAGTACCCGGACGTGCTCGGCGCCGCCACCGGCAAAGGGCTGGTGGCCGGCATACAGGTGGTGAAGCCCGGCACGAAAGAGCCGAACCCCGCGCTGGCCACGCGCATCAACGTGCGCTGTTTCCAGAAAGGGCTGCTCATGTTCGCGCCGGTCGGGATTGGCGGCGAATGTCTCAAGATTTCGCCGCCGCTCAGCATAACGGAAGACGCCTTGCGCGAGAGCCTGCAGGTCTTCGAGGAGGCAGTGGACGAGGAACTGGGCTCATGACCGCGTTGACCGCCTACGCGCCGCTGCTGAACAGCGCCGTCGAAATCGGCATGGAAAACGGGCGGCTGACGTCGGTGACGCCATGCGACGCGAAAACGGATCTGTGCGTCGGGCCGGCCCTGTTCGATATCCAGGTCAACGGCTATGGCGGCGAGACCTGCAAGCTGCTTTCGCCCGAGAAGAAGGAAGCGATCGGCTTCATTACCCGGTTGCTGCGCGAAAACGGCGTGGGCTGGTGGGTTCCAACGGTCTGTACCGCGGCGCAGGATGTTCTGGAAACCGCGTTTCGGCTGCTGGGCGAAGCGCTGGACGAAGATCCGGACACGGCCGCCTCGATTCCGGGCTTCCATCTGGAAGGCCCCTACATTTCGCCGGATGAGGGGCCGCGCGGGGTGCACGAGAAGGCCGTGATTCGGCCGGCGAGCTGGGACGAGTTTCAGCGGCTGCAGGATGCGTGCGGGCATCGCATTCTGTATGTGACGCTGGCGCCGGAACAGGAAAACGCGGCGGAGTTCACGCGGCGCGCCGTGGCCGACGGCGTGGTCGTGTCCATGGGCCATACGGCCATGACGCGCGACGACCTGGCGCGACTGGTGGACGCGGGCGCCACCCTGAGCACGCATCTGGGCAACGGCGCGCACGATCGGCTCCAGCGCCACAACAATTACCTCTGGTACCAGCTCGCCTGCCGGAAGACCTACGCATCGTTCATCAGCGACGGCGAGCATTTGCCTGCCGAATGCCTCTACGCCATGCTGCGGGCCAAAGGGCTGGACTTGTCGCTGATCGTTTCCGACAGCGTCAGTCTGGGCGGATTGCCGCCCGGCCGCTACGGGTCGGTCGAAAAAACCGAGTCCGGCCGCCTGTGCGCCATTGGCACGGCGAATCTTTCGGGCAGCGCCAGCAACTTGCGCGAATGCGTGGAAGGCGCCGTTCGGCTGGGCGGCATATCGCATGCCGACGCCTGGCGGCTGGCCACGCTGCAACCGGCAAAGGTTCTCGGCCTGGCCGATCGGCTGGGGCTCGACCCCGGCAAGGAGGCGACCCTGACCTTGTACCGTTACGAAGAGAACGGGCCGCGCATTGAAATCTCCGAAACATGGGTGGCGGGGCGCAAGGTGTTCGACGCAGCCGTCTCGCCGCGCGAGTCTGTTCGTCTGAACAACGTCAATCTGGACGACATCTGATCGGGAGGAAAGCCGATATGCCGGAAATCACGGAAGACATTCGCGAAAAAGTGCGGCAATGGGCGGGGGAAGGGTGCGGCCTTTCGGAAATTCAGGCCCGCCTCAAATCGGAATGCGCCACGACCATGACCTATATGGACGTGCGCTTCCTGGTTCTCGATCTGGGCGTGGACGTGCGGGAACAGCGCGCGTCGGCGCCTGCGGCGCCGGAGCGCGCGTCGGAATCGGCAGAGGATGCCGACGATTTGCCTGCCGAAACCGGCCTTCCGGAACCGGATCCGCTGCCCGGCGAAAGCGCAGGCGTATCCGTGGACATCAGCCCGGTCGCCCAGCCGGGCAGTTTGATCAGCGGTTCCGTCCGATTCGGCGACGGCGTGACGGCCAACTGGTCGCTGGATCAGTTCGGGCGGCTGGCGCTCGCCCCTCCGCGCGACCGGCCGGACTATCGTCCTTCGGAAAGCGACATTCGCGCGTTTCAGGTGGAGTTGCGCAGGCTGATGGAAACCCGCGGGTTCTGACCCCCTATGCCCACCATCCGGCTATTGGCGACGGATCTGGACGACACGCTGATCGGCGCGCGGTCCGAATTTCATTTGTACGAGACATGGCGTCAAACGGTTCAAGAAATACGGGAACGCGACAACGGCGTATGGGCCGTGTGCACAAGTCGGCGGCTGCGCGATTTTCACCGCGTATTTTCGCCCATGCGCGCCATGGGGCTGCGCCCCGATTTCGTGGTGGCGCGCCACGCCTACCTGTATCGGCCTGCGGGACGGTTCGGCTATGTGCCGCGCGTGCTGTGGAACGCGCATATCTGGTTCGTTCATTGGCGGCTGACCAGCCGCGCGAACCGCTTGGCCCGCCGTTGTCGTTTTCGCCTGCAGGATCTCTGGCCCGATGCCCGCTTCCGGAAAGGACGCCGGTTCCGATTCAGCGTGACGTTCGGTTCCGAAGAGAATCTGTTGGCCGCCGGCCGGCAGATGCGGGGAATACTGGCGGATTTCCCCGCGCTCAAGGTTCTTCGCTTCGACCGCACGCTGGCGCTGCTCGACATCCCTTTCACCAAGGGACTGGCGGTGGCGGAAATCGCCCGTCACCTGCATCTGACGAAAGAAAGCATCCTTGCGGTTGGCGACGGACTGAACGATCTCAGCATGCTGGACGGCACAGTGGCCGGTATGACCGGCTGCCCGCGCAACGCGCGGGCGGACGTCATGAAAGCCGTGGCCGAAACCGGCGGCCATATCGCCGAAGCGCCTGCGCTGGTCGGCACGCTGGAAATTGTGCGGGCGCACCGTGCCGGCCAAGTGCGTTGCGTTCTGCCCGACGGCTGGCAGGATCCTTCGGACGAAGCATACGGAAAGAATGTTCCGTTGCGTTCACGGCGGCGGGCCCATAGGAGCGCATGGCTTCGGCATGCCTGCGTCTGGGGCCTGTTGCTGTACTTGATCGCTCTTGTGTTCGCGATGCATGGCTTGCTGCCGTTTTCCCGCTTCATCCGGCTGCCGTTCGATTTGGTCTTGCGATTGGCGGCGCGGCTGCTGGCCTGATGACGTAAAATGAAAGGACGGTGACGATGAAGATCGGATTTCTGGGGGCAGGCAAGATGGCCGAGGCCATGATGGCGGCCTGGCTCGAGAGCGAAACGGTGACGGCGCACGAACTGTTCGCCTGCGATACGGATGCGGAGCGGCGTCGGCGAATCAAGCGGCGGCTTGGCGTGAACGCGTACGCATCGGTTCAGCCGTTCGCCGAGGAAGTCGAGCTGCTGGTTCTGGCGATTAAACCGCAGGATCTCGACGCCGCCTTGTCTGCGCTACCCCCGGATGTCGGGCCGAAGCATCTGGTCGTTTCCATCGCCGCTGGCCGGCGTCTGGCCTGGCTCGAGGAGCGATTGCCCGCCGTGCGCCTTGTGCGTGTCATGCCGAACCTGCCGTGTCAGGTGGCGGAAGGCATGAGCGTGTACTGTTTGGGCGCGTGCACGAAAGCGGCCGATGCGGCGACCGTTGAAACATTGCTGGCCGGGTTCGGCAAAGTCTTGCGGTTGCCGGAAGACCGGTTCGACGCGGTTACGGCGCTGAGCGGGTCGGGCCCCGCTTTCTTCGCCAGTTTCCTGGACGCCATGGCCGAGGCGGGCATGGCGGAAGGGCTGGACCGGGACGACGCGCTGCTGCTGTGCAATCAGACCATGCTGGGCACGGCCCGTTTTTTGCTGGAAAAGCGGCAGGATCCCCGGCAACTGATTCAGGCCGTGGCCTCGCCCAAGGGCACAACCGTTGCCGGACTGGCCGCGCTTGACCAATCGGATTTCGCCGCCGCCGTGCAGGCCGCCGTTCGCGCGGCAACGCAGCGCAGCCGCGAACTGTCGGCGGTGCGGTAATGCGTGACGAGAAAAGGGAGGAGGCGATAGACGAAAGAGAGGCCTGCTCGCACCGGGCGACGGACGAGACGATCGCCCGCCTTAATTCTTGCCGACGCAGCGGAATAAGGAGTTGCGCATTCGTTCCAGCAGGCTGGGCCGTCGTTTCGGGAAAGCGGCGATGGGCGGGGCGCGGTCAAGCACCGCGCGCTTGCGTTCGGACAAGCCGGCCGCGTGCCGGGTCAGCAGATTATGGATCATGATCTGGTCGGTGAATTCGCGCCGGAACCGCGGATTCTTCTTCATGATCTCGTTCAGCCGCTGCGTGGAATGCACGGTGGGCTGACCGTCAATATGTTCCGACACAAGCAAGTCGAATTCCTTTTGCAAGCTCATAGTATCATCCTTCTTTCCTTGCGTTGCGCGGTCCGGTCCGTTTTGGGCCTGGGTCGGCGCGCGCGCGTTTTTGTCAATCGCTTCATTAGTATATTGTCTTAAACGGTCGAAATGTTACAAATTATTTTGTTTGGAGGCCGAAAAAGATGCTGTCTCTATGGAATATCCTTGTTTTGGCCGTGTTGCAAGGGTTAACGGAATTCATTCCGGTCAGCAGTTCCGGGCATTTGGTCCTTGGCCAAGCCTGGCTCGATCTGGCTTTGCCGGGCTTGACGCTGGAAATCGTCTTGCATGCGGGCACATTGATTTCGGTGCTGATCTATTATCGGCGCAAGATCGCGGGCTTGACAGTCGAATTCCTGAGCGGACGCGGCGAAGGGCGGCGCTATGCCGTCTGGCTCGTGCTGGCGAGCCTGCCGGCCGCCCTTTTGTATGTTGCGGCCGGCAGTCGGGTGGAATCCCTGTTTTCGCGGCCGGATCGTGTGGGCTTGCTGCTGATGGCGAACGGGCTGCTCTTGTTCTCGGTGTACTGGTCGCGGCGCAGCGACCGGCCGCTGCGCTGGCACGCGGCGTTGGCTATGGGCATAGCCCAAGCTTGCGCGCTGCTGCCCGGCATCAGCCGGTCGGGCGCGACCATTTCCATGGCCCGGCGCCTGGGCATCGAGCCGCGGCGCGCGGCGGAATTTTCGCTGCTCATGTCCGTGCCGGCCGTGGCCGGCGCCATGCTGTTCGACATGATCGCGCTGGCGCGCGAAGGCGGCGGCCTGCCCGCCCGTGTCTGGCCGCTGCTGGCGCTGGGCGCCATTGTCGCCGCCGGGGTCGGCTGGCTCGCGATCGCAGCCCTTGTTCGCGTCCTGTCGTCCGGCCGCTTCTGGCTGTTCGGCATCTACTGCCTGGCTATCGGCGCCCTGGCCTGGCGATGGCTGTAGAAACGTTCGGCGTTCATGGTTCTTTGTTCGCGGGTCCGGAGTTCGGTTGCCGACGGCAGCCCGTCTTGGGGTTTTCCCGAGCACGGAAAAAATGCAAGCCGAGTCATCGGGTCGTCCCCGCAAAGAACAGATAATCAAGAACGACCAAGGGCCAAGGACTATGGACCACGGACTTTATTGAATGACTTTTTTTCTGACATCGTTCTTCGTCGTGATGGTCTTCTGGCGGCCTCAGGAATGGCTGGTTCCGTGGCTGTACGGCTTCCCGCTGCTTTGGATCGTGACCGGGCTGGCTGTCGTCTCCATGGCCATCGAGCTGAACGATCGGAAATTGCGAGTCCCGAGCCCGCGTCGCCAGCCGCAGATTTGGCTGCTGGCCGGACTTTGGTTCGCCGCCATGATGTCGCATGTGGCCGATTTCTATTTGGCGGGCCTGCTGTGGACGATCGTGCCGACCTTCAACCTTTGTTTGTTCACATTCATGCTCTTCTGCGTGTTGGATCGGCCAAGTCGTCTGCGGCGCATGGCGCTGATCTTCGTGATCATGGCCTGCGTAATGTCGGTCCATGCGCTCATGCAGCAACGGCTGCATTACGGGTTCGCGGGCAGCCGCCCCTTGTTCGTGCGCGCGGGCTATCGCGGTCCGGCGCATACGCGCAGCCTGTTTTTCGGGATATTCGGCGATCCGAACGACCTGGCCCAGATTCTGGTTACGGCATTGCCGCTGAGCTTCGCCATCTTTCGGCGCAAAAGCACGATGAGGACGCTGGTTTCCTGCGCCCTGGCCGGTCTGATCCTGATGGGCATATTCACGACCCATTCGCGCGGCGGCCAGCTTGCGCTGGCTTTTTCGCTCGCTATCATGGCGCTGCTGGTTCTGCCCGCGCGCTGGCTGCCCTGGCTGCTGTTTGCGCTGACGCTGACCGCGCTGTTGTTCACGCCTTTGGCCGCAGGCTATTTGGATCGCTCGGCTGTAGATCGGCTCGATTTCTGGGGACAGGCCAACTGGGTGTTCAAGTCTCGTCCGATTTTCGGGGTTGGCTACGGCATGTTCACCGATTACATTTCCGGCGCGCGCGCCGCCCACAACGCCTTTGTGCTGTGCTATACCGAGCTGGGGCTTTTCGGCTACTGGTTCTGGTTCACGCTGATCCTGCTCGCTTGTCTCGGCGCCTGGCGCGCGCGCGCGGCCGTTGTCAAGCCGGAGACGGTCGAGCAGGCCTGGCTCAAGCGCTACGCGGGCCTGAGCGTCGCCGCCCTCTCCGGATTCCTGGTCTCGTCCTATTTCCTGACGCGTGCCTTTGTCTATCCGCTCTTCTTCCTGATCGCCATGCTCGGCGTGCTGCCGCGGCTGGCCGAAGACATGAAGCCGGACCTGACCCGACCCCTTATCAACCCGCGACGCGACGTCGGCCTCTACGGAACCATCGGCTCGCTCGGCAGCGTGCTCTATATCTACTGGTCCATCATATTGCTGAACCGCATCGCGTACGGGCTGTGAGGTCCATAGCCCTTGGTCCATGGTCCAAAGTCGTTCTTCGTTCTGTTAACCATCTTCAACAACGAACGAAGAACGACGAACAGGGAGCGGTTGACAAGCGATCCCGGACAGGCTAGCGTGTTGGCCTATGACTGTTTCCACCCGAGCGATTGCCGACAAAGCGTCGGCTGTGCAGCGCGACCGGCGGCTGGCAATCTTTCTTCTGGCGGCCATGAGTCTGTTGATCGGCTGGAAGTTCATGGCCGAATGGAGCCGGCGTCCGTTCGATCCCTTTACGCTGACTGCCGCCGATTTTCTTGCCTTCAACCCTGCATCCGGCCAGTGGCGGGCCGAGCGCGTGTCCGTGCCCGCCACCCCGATCGAGCCAAACCTGGCCGCCTTCCGCATGGCGCGACGTTCTGCGGACGATCCCTATCCGCCCGCATTCGTGCGTCTGGCACAGGGCTACAACATGCCCGACTGCATGCGCATCAAAGGCTACCAAGTCGAACTGTTGTCGGACGGGTCTGTCCCCGAGGCTGGAGGGCGCGTTCAGATTTGGCGGCTGACGGATCCGCTCGGCGACGAATCGGTCTGGGTCAGCAGTCTGTTGCGCGCCGAAGACTATGCCGTGCTCGACCGCGACATCCGGGCCCTGCCCTTCCCGCGCATTGGCGTGCCCGACGATCCCGACTGGGCGCCGACCGGGCTGCGCTGGCGCAGTTTTCGGCGCCCCATCCGAAATATGCGCTGGTATTTCCGCGCGCGCTGGAACAATGCGCGGGGCGATTGGCTGACGTTCTTGCGGCTCAAACGGCCGGCCTGGGCCAGCGACGACATCCTTGCGCTCGTTTCCACCCTGTCCGGCTCGCCGGTGTTTCCGCGCGTCGAGGAGCCTGCCGTCCGCGAGAAGATTCTCGCCGCGCACAACCAGGTTCGCCGCGCGTTGGCGAAAAGCCATTGATCGTTCGTCGTTTAAGAACCGCGTTGACCTTGGCGACCCTGTTGACCGCGTTTTTTTGCGGAGCGGTTCGGCGACCGGATGACAGGGCTTGCGCAACGCTGTATCTCAAAAAAAACTGAAAAAAACTCTTGCGCGCTCATTGCGTTCAGTGCATATTGAACGATGTAAATCATGGGCTGCTGTCGGTTGGCCGCCCATAATTGACGGGGACGGAGTCTGTCTAGAAGAGAGGGCTGAGGGCGGAAACCTGAAACCTGAAACAAGGGTAGAATCACGGAGAACGAAGAGAGAAAAGCGGCGTTTAGAAAACGGACGAAGCGCTATGCGGCGGCGGTAATTCGCGCGTACTCTGGGCTCCCGAAAGACAGACCGGAGTGTCAGACCCTCGGGAAGCAGTTGTTGAGATCCGGAACATCCGTGGCTGCCAATTACAGGGAGGCGTCCCGCGCCCGTTCGGATGCGGAATTCGTTTCTAAAATCGAACAATGTGCTCAGGAAGCTGACGAAAGCCTGCTTTGGATTGAACTGCTTATCGAGGAGTGCG
>SLKS01000020.1 GCA_007134465.1 Kiritimatiellia bacterium | reverse complement strand
TCTGGTGCGTGCTGCCCCTGCTCATCTTTCTGGCGCGCATCGTGGACGTGGCGCTGGGCACGATGCGCATCATCTTCGTCATGCGCGGACTCAAGACGCTGGTGGCGTTGCTGGGCTTTCTCGAAGTGTTTTTGTGGATTGTCGTCATCAGCCAGATCATGCGGCACGGCAATTCGCTCTGGCATTACGCGGCATACGCGGCCGGATTCGCCACAGGCAACATGGTGGGCATGATGATCGAGGAGCGGCTGGCGTTCGGCATGCAAACCGTGCGCATTATTACCGCGCAACCGGTCGCGCCGCTCATGGCCCGCTTGCGCGAGCACGGCTTTGGCGCCACGCTGATCCCGGCGAGCGGATCGAAGGAAGAACGGGTGACCATTCTGTTTTCCACCGTGCGCCGCGAGCATACGCCCGATCTGGTCCGCATGATTCAGGAAACGCATCCGCGCGCGTTCGTATCGGTGGAAGACGTGCGCTCGGTGCAGGCGGGCGTGTTTCCGTTGCGCCGCGCTTCCCGCTCGCTGCTGCGCGTGTTCCCGTTCGGCCGCAAAGGCAAGTGAGCGCCGCCTTCTTCCGGCGAAAACACATGTTTTTGCCTGTATGTTTATTCGTGTGTATTCGTGTCCATTCGTGGTTCCGGCTTTCGGTTGCAGGCGAAACCCGCCTTAGGGAGCATCGGCGCCGAACGGATAGAGAAAAGGTTCGCGGCGGCGGTCTTCGATTTCGCGCAACGCCGGCGTGAAGATGTCCCAGGCCGCCGCCAGCTCGTCGGCATGGGGAAACAGGCTCTTGTCGCCGTTCATCACATCGAGCAGCAACCGCTCGTAGGCGTCGGGCACGTCCGCCGGAAACACCGACCGGTAGCGCAAGTCGAGAGCCGTCTCCGCCAAGTCGAGCCCGAAACCGGGTTTCTTGCTGACAATGGACAGGCGCAGGGATTCGTCGGGCTGGATGCGCGCGACCAGTTCGTTGGGAGGCGGGCTCCCGGCAGGAGCGAACAGATCGGCGGACACCGGCTTGAACCGGATGCGGACTTCCGTGAGCTTGCGGTCGAGCGCCTTGCCGGCAATCATGCGGAACGGCACGCCACGCCAGCGTTCGTTTTCGATCGTCAGAACGAGCTCGGCGTAGGTGGGCGTACGCGAATCGGGCGGAACGCCGGTCTCTTCGCGATAGCCGAGCCGGGTACGGCCCTGAAAGTCGGCGGCCGCGTACTGGCCGAGCCGCAGCGCGTCCGGTCCCGGCGGCGGAATGCGGCGCAACACATCGAGCTTGGCCCGGCTGACGGCGGCGGCGCCCGGCCCGACCGGCCGGTCCATGGCGATCAGGGCCAGAACCTGCAGCAGATGGTTCTGCATGACGTCCCGAACGATCCCGTACCGGTCGTAATAGCCGCCGCGTCCTTCGATGCCGATGTCTTCCCGCCATTCGATGCGTACGCTTTCGACAGCCGTCCGGTTCCAGACCGGCTCGAACAGGCGATTGGCGAACCGCAGCGCCATCAGATTCTGCACGGCCTCCTTGCCCAAATAATGGTCAATCCGATAGGTCTGCTCCTCGCGGAAGACGCGGGCCGTATCCCGCGCGAGCCGGTCGAAGGATTCGCGGTCGCGCCCGAACGGTTTTTCGAGCACGATGCGCGACCAGGGTCGGCTCGTTCCGCACTGCACGAGCCCGGCGTCGCCCAGCGCGCGCGCGGCGGGGCCGAACACCGACGGCGGCGTCGCCAGATAGAAGAGCCGGTTCGCGCCGGGCGCCGGGTCGCGGTCGTTCATGATCTGGAACAGGTCGAGATACGCATCCGGCGAATCGTACGCGCCCGAGCAGTAGAAGCAATGGTCCAGAAACGAGCGGGCGCGGGCGGCGCAATCGCCCGGCGTCCCCGCACGACAGGTCAGATGCTCGGCCAACAGCGCGCGAAACGCGGCGTCGGTGTGCGCGGACCGCGCAAACCCGTAGAGCCGGAACGAAGCGGGCAGAAGCCCCTGCGAAAAGAGCGCGAACAGAGCGGGCACGATCTTCTTGCGGGCCAAATCGCCCGACGCGCCCAGCAGCACGACGGCAACCGGTTCCGCTGGCGCCGCGGGGACGTTCATGGCGCGGCCTCGGCGAGCATGCGGGAAAGATCGGCGATCTCGCGCCCCGACAGAACGCGTCGGTACAGGCGAATGCCGTCCTGCACGCGAGTGTGCGCATGCGCTCCGCCACTGTGCTCGGTACGACCAACGGCCAGCGCTCGCGCGTTGTAGCTCGAAAGCGGCGAACCGGTTCCGGACGCGGTTCCCGCAAGCTTGCCGTCCACATAGGCGCGCAAAACGCGTTGGCCGTCGCCGGCTTGTCCGTCATAAACTATGACGATGACGCGCGGATCCGCATCGCGTATGCCCAGTTGAACTTCGAGCGGATTTCGGCCGCGCGTACGGAAAGCCGCTCGGCTCAGGTGATAGCGATAGGCGCAAAGGAAGCGGTTGTCATCGAACATCCGGGCGCGGATGGCGATGGAAAACTGGTCGTTGTCTTCGAAGGCCGTAGGCGCATGGTCCCATGAAACAGCGTCGCGTTGGCCGTCGAAGCGATAATAACCGTCTTTCGGGAACGGAGCGCCGCGCTGGCGGCCATGATAGGCGCGGCCGTCCAGCTCGAGACGCATCGAGCGAACCTGATCCCAGATCGCCTGCCGGTCGTATGTGCGGCCATGGCCATCGTATTCTCCATGGATGTAGCCGCGACTGGCCACATATTCGGGCACGGCTTCGGGCTGTCCGCGAGCGGCGGCCTCCACCGCCAAGATAGCGAGCGGCTCTTCGGCGTTGAAATTGGCGTAGATGTGGAAGGGCGACGGCAGAAAGAATCCGCCATGAACCCGTTTCGCGACCATGTTGTCGGCGAGTCTTTTCGCCAGATCAAGCGTGGCGGCATGCGGCGCGCCGCGGTGGATTTCCAGCAGCGCGAAGACGGTTTCCGGATTCGCATGGGTCGTATCCATGTTCCAGGCCGGTTCGGCTTTCGGCGTTGCGCCCGGGTCGCCCAGACCGTTGCCGCGCGCCATGTGCCGTACGGCTGTCCAGAGTTCGGGGTCGCGCGCAAGACGCCAGGCCCGGGCATAGGACACCAGAAAGGCGGGGTCCGCCGACAAAGGCCGAACCGCTTGTTCGCCGCGGGTAGGATTGTAATACCCGAAGCTTCGTATCACGTAGCCGGTCATGTCGGTTCCGTCCGCCCACATTGGGCGAAAATGGTTGGGTTCGGACTTGTAGGCGTGCCGGAGCAGCGCTTTCATGCCGGCGACAGTCCAGTCCAGAATGGATTGGCCCTTGTCGGCGCCAAGTTGCTCGGCGACGGAAAGCTGGACCAATGCGTTACGGGCGTAAATGCTACGCACCTGATAGCCCCACAGGACCCAGCCTTCCCGCGCGACATCGCCGAATTCGGCCCTGAACTGGTTTTCGGCGCGATCGCCGTATCGGGACCAGGTATGGCGCATGGTGGTCATGGGCGAAGGCGGCGACTGCTCCCGGCGCGGCTTGCTGTACTGGTACACGCCCAGCCCGGTTTCGGGATGACGCGCCCGCACGTACTGATGCGCCAGCCGTTCCGCCCAGTGGAGCGCGCCCTCTTCTCCTGTGAACCGGAACAGGGTCGCGCCGGCGTAGATCAGGTCGGTTCCGCAATTGATAAAGGTAAGCCCGCGCCCCTCGAAAAACGGTTCGGGATTCCCGAAATCGCTGTCCCAAAGCTTGCCGAGCCGACGACCGTAGGCGCCGTGCCGATTCATGTCCAGCGTGCGCCAGTCGAGAATGTGAGCGTTCCAGAAAGCGCGCAGGAAGCGGGCGGTCGCTTCGGGTTTCGCCTCCCGCATAAGGTCGTAGTAGGGGAAGGAGTTCTTGAATTCGTGGCAGTTGGCGTCGAACCCGCCCACGGGCTGAAGCGTGCGCAGGTCAATGAACTGGTGTCCGCCCCAGCGCAAGAGTCCGCACGAGGCGGCCAAACGGTCGAAATGGTATCGGACGGCCGAAAGCGCCGCGTTTTTGTAGCGCTCTTCGCCGGTCAGTTCGGTCAAGGCTGTCAGAACCCGAAACAGGTTCTGCTGGCTGGCCAAATTATGGATGATGTATTCCCGGTTGCGATAGCGCCAAACCACCGGTTCGCCGGTATCCACATTGATGCCGTCCGCCAGCAGCGGCGTTTTCTTTCCGCTCCAGCGGTCGCGGCCCTTTTCCAGGACATGGTCGGCGAAAGCGCGCACGGTAGCCAGACGCGTCGAGTCCGTCGCAGGCGCGGCGGTCGCCGAGATCGGCAAAAAAAGACATCCGGCCAGAACAAGCGCCACGGCGCTTGTTCCCCGGCAGGAGGCCGATTGTATTCCGTCTTTGCGCATCGAACCGCTTCCTTTTTCTTGATCTTCCTTGGCGAAACAGGCTCTTCACCGTGGCTGATTTTGAATGGTTCTGGCAAGAAGAAAATGCGAATTGGCGCTGCGAATCACCGATTGACATGGGCAAGCCGCTCTCTGTAGAGTGATCGTCATAGCATACAGGAGGAACCGCCATGTTTTTCGATCGCTATCTCTCGGTATTGGGCGAGGCGCTGCGCATGCTGTTCGGGCATCCGGGTTCCATGGCGGAATGGGCGACCATGGCGACGCTGGGCATAGCCCTGTTCGTTTTGATTCTGACGATTGTCGGGCGGGCGTTCGGCTGCGCGATGGCCGATCCGGGCCGATGCCTGGCCATGCTGATCGTTACGGCGGGCTTGCCGCTGGCGGCGGTCGCGGTCGCCGGCGTTCACCTGGTTCCACTGCCAGGCGGCGAGTTCGCACGGCGCGCGATCCCGATCGCGCTGGCGCTGGCGGCGGTTGGCGCGGCGGTGGTTCCGATCGGCCGTGCCGTGCTCAAAGGCTCCTATGCCAAGGTGTTGATGGCGCTGCTGATCGCCGGCGCGGCGGCGGCCCTGGGCATGACAATGGCGAGGGCGGGCTTTCGTGCCGCACGCGCCGGCGAAGAAGGGCTGGCCCCGGCCCGCGAGCGGCTGGAACAGGCGCGCGAGACCATGCCCTAACCGAAATGGCGCTTGGTTAACGACGTTTAGGACAAGCGACAGGCCATGGAACCGCGCCATAAATGACGAATGACGAATGGTGAATGACGAATGACGAAACACACAAACCCGAAATAAAAAGAACCGAGCGAAAATCCGTCGTGTCCCCGCGTAGCGCGAAGCGCGGAGACGGATGCGGGCAAACCTTTTGCAGCCGCGCGGCGTTTAACGTAAGGCGGGCGGCGCACGCAACCGAACGGCCTTCGGCCGAGATTCCTCGCAAGCTCGGAATGACTCGAAGTACGACACCGCACTAATGAAAGATCGACAACGGCGGAGATCGCTGAAATCTACTGTTTCTAATGCGCTGTGCGACGCGGGTGTTCAACAATGAGGCGACACAGGCCATATTGCCGACGGCGCGCGAGCCGAATGCGCCTGTGGACGGCGGCGGCATGGGCGGCCACGGCCATGACGGCCACGGCCATGGCGGAAAGCGGCGATGTCGCCATGCGGCTGGGGATCAACCGAGCGCGGGTTTTCGAAGGCGAGTCGGTCCTGTTCACGGTCCGCATTTCCGGCATGAGCCGGCCGCCGGAACCGGATTTGTCCGGCATCGCCAACGCCGACATCGAGTTTCTGGGCAGCCAGAGCCAGGATCAGGTCTCCGTGACCATCGTGGGCGGACAGGTGCGACGGAGCGGGCATTACGGAAGAATTTTCTCCTACCGGATTACGCCGCGCAAGACCGGCGATTTTCAGGTCGGGCCGGTACGGCTGGTCTTGCCCGACCGAACCTTGACCGATCCCGGCCCGACCATTGCGGTGCAAGGCATCGAGGAACAGGACGATGCGATCGTCGAGATTGTCGCGTCGCGGGATACCGTGCTGGCCGACGAGCCGTTCGACATTACGCTGAGAGTTCTGCTGAAACGAATGCCGGGTGATCGGACCGATCTGGACCCGCTCGATCCGGCGCAACCGCCGGTACTGGAAGTTCCGTTTCTGGATACGCAACCGATCTCGGGTTTGGAAGGGCCCGATGTGCGCGCTCTGTTGCGCGCGCGCCTCGCGCAGCGCCGTCACGAGCCCGGATTCGCCATCAACCAGTACACCGTGCGCCCCGATCCGTTCGACGACATGTTCCGGTTCGACCGCCATCGCGAGCCGCGTCTGGCCCGGTTCATGTTCGAGCGGCGCGCCGTCGAGCGTAACGGCAAGCCGTATTTCGAGTATTCGCTGACCCTGCCCTACCGTCCCGAAGAGGAGGGCGTCTATACGTTCGGTCCCGCCAAGTTCAAAGGGACGGTCGTGCGCGACATGGATGCGAGCCGCCGTTTGACGACGCGCTCGGTTTTCGCCGTGGGGCCGGCGCAGGTCGTGCGCGTGATCCCGCCGCCGGAGGCGGGGCGACCGCTGTCCTTTATCGGCGCGATCGGGACAACGCTGTCCGCAACGGCCGCCCTCGATACGCAGCAGTGCAGAATTGGCGATCCGCTGACCTTGACTCTGACCGTTTCCGGCGAAGCGAACCTGCGCAACGCGCAGCCGCCGCCCATTCATGCCCAGCCGGATGTCCGCGAGCGTTTCCGGGTCTATCCGGATACGGTCGAGACCGTGCGCCGGCGGGATGAAGTGCGTTTTCTGTACCGGTTGCGCCCGATCGTTTCCGGCACCATCGAGCTGCCGCCGCTGGCCGTTGCCTATTACGATTCCTTGGCCAGGGATTATCGGACCGTGTGGACGAGACCCCTGCCCCTGCGCGTGGACGAATCGCGCCAGTTCAGCTCCGAAGACATCCTCGGCTTGATCGCGTTCGACGACCCCGCCCTGTCGGCGGAGCCGGCCCCGTGGGCGCCGGCTCCGCTGATCGCGGGCGCGGCCGGCGCAGCGGCCCGGCCTTTGCGGCTGGAAGCCTGGCACGGCGCGGTGGCGTTGGCCGCGCCGACGCTGTTCGGATTCGCGGCGCTGTTCCGATGGCGGCGGCAACGGGCGAAAAGCGTGGCGGCGCGCAAGCGGAAGCGACGGGCGTTAGGCCGCGCGCTGGCTCTGCTTCGCTCGTGCCGTCCGCTCGCGGATCCGAGCGAACGCGCCCGTCGCGCCTGCGAGGCCATGAAAACGTTTCTGGCCGACCGGCTCGACATTGAATCGGCCGGACTGACCCCGGACGACGCGCGACGGCTTCTGGCGCGGCACGGCGTGGCGCCGAAGACGGCATCCCGTTTCGGCGACACGCTGGAGGCGCGCTTCAACAGCGCCTACGAAGGCGGCGCGCGCGGCGGCGCAGCGGGTTCCGATGCGGCGGAGGATGCGGACGCTGTCGAGTCCGTATTGCGCGAAACGGACAAAGCGCTGAAGAACCGGGAGGCCCGCTCATGAATGCGCAACGGCCTTCTCCGACATGGCGCGCAGGCTTGGCTGCGCTGTTGGCGCTGCCGACGCTTGCCGCCGCCATGCGGTTCGACGAACATGTCGAACGCGAATTTCTGTGGCATCAGGCCGAGACGCAGGTCGCGTCGGCAACAACGGAGGCGGATTTTCTGCGCGCGGCCGAAACCTATCGGGCCGTTGTCCGCGCCGGCGGCGGCAACGGACCGCTGTTCTACAATATGGGCGTCGCGCTGCTGAACGCCGGCATGTACGACGAAGCATTGCGCGCGCTGATCCGTGCCGAGCGCCACATGGGTTCCTCGCCCGACATTCGTCGCAACATGAGGCTGGCCCTGGCGCGCGAGCGCGATCCGGCCGATGTGTTTCTGCCCTGGCAACGCCTGTTTCTGTTCTGGCATTGCGGGCTGGGATTCCGTACGCGGGCCGGCCTGGCGGTCGGCGCCTTCGCCGGGTTCTGGCTGGCCATGAGTCTGATGGCGTTCGGGCTGCGCGCGCGACCCGTGCGGCTGTTGCGAGCGCTGTCGGCTACGCTGTTCATTCTGTACGTGTCCAGCGTGGCCGCCTCCCTCTTGCACGAGCGGCGCGACGAGCTGAGAGACCGCATGCGAATTTCGGTTTCCGAGGGGTTTGACACATGAAGATGCTGGCGACAATCGGAGTGGCGGCGCTGCTGGCCGGGATGCGGGCGGCGGCGTCCGATATCGAGGTGGCGGCGCGAGTTCATCCCGACCGCGTGTACAGCAACCAGCATTTCCGGATCGTGCTGTCCATACGCACGCGAAACGTTCGTCTGGGCGGACGCATTCGAATGGCGGGCCTGTTCGAAGATCGGCGCATGATCCAGATTTCGGATTTTCAGGAGCTGGCGCCCGAAAGAAGGATGGACGGACTGGCGGTGCTGGAAACCCGCCGCTTTTCGACCCTGGCCCGCGCGGAAGGCAAAGGCCAAATCGAACTGAAGCCGACGGTGCATGTGAACGTTATGGAACGGCGCCGCACGGGCTTCGGCCCGCGTTGGACGGAAACGCCTGTTACGGTTGCCGCTCGCCCTTTGCGGGTGACTGTTTTGCCGCTGCCGCCCGACGCGCCCGCATCGTTTTCAGGCGCCGTGGGTCAATTCCGGTTCGAGGCGGAGCCGTCGGCCACCGAAGCGGCTGTCGGCGACCTGATCGCGCTGCGCGTGCGCATTGACGGCGAGGGCTGCCTGGACGGCATTCACTGGCCGCAAGCAACAGGCTCGCCCGATCTGAGCGTTTACGAACCGGCGCTCGTTTCCGATTCGCCCTCGCGCAGCCTCGTCTACGAGCAGACGCTCGTTCCCCGCAGCGAAAATGTTCGCGCCATTCCGGCGCTGACCTTCTGCTATTTCGATCCTGTGCGCGAAAAATACGTGACGGAAACGCGCGGTCCGTTTCCGCTGACGTTTCGCGAACCTGTTTCCTCTGAGCGCGAGGAGACCTTCCGTCCGGAAGCGCTTCCGGAGCAGGCCGAACCGTCCGCGCCGGATCGCACCGCCCGCGCCGGAAAAGACATGGCGAAACGCTGGCAACACTGGACGAACCGGTTGCGCGGGCGGGAAACGGCCATGGCCGCGCGCGCCGTGTACGCGCGCCTGGCGCCGGCGCCCGGCGCGCTGGCAACCTTCCGCATTCCCGCCGACGCCGAAGTGACGACGCTGGAAAGACATGGCGACTGGGCCAAAGTCCAGTACAGGGACAATCGCGGCTGGATTCCGGCCGAAGCGCTGAACCCTGCCGCCACCCCTTGAGGCGGGCTGACGCCCGCAAACCAAATGTCAATATCCAACAGCCAAGTGATTGCCGGATTCTGCCTTCCTACATTTATCCTGGAAAGAGCAGATAACCGCAAAGAACACAGAGAACACAAAGATGGAGAACAGCTTGCAGAGATGCGCCCTAACACCCGATTGGTGTGGCCATAAAACTGCACAACTGTCTTTCT
>SLKS01000076.1 GCA_007134465.1 Kiritimatiellia bacterium | reverse complement strand
GCCGGATGCGACGAGCCCTACATCGAGATCGGGCGGGCGGCTCGCGAGCGGCCGCCCATTCCCGGCCCGCAGGACATTTTTCGCGAAACGCCGCCGGACCTTAATCCGCGCATCGCCGGGCTGCCGGACAACACGGCGGTTTCGCTGGATTCAGGAGGGTTCAGCGGAACCGAGATTCCCTGGGACTACGACCGGGAGCACGGCATGTTCGTGAAATACGGCGGCTGCAACAACACCGTGGCCCGTTACTGGAGAGGGTACGGCAACGACCTGTCCTATTACGACCCGCGCACGGAAACGTTTCACGTGCGCCGGGCCGGCGACGTGTCGGGCGCGGATCGGCCCGGCACCGGCTGCACGCGCTCGATCGTGTACGACAGCCATCGCAAGCTGTTCTGGTTCTACGGCGGGGCGTCGGGCGCGCCCGGCACGCCGCAGGCCGCAGGCTGGCCGGCGCGGCGCGGAACCTGGGCCTACAGTTTCGCGGAGGACAAGTTCTCTTTCATGGAGCCGGACGGCGAAAGCGGGCGCGGTCCGGGCGAGCACAACTGCTATCTGGTGTACGATCCGCATCATCGCATCATCGTGGCGCCCGAAGAGGGCCGCACCTGGGTCTTCGACACGCGCACGGCGGTCTGGACCCTGCGCGACACGCCCGGTTCGCCGAGCGCCATGATAAGCAACTACACGCGCCTAGTCTACGTGCGCAGTCTCAAGGGAACCCTGCGCGTGGCGGTGGTTCCGACAGGCCGGACCTCGGCCGAGCGGCCGGCCGAGGCGCGTTCGGCTTCGGAGGCGGCCGGCAACGACACGGTGTTCTGGAAACAAATCAGGAAAGGCGGCGAGTGGAGCGAATGGACGCATCGGACGCTGCTGTACGATCATGCCGCCGGCGACTGGCGCGACCTGAAGCCCGAAGGGCAGCCGAACTTCCGCAACAACAAGTACGGGCTGGCCTACGACATCGTCAACGACGTCGTCCTGCTGATCGGCGGCAACATCAACTGGAACGGGCCGGTGGTGGAGGACATCTGGGCCTATGTCGTCCGGGAGAACGCCTGGGTGAAACTGGCGCCGGAAGGCGACGCCGTCCCCTACGGCGAGAACCTGCAGGCCGTCTACGACCCGCGCCACAACGCCACGCTGATCCGCAGCGACCGAGGCAACCGCATCGCCGCCTACCGCTACAAGCGCGGCGAGCTGCCGCAGGGCTTTCTCGATACGCAACCATGAAAGAAGATGCAGCCGTTGCGACATGGCAAGCGTTAGAGATGAACATATATCCGAAAGAATCGGCAATGCTTTCGCAACAAGGAGGGGCAGTCATGAAACGGTGGACGAGCATGATGACGGCGGCCATGCTGACTCTGGGGCTAATCGGCGCCGGGGCGCAGGCTGCGGAATATACATGGGATGGCGAAGCGTGGGAGGACTGGAACACGGAGGCCCGCTGGAACGGACGCCCCTGGGAGAATGAAGGAGACGTGGCGCATATCTCCAAGGGGGCTACCGGCGATCCAGGCGATCGGGGCGCCTATGCGCCCGGAGGGGACGCTACCTTTGAGGGCACGCTATATCTTCATACGAACGGCGTCTTGCGGTGCAGCAATCATGGCAGCGATTCGATGGTTCAGGATTTGCGTCTAAAGGGCGGCACGCTGCGGAACCACGTCGCCGCCGCCCTGAGAGGGAACATGGCCGTCCTTGCGCCCAGTCGCATCAAGGGTGGCGGCAGCTCGCTTGGGTCCAATAACGGTCAGGCTGTGATTACGGGCTCGGGCGATTTGCTCAAGCCGGATGCCGGCTACTGGAATCTGCGGGTGGACGCCGGCGATTTCACGGGACGCTGGATTCTTACAGGCGAAGAAGGCGGATTCTGGGTGCGCGGCGCCGCTACCACGGATTTGGGAACCTCGCAAATCATTATCGGGCCGGATTCGATTTTAAACCTGCGGCAGAACACCTCATGGACCCTGCGCAACGATCTTGCGGGCAGCGGCCAGTTGACGTTGGGCGAAAGCACTTTAAATCACTCTTTAACGCTTCAGGGCTCGGAAATCCGGCCGGGCGACACGGCGGACGGCACGGGCACGGGCATTTTCCGTGTGAGGGTCGGCAACCAGACCCTGACGCTCGATCTGAACGACAGCGAAAAATGCCGGCTGGTCATTGATGTGACCGGCGCCGGCGGCGTGGCAGGCACGGATTACGACCAGTTGCTGGCCTTGGGCAACGGCAGAATCGCATTGGGCTCGGAAACAGCCGATCTGACCGTGAATTTTCACGGCCGGCTCGATCTGGCGGGGCAGACGCTGACCATTGTGAAATCGGAAGACGGCAACGACGTGACCGGCTCTTTCGAAACGGTAACGCTTACGCCATCCGACTGGCGGGCGACGGTGAACTACAACGCCGATTCCGTTACGCTCACGGACGTATACCGCATCGTGCGCGGCACGGTGATTCGTATCCAATAGCAAGGAGCCATGCCATGCGTAAAGCCGCCGCGCTTTTGTTCGCCGTTCTGATCCCGGTCGCCGCATCGCGGGCCGGCAGGCCCGCGCCGGGTTCCGAGCGCTACGCCGTCGCGCGCGAGGGCCCGTTCGAGTTCGCGAGCAAGCCGGCCGTGACGCGCGATGGCGACACGGTGACGGTCGAATTCGAGACGAAAGGCTTCTGCGACGTCACGGTGGCTGTCGAGGACAAGGACGGCCGTATCGTGCGGCATTGGGCCAGCGGCGTGCTGGGCGACAATGCGCCGCCGCCCTTCCAACAGAACGCGAAGAAGCAGACCGTGATCTGGGACGGCAAGGACGATGCGGGCGTCTACGTGGACGACAAGGACAGCCTGACCGTGCGCGTCTCGCTCGGGCTCAAGCCGCGCTACGAACGCATACTGCTCTGGAGTCCCTATCTTCGTTTCGATTCTCGCGCGCCGATTATCGTCCCTTCCGCCGAAGGCGTATTTGTTTACCAGGGCACGGCCATTGATATGGTGACCTTGCATCGCCGAAACGGCGATTATGCGCGGACGGTCTATCCTTTTCCGGCGGACAAGCTTGGCGGGGTGCTGGGGCTGCCGGTCCATACGTATCCCCAGGACGGACTGACGCTGCCCCTGAAACAAGGCTACCATCGCGCCACGCTGCTGCCGGGCCGTATCGCTGACGGCGCGGGCGCGGAACATTTCACGGGCGGGTATTCGGCGACGGCCATGGCAGCGCATCGCAGCGGAAGAATCGCCTTGGCCCGGCACTCGCTGCACCGGCTGCGCAGCGACGGAACGACCGGCGGCCTGCCCCTGCAAGGGCCGAAAACGGAAATCCGCATTGGAAGGGACACCGTGTTTCCTCATGCGGCGGCCTTCTGTCCCGACGGACGCTGGCTGTATCTGACCGCCTACAAATGGCAGACCGCCTGGAACTCGAGCGAAGCCTTGCACGGCGTATGGCGGCTCGATTACGAACAAGACGGCGATCCGGAACTCTTTGCCGGGCAAATGACCCGCGAGGATTTCGGAGACGGTCCGGATCGGTTTTGCGTGCCATCCGATGTCGCGTGCGACGCTCGAGGACGGGTATACGTGGCCGACTATTTAAACGACCGCGTGCAAATTTTTTCGCCGGACGGCCGGCTTCTGCGCAGCCTCCGCGTTTCCAATCCGGCTCGTGTGCAGATTCTCGAACCGACGCAGGCGATCGCGGTGTTTTCCTTTCCGGAAGGCGGCGCCGGCCATTCGGCGGTACGGTGGCGCATGAAACAAGGATGGACGGAGAAGAATCTCTCCCAGTCCCTTACGCTGTTCGGTCCGTTCGAGGCGCCGGGCGAAGGGAAAGTTCACCCCCTTCCTTTCCCGGTTTCCCGTGCCCATGGAGTCGCCCTGCGCCTGGCGCTCGATCCCTGGGCCGATACGCTGGCGCTGTGGGCCGTATCGCACAAGACCCTGCCGCACGAGACGATGGACGGCGGCTTTGCGCGGGCCGCGGAGAAACAGCGCGCCGCCGATACGTTTCGCGATGCCGGCATTCGCCTGTATGCCTGGCGGAACGGGGCATGGGCGCAGCAGCGCGATTTCGCCGCCGATGCCGCGGAAACGGTCCGCTGCCTGCGTCCCTCGGATTTCGGGCGGCAGCGGCTGTATGTCAATCCGTCGGACGGTTGGCTCTATGTCGGGAAGGACCGCGGACTGAGCAAGGCCATGAACGACTTGATCGGCATCGAGCCGGCAACCGGCCGCGTTCGCATCGTTCCCCTTCCGTTCCAGGCCGAAGATGTCGCCTTCGACCGCGAGGGACACATCTATTTGCGCTGTTCCGTCGCCAACATCATCGTCCGGTTCGATTTCCGGACATGGCGCGAGGTGCCGTGGGACTACGGGGAAACGAGAGGACGCTTTCACGGGGCTTTGCCCACGCCTGGTCACCGTCCGGGCCATTATCATCTTTCGGGCATCGGACTCAACACGAGAGGGGACCTGGTCTTCGGCCATCATGTTTCCGCTACGCCGCCCGCGCGCAATCCGCGCAGCGCCTGGGCCGACGGAGCGAATCAGGTCTTCGTCACCCGCCCCTATGCGCCCTTCGTCTATCCGGGCCGCTCGGGCAATTGGGTGTGCTTTGTGGTAGATCGGCACGGGAAAATGATTCGGGAAGACGCCCTGCCCGGCATGACGCAAACGCATCATCTGCAAATGGACGACGCGCGCAACCTGTACGCGCTCGTTCAGGGACGACGGGTGTACGACGGTCGTCCCTATTTCGAGCAAACCTCGGGAACGCTGATCCGGTTCGGAATCGGCGGTGGCAACAAGACGATGAGTTCCGAAAGAGCGCGGGTTCCCATGAGCGACGGTCTTGTTCCGGACAGGCCGCCCGATTTGCAGCGGTACGAGTACGGAGACATGTGGACGGAGGATGCGCATTGGATGTATGGCGGCGTTGGCCATGTGGGGCCGGCTCAGCCGTGCACGTGCTTCAATTCCCGGTTTGCGCTCGACTTTCTGCGCCGGTCGTTCGTGCCTGAAACGTTGCGGTATCGCGTGGCCGTGCTGGACGCCAACGGCAATCTCGTCGCGCGCATCGGCCAGTACGGCAATGCCGAAAGCGCCGGACCCGACAGCCCGATTCCGCTCGGCACCTCGACGGACTCCCGCCTTCGCAAAGAAGCTACGGCGGACGCCGCAGGACAAGCGAGCGACGAGGTGGGCCTGTTCCACCCGGCCTATGTCGCTACGCATACCGACCGCCGCCTGTTCATCCACGATTTCGGAAACCAGCGAATCGTTAGCGTCGCGCTCGGCTACCATGCCGAGGAACGCGTCGCGCTTAAGAACGTGCCGGACAAGGCGGCGGGGAGACAGGAAAAAGAATGAAGCGAGCCGCAATCCGCAATCGGCGACACCGGGCAAGACCGTGTGGATTTCTGAAGAAGCCCTCAATGGTCGGCATGAAAAACAAGGGGCGGGCGACGAGAACGGGCGACGATAGCGGGCGACCAACCTACGCGCAAGCGCTCCGGCGGGCACGCGAGAACGGATAACGAGTCGGGAACCATAAAGGCGGGCTGACGCCCGCGACAAGGAGCTATGCCATGCGGAAAGCCGCCATTCTTCTGTTCGCCATCCTGATTCCGGTCGCCGCATCGCGGGCCGGCAGGCCCGCGCCGGGTTCCGAGCGCTACGCCGTCGCGCGCGAGGGCCCGTTCGAGTTCGCGAGCAAGCCGGCCGTGACGCGCGCGGGCGACACGGTGACGATTTCGTTCGAGACCCGGTCCTTTTGCGATGTCGCGGTCGCTATCGAGGGCGCCGATGGACGGATTGTGCGGCACTTGGCCGCGGGCGTCCTCGGTCCGAACGCGCCGGAACCGTTCGCGAAGAACGCGAAGCGGCAAACCGTGGTCTGGGACGGCAAGGACGACCGCGGCGTGTACGTGGACGACAAGGACAGCGCGACCGTACGCGTTTCGCTCGGGCTCAAGCCGCAATTCGAACGCACGCTGCACTGGCATCCGCAGCGGCGGAACGGATGGCGCGGCCGGTCTCCCCTGATTGTTCCGCAGCCGGAAGGCGTGTACGTGTACGAAGGCGACGGCGTCGAGCAGATACGGCTGTACGACCGCGCCGGCGCCTACGTGCGAACGGTCTATCCGTTTCCGTCCGACCGGGTGGACGAGGTGCGGGGTCTGTACCGCCACGCCTTTCCTCAAGACGGCAAAACGCTCCCGCTCAAGGCCAACTTTCTCCAGACGACCATGCTGACATCGGGTACAAGCTGGCAAAGAGCAACGTACAATGCCGAAGAACAAAGAAAGGAAGACTATGTTTGAAGCATACGTGGGCAGAAATCAGGCGGCGATCTTCGATGACCCCGTGACCCGCAAAGGTTGCGAACTTTGGCTGGCCAAGATTCTGGCCGCTTACGGAGAGAATGGCGAAAGCGACACCAGCGGCGGCGTGGACGTCGAGATTGTCGAAAGTCAGCTTGGGCTCTGCGAAAAGACCGCCGAGCATATCTACAGCGATTTCACGCCGCTGGAAATCCGCTATCGGCCCGGCTCGCGGCCGCAGTTGGAGAAGGTTGTGGCGGAAGCGACACGGCCCGGGATGAGCGAACGGGAGACCGTCTTCGCCCTCCTGCGACGCTGCCGCGACAACCGGCATCGCGGCTTGGCTTCGCCGAACCTGTTCTACGGCGGTAGCGAGGAGGAATTGCTGAAACGCGGCGCCCATATGTGCAACGAGATTGCCCGCGTCTTCGTCTGCCTCTGCCAAGTGGCGGGCATCCCGGCTCGTGTGCACTCTTCCCACATTACCGGCCACATGATGGCCGAAGTCTACGTGGACGGACGCTGGGCCTGGGCGGATCCGATGAAAGGCATGGCTCCGCGTCTGGACGACAACCGTTTGGCCAATGCGTGGGATTTGTTTTGCGACCCCCAACTTTTCGAGCGCCAGCCAAAGGAGTTTTGGGACGATGTCCGTCCTTCCGCACCTTCGCCGGAACAGGCCGATCATTACATGGCCTGCCAGATGGCTCGCAATCGGGACTGCTATTTCCACCCGAAAGAGGCCATGGCCATCGGCAACTATTATGTGTGGGACTTCGAGCGATACACGTTCCCGTGGAGCTTGCGTTGCGCCCATGAGGAGCGACGGCAGGAACTGCTCGCGGAGTTGCTGAGACTGAAAATGGAAGCGGGCTGGCCGACATATTTCAGCAACGAGAAACAGTTCGATGAGACGCTGAAGACGAGGTAGCATGAAAACGAAATGCCAGAGAGACTGCGATCGGGACTCGCGAGTTTCCGATTCCCGGCATTATGGGATAGCGCTGTATTGAATACATTCATCATTGGCTCGCGGGGAAACCGTCATTTGCGATAGCGTGAACCATACAGGGGAACCATATGTTTAGCATGGATATGGAACGACAGGCAAGCCCGTTAGCGGCGAAAGTGGCACGGAAGATTCATAAAGAGTGGCTTTCCGCAGGGACGAATCAGGTTTTCTTGCCGACGGAGCGTGAACTGACTCGGCGGTACGGGGTAGCGCGCAATACGGTGCGGCGCGCGTTGAGCTTGCTGATCGAAAGCGGGCTGGTGCAGGCGGAGCGCAGCCGCGGCTACCGGATTCTGAACGGCAATGGCGGCAAGAACAATCAGGCTCGGATTGCGGTCGTGCAAGGGGCTGCGGATGCGACGTTTCCCTATGGGTATCGGACATCGCAGGAGGTTGCAGACGCCATGCGCAGGCGTGGACTGGCGCATGGCCGGCAAATCTTGAACATGGAGGCGAATGCCGATACGGCCGCCACGCTGATCCGCGACTTGCGCGAGGCGAACGTGCGCGGCGTGGCCTTGACCGCCTCGGCCCCTGCATTGCTGGATGCGCTGAAGAAGGCGAACGTGGGATGCGTGATACTTGAAAATTCCGAGCGTACGGCGGCAGTGGACTACGTGTTTCAGGACAATTTCGGTGGCGGCTGCCAAGCGGCCCGCCATCTGCTGTCCAGGGGACACAAGCGTTTTGGGTGGGTCGGGCCGCCTCTAAAACACGGGACTGGCATAGAACGCTGGCTGGGTGCGCAAAGCGCCTTCATGGAGCGTGGGTTGTCCCTGCAGCCAAGCCACGTGGTTGCCACCGGACAGGGGGCGGCTTCCGATCGCTCCGCCATTCGCGCAATGCTGTCGGCAGCCGACCGGCCCTCGGCCCTGCTGACGCTATGGCAGGCCGAGACGGAAGCCGCTGTTCTGGCCATGGGGGAGCTTGGCCTGAGACCCGGCCGCGACATGGACGTGGCAGGCTGGTGCACGCGTCGCGAGTACACGTCGTTGGGCATGCGTGTCTTTTCGGATCGTGTTCCGGCGGCCATGGTGGTGTGGGATAGCGATGCCATGGCGGATGTCGCCATCGAACGGCTGACGCGCCGCATGGACCGGCCCGACCTGCCGCCTCTGCATATCGCGATCCCGACCGTCCTCATGCTTCCGAACGATCATACCGATTCCATGAACGAACCGGAGATGGAACAACAGGAAAGACGCGAAGGAGAG
Source organism: Kiritimatiellia bacterium (assembly GCA_007134465.1). Taxonomy (GTDB): domain Bacteria; phylum Verrucomicrobiota; class Kiritimatiellia; order UBA8416; family SLMC01; genus SLMC01. The sequence goes on along the minus strand of SLKS01000076.1, from coordinate 857 downwards.
CTACGACTATAACGACGCTCGCAGGGCTTTCTCGATACGCAACCATGAAAGGAGATGCAGCCGTTGCGACATGGCAAGCGAGGGAAGTTTGTTCTCGCATCAAACTGAAAGCAACGATTGGTTAAGGACAAGGAGGATGCAACGATGCAACGGAATGTGCGCCATGCGGCGATAATGGCGGCGGCATTGTGGGCCGGAACAGCGCTGGCGGAGACCGAGTGGCGGGAGTATCCGCCGCACGAGTCGCCGGAAACCAGCAACCTGTCCGACGCATTGGCTTCCGGAGACAATATCCTCGGGGTTCGCATTCTCTCGGGATCTGTGCAATTTGAAGGCGCCAACACGTACACTGGCGGGACTGAAATCAAGGCGAACGCGACGTTTTACGCGCATCCGTCCAGTGTCGATGCGCTCGGCTCGGGCGCAGTGCACGTGGAGGACGGCGGCACTCTGCGTTTCCGAGATGTGAGCATCGCCAACGATGTGTATTTGGACGACGGCGGGATACTCCGAGTGCATGCCTCGGCGGGCAACGTGGCGACGAATGCCGGCGTCCTAACGCTTCCCGCCGAAGGCGTCGGCATCGTTAGGGGCGAGGGAACGGCGGGGACCAGGCATCTTGCCGGAACGATCACCGGAGCGGGCGATATAGACTTCCGTGTGGAAAACTGGAATCACACTGTGGATATTCACGTATGGGGCGACAACGACTACACCGGCGAGACGACCATTCAGCGTACAGGAACATCCGATGGACACATGAATGTCTGGGTGCGGCACCCCAATGCGCTGGGAACGACCACCGGCGCCATTCATGTGCTATGCGATGGGGTGCTCACGATCAGGCATCAGGACGG
>SLKS01000377.1 GCA_007134465.1 Kiritimatiellia bacterium | reverse complement strand
CGGCGCCGACTACATCCTCTACGGCTCTATTTACGGTTTCGAGCAGCCGGGCCGCGATGCGCGCGGCCGCGCCATCCGCGAAGTGAACCAGCGTTTTACCCTGACGCTCGCCGATGTCGAAAGCGGGCTGGCCGTCTGGTCCGATACCCAGGCCATACGCAAGAACATACCGCGGTAAGCCAGAAGGCCGAGAACAGATGGCAGACACGCGACTCCCGATACCCGCCTTTGCGCTACGGGCTTCCTCCTTCGCCCTTCGGGCTTCCTCCTCCGCCCTTCGGGCTTCGGCGGACAAGTCGGCGGACAAGTCGGCGTGGCATGCCCGCCCCCCGGCGGCGCTCGCGCTGCTGGCCGCCGTTGTTCTTCTCGGCTCCGGTTGCGCGGCGTCCCGCTATACGCGCGCCGCTCGTCGCGTCCGCAGCGTCAATCCGCATGCGGCGCTGGAGTATGTCGCCTTGGCCCAGCAGAGCCAGCCAGCTCATGCGGGCGCCCACGACGTCCTGATGGATCTGTTGCAAACCATTCCCTACGATCACGAAGACACGCTGCGCCGATTGCAGGCGGCCGGCGATTACGACCGGGCCGTGGCCGAATGCGACCGCATGACGGTCGCCGACCATCTGGTGCGGTCGTTGCCCGGCGGGCGCTACCAGCTCTTCCACCGCCCGGAACAACGAACCGAGCTGGCCCGCAAGGCGGCGACGCAATGGTACGAGCGCGCCCGCGAACACGAAAGCGGCGGCCGCATGCGCGAAGCCGCTCTGGCCTACGACAGTTGCCTGGGCTTCCAGCCGTCGTTCAAAGACGCGGCGGACCGGCGCGAAACCGCCCGCAGCGCGGCAACCGTTCGCCTGTGGATTCACAGCCCCGACGCCCGCCGGTATCCGGCCGAAGCCGAGCGCCTGGTGCGCGGAACCGGCGTGGAAGCCTTGCGACCGCGCCCCCGCTTTCTGAGTCTGGCGCGGACGGAAGAGCAGGCCGATTCCGTAGCCACGCTGACCATCGAACAAGCGCACCTGCAGGATACCGGTTGGCAAGGCCGACAGGATTCGCGCACCGTCCATTCCGAATGGCGCGACCCCGAAACCGGGCGTACGCATCGGGTCCGGCACAGCGCCGTCTGGGTCGTTTGGCGCCGCCGCGTCCGCTACGCGCTTTCCGCGCGGCTCTCGGTGGCATCCGACCGCGCGGACCATCCGCGCCCGTCCGAAACGTTTGCGGACAGCCTGGAAATCTCCGGAATCTATGCGACATGGACCGGTTCGCCGCAAGCCGTGCCCGCTCATATTCGGCACCTGAGTTTGCGGCCTGTTCCGGCGCTGGACGACCTGTTGTTGCGCGACCGCTTGCTGGACGCGGCCGCCGCGCAATTCGGCCATGTCTTGTTTCTGGCCTACAAATGAAAACAGTACGGACCATTCTGCTTTGTTGCATTCTCTTCGCGGCCGGCTGCGCTTCGTTGCGGCTGGGGCGTCCCATTCCGCAAACCGCGCTGCAGCAAATCCGCTCCGGCTTCACCACCCGCGACGACATCGTCGCGCTGCTCGGCATGCCATGGCGCAGCGTGCCCGGCGACGGCGGAGACATCTGGGTGTACCGCTATCTGGACGGCCGACGCCTGTCGCAGGAACTCGTGATCTCGTTCTGCCACGAGGAACGGGTCAGCGCCTGGCTCTATCGGTGAAAAAATTGGGAATCGGGATTGTAGGGAAAGGATCGCTATGCACCCACGGATTTTGCGGACGAACCTGATGCATCGACAGGTAATATCGCGCGCGCTGAGCATAGTAACAACGGCTCTGATTTTCGCCGTTCTTTCGGCCGATGCGATGGACGGGCGCGCGACGGGCGCCAACAGTTCCGAGCACACGTTCGCCGATCTCCTTGCCGATCAGCGCAATTTCTTTTCGCGCGACAGCCTGTATCGACTGGGCATGGTTTTCGGCGGCGGCGCGGTTATGGCGAACACGCCCATGGACCAACGGATCCAGGATTATTATCAGGATCGCATCCGCAATTCCGGAACGGATTCCTTCTCGAAAAACGCAAAACAGTTGGGCGAAGGAAAATATCTGATCCCCCTTTCCGTAACGCTGGCCAGCCTGTCCTTTGTCGCTCCCGACTCGCGCCTTGGCGAATTCGGCATGAGAACAGCCAGAGCCTATCTTGTCGGCGGCATTCCCCTGTTGGCGCTGCAACGGGCAACCGGAGCGGGCAGACCGGGGGAATACAGGTGCGGGTCCCGATGGCGGCCGCTGCACGACAGCAACGGCGTAAGCGGACACGCCTTCATAGGCGCGGCGCCGTTTCTTGTCCTGGCCGACATGAGCGACCGGCCTCTCCTTGCGTATGCCGCCTATGTCGCGTCGGCGGCAACCGCTTTCTCGAGAATCAACGACGACGATCACTATCTTTCTCAAGCCGTATTAGGCTGGCATATCGCCTACGAAGCGACACGCGCGGTCGCGAAGCCTCGGCCGAGCGGACGCATGGAACTGGTTCCATCCCTTCGCGGCGGGCATGTCGGCATTATGGCAACTGTCGCATGGTAGCCCGGCCGCCGTTCGCGCTACGGAAATCATCGGGGACGAGAACGAGAACGACGACGAGGGCTATAGGCGAGTCAATCGGGCATGCACCCCCCCCGCAACCTGCAACCGGGATTTGATTTGACATGTCCTGCCCTATGCGGGATGTTGCGAGGCCGACCCCGAAAAACCATGCGAAAGGAGCTTCATGAACAAGGATTGGCTGTCCAGCCGAAGCCGGATTGCGCTTAGCTGGCTGGTAACCGTTTTCGTTCTCGCCTATGTGCTGTTTGTCCCGCCGTCTCCGCGCTTTTCCCCTTTGACCCGGGACTTGTTCGGCATTGTCGGGCTTGCCCTGTTGGCGTTGGCGGCGTTCGGCCGCATCTGGTGCCTGACCCATGTTGCCGGCCGAAAGAACAAAGTTTTGACATGTTCCGGCCCGTATTCCGTCGTCCGCAATCCCTTGTATGTATTCAGCTTCCTTGGCGCGGTCGGACTCGGCTTCGCGGTGGAAAACCCGTTTCTTTCCGCCGCTCTGGCCATCCTGTTCGCCGCCTATTATTCGCTGGTGGTACGGAAAGAGGAATGTAAGCTCGCTGAAATCTTTGGCGAAGAGTTTCGCGAGTATTGCCGCCGCACCCCGCGCTGGATTCCCGACCTTCGTCTGTACCGCGAACCGGAAACGCTCACCGTTTCGACACGAAAAGTCCGGCGGGGCATTCTATCGGCCACGTGGTTCATTTGGGCGTTTCTCCTATGGAATCTACTGGCATTCGCACGGGGGGCCGGCTGGTGGCCTTTTGGCGTATGAAATCAGCGCCACCGGTGGAACCGGTGGCAGGAGGAAGGCCCCTAAAAGGGCAAAGGAAGCGCATGGGCTACGAATACGACATCGCTGTGATCGGGCTGGGTCCGGCCGGCATGGCCGTCTCCGTCATGGCCTCCGAAATGGGGCTGAAGGTGTGCGCCATCGAGCAGCGCAAAATCGGCGGGGAATGCATGAATGTCGGCTGCATTCCGAGCAAATCGCTTTTGCGCATGGGACAAATTCGCCATGCCGTCGCGCGCGGACCGGCCATGGCCCTGGGTGAAGCGGCCGCGCCGTCCGTCGGCGACATTTTCGCGAAAATCCAAGCGTTCATCGAGGAAATCAACACGACGAAGACCCGGAAGATGTTCGACAAAGTCGAACTTGTGCTTGGCCAGGGCGCCGCCGAATTCGTGGATGGCCATACCGTCGCCGTTGGCGACCGGCGCTATTCGGCCAAAACCGTCTTCGTGTGCGTCGGCTCGCGTCCGGCCCAACCGCCGATCCCCGGTCTGGCCGACGTTCCCGTTCTTACCAACGAGAATGTTTTTACGCAATCGGATGTGCCCGAGAGCCTGACGGTTATCGGCGGCGGCGCGATCGGCTGCGAGATGGCCCAGGCCTTTTCCCGGCTTGGCACGAAACCCGTGACCGTTGTGCATGCCGATCCGCATTTGCTGCCGTTTGGCGATCCGGAAAACGGCGCGCTGCTGGAAGAGGCGTTCCGGCGCGAAGGCATTGTCGTGCGGAACGCGCGGCGCATTGCGCGCGTCGAAAAGGAGGGGGACCGGATTGCGCTGATCACCGACCGGGACGAACGGATCGTCTCGCAGCGTTTGCTGCTGGCCGCCGGTCGCCGCTGGGATCTCGACGGGCTCCGGCTCGAGCGGGCCGGGATCGTTTGCGGACCGCGCGGCATCCGGGTCGACAAGCGCTTGCGAACGTCGAACCGTTCGGTGTACGCGCCGGGCGATGTCAACGGCCACGCCTTGTTTTCGCATGCCGCCATGCACCAGGGCATGCTGGCCCTGATGAACGCCATGATGCCCGGCCCGTTCGGATTCGATTTTCGCAAGTATGTCGTGCCCTGGACCGTGTTTACGGAACCCCAGATTTCGGCGGTCGGCTCGACCGGGCAGCAGCTCCGCGAGCAGGGCCGCCGCTACGAAGCCGTGACGAGCCGCTACGCCGACTACGGCGCCGCCATTGCCGAGGACATTGCCGAAGGCTGGGTGACCGCGTTCATTCATCCCGTTACCGGCCGCATCTACGGCGCGCGCATTGCCGGCGAGGGATCCGGCGAAATGATCGGCGAATGGGCGCTGGCCGTGCAGAAGAAACTGCGCATCTGGGACATCATGTTCTTGCAGCATTCCTTCCCGACCATGTCGTTTCTCACCAAGCGCGTGGCGGAAACCTGGATGATGAACCGCATGCCGAAGCTGCGCGGGTTTTGTCGCCGCCTCTACGGCAGCGTGGCGCGCCGCCCGGCACCCAAGGAATAAACCGCTGCAAATCAGGAATGTGCGCGGCTACGCGACAATCCCTTACATTTTGCTTCGTTCAGCAATCTCAAGAACTCTTTTAAACAAGAACGGCAACGCGATCTGATCACGATTCCCTCGCGCCATTTCTATCCGTCTTCTTTCGCCAATTGTCACGGTTCACTGGACACGGGTCGCTGATGTACCGCTTTTCTCGGTCCAGATATCGCGGAAGAGGAAGCATTGGAAGGGATAGTCGTTCGCATACTGTTCCAGCAAGGCGGCATAGTCCCGAATCCAGCTTCGCGTTTGCGCGCGCCGGTCCGCGCCCGCTTCGAAACGCGGCCGGAAGACTTTGGCCAGTCGGATCCGATAACGCCGGGCCGACACTTTGGCGGGGAACAGTACAACCACGGGGCATTCGGCGCCGGCGGCCAACCGCCAGGCGGCGACGGGAAAGCGGGCCGGCGCGCCGAGAAAGGGCGCGGTTTCCGTTGCGGCCCCGTAGGCGCGGTCGCCCATGATCGAAACGATGTCTCCCTCTTTCAGGCGCGCCATCATTTCGACCACGCCGCCCAGGAATCCGTCGGGCGAAATCACACGCGCGGGGCCGGCCTGTTCGTCCACACGCAGCGATTGGCGGACGGCGGGATTGTCTTCGGGTCGCATCAGCAGATGAACCGGCCGGTTCAAATGGCGCAGGGTCGCCAGGATCGTTTGCCAGTTGCCCATGTGCGACATGAGCAGCACGAATCCGCCTTTGGACGAAGCGAGGACTTCGTCCAGCTCGGCCCGGCCTTCGAACTCGATCTCGAAATCCCGCGTCCCGTACAGGAGGCAATGCCGGTCAATCAGATTCTTGCCTTGTTCCACGAACAGCCGATAGATGGCAAACCATTGCCGAAGCCGGGAATGGCCCGCGAACCGGCGCCGCGCATAGGCGCCCGCCGCCCGAACCGCCGCCCGGTCGAACAGCAGATAGTGTACGCATACGAGCCAGACGAGTCCGTAGGCGCCGCGCAGACCGGTCCAGCGCAGCGCCATGCCGAAAAACCAGAAGCCCAGCCGATTGCCGCGGCGCCGCGGCTTGTGGGGCCGGCTTGGCTTGTCGGAGATGTCCGTCATGGTTTCGGCCGACCTTTCCTTTGCATGCGTTCGGCGATGGCGTACACGGCCAACCAGGCCAGCGCCGCCAGCAACGGGGCCAGAATCAGCGAGCCGAGCAGCCATTCGAGCAGACGGAAGTGCGCCTGATGCAGAATCGTTTCGCGCGTGGCTTCGGTGAGCCAGCTTCCCATGCGCATCCGATGTCCGAGCTGGATGCAGAGGAAGGGGACAACCGGCGGCATGCACAGGTTCTGTACGGCCAGGGCCATGGCCCGGTTCAGATTCAGACGGGACGTCACGTAGAAGATCACGATCATGTGCACGCCGACCAGCGGCAGCGTGGCGAGAAAGATGCCCACCGCCGCCGCCAGCGCCAAATCGCGCGGGGAAGCGTGTTCCTTGAGCAGGCCCATCATGAACCGGTGCGGATGGAGCAGCAGGGCCGACAGTCCGCCGCGCCGCGGCACGATTCGCCGATGCGGCCAGGGCAGCAGACGCCGGAGCACGAGGCAGACATGGGCGTGGGTAATTCGCAGGTTGTCCAGAAACGGGCGAAAACTCGACAGGCTCTTCTGGCGTTCGCCGTAGGAGACGGCCACGTCCACGACCTGAAAGCGCAATCCGCCCCAAGCGCCCTTGATCAGCGCTTCGGTTTCGAACTCGTAGCGGCGGCCGGGAAAGCGAAGCTTGAGCATGGGCGCAACCGGATAGACCCGGAATCCGCTTTGCGCATCGCCGGGATCCTGGCCGGCAAGCAGGCGCACCCATAGGTTCGCCCAGCGCCGGCCGAACCGGCTCGAGCGCGGAACGCCGGGGACTGAAAAATCGCGGCGGCCGATTACGATGCTTTCGGGCTGGGCGCGCGCGGCGGAGAGCAGTTTCGGAATGTCGTCGGGATCGTGCTGGCCGTCCCCGTCCAGCGCGATCACGAGACGGCCGCTGTGCTCGGCCACATGCCGCCATGCCGTTTGCAGCGCGCAGCCTTTGCCGCGATTGATCGGGTGCCGCACCACCGCGATGTCCGTTCCGGCCAGCGCGGCGGCCAGGTCGCCGTCCGTGCTGCCGTCGTCCACGACGAGCACGCACGAGACATGACGGCGCGCCCGTTTCGCGATGTCGGCCGCGACCGGCCCGTTATTGTAGGCCGGGATCGCCACCCAGACATCCGCATTGGCCTCGGCTCCCTTGTTCATGCCGCCAGAAGATACACGCTGCGCGCGCGCTGTCCAACGCAAAAGCGCAGCGGGCGCAGGGACGGGTGCATCTCACTTGTGGCGGTGTTGAGAAAGAGGCAAGGATAATTCAGGGGGAAGATGCACCCGGAAATCCGAAGGAGCCGCCTTCGCCCTGCGGGCTACGGCGGCCAAGCGAAATACCCACATGTCACGGCGTAGCGCGCAGCGCGGAGACGGAAGCACGAAAGAAGCCCGAAATCCGAAATTCGGAAGCGGGTCGGCGCGAAGCGTGCTTGCGATTCCTCATGGCCTCTTTCCGGTAGTTTTGCGATGCGATATTCTCCCTGAACACAGCCGTTTGCTTTTCCAAATCGCATGGCTTCTCTCGGCCCGCATGGCGCTTTCGAGGTTCGTTTTGCCCTGTCTGCAGTCTTCGGGCTTCGCGCTCCTGCCTGCGCCGAGCCTTCGGCAGGCAGGTCGGATTTCCTTAGGGCTTGGGTGATTGGGTGTTTCGGATTTGAACAATACACCTTTTTTCGTGGCATGGGCAGATTGCCTCGCCGTAGGCTTTTGCGAAGGCGGGTCCCGCCCATGGTTAATGCCGAGAAAACACGGGCAAGATGCCCGTGCCACGTTCTGAAACAGTGCCAAGTCATTTTCCGGCGAGATCAGGTTATCTGCTCCCCGGTAGATTTCCGCAAAGGAAACGAAAGCGGGCGGGCGATCCCGCTTCATCGTTGTCGCGATCCTTGTCTTGATCGTCGTCGAAAACGAGCGGGACGATGATCGAGAAAGCTCGCCTGTTCCATAATTAGAAGAACCCGATGATTGTGCCGCGGGTCGGGATCGGCATCAGCAACCCGCCCTGGCCCGCTTGGCCGTCTTCGTTGGCGATGCGATAGACCTTCCCTTCCAGATCCGTGTTGGCGCCGTCGCGCACCTTGTAGAGCAGACGCTGGCCGGCGGGCGCGCGCAGGGCGGTTTGGGTCGTGACGACGGGATTGTTCAGGGTGCCCGAACCGCTGCCGTCGGCATCGAAATTCAGCAGATCGCCATCGATCGTGGACCGGCCGCCGCCGCTGCTCAGCGAAGCGAACTCGACTTTGCCCACATCCAGTTCCGCCAGCGTTATGCTTTCCATGGCCGCCAGCTTGAGACGGCCGGATTGGTGTTGCCGGCCCTCGACCCGGAGTTCCAGGTCTATGTCTCCGCCGATACGGATGTTTGCAATGTTGTTGGTCATGATCACGTCCGTACCGGAACCGTCAGAGTTGTCTCTCTGGCTGTAGCCGACGATGTCTCCGAGGATCGTCACGTTGCGATAGTTCCCAATCCTGATATACTGTCTCGGCCAGTCGCGAAACCTTTCCTGAGACGTCCGCAAATCCCCCGCGACGAGCGCGTCGCCGGATGCGTCTCCGCCATCCAGCTCGATGTTGCCTGGACCCCGGGAAGACCCGCCGTAGCTGGACGGAGTATGGGTGTCGATGTTGCCGACGAGAAAATCGCCCCGATGAACAACCGTGACGTGCCCGCCGCGTCCGACGTTGCGTACCCCGTAAGCAAGAATGTCGCCTGGTTCGCCGGTGGCATTGGCAATGCGAACGTGGCCGTTCCCATAGATGGTCGCATGCCCGCCAGACATGCGTGTGTTGCTGGAACTCCCCACGCCGAAACTGAACAGATAGCCGACCCTGACATGGCCAACCGGCGCCGATTCCGCGCTGATCGCGATCGAAAGCCCGCCATCGCCCGATGCCACGCCTGTTCCGCGCGCGTCAATGCCTCCGATGGCGATAGCGCCCGCATCGGCGATGACAAGATGGTCTGAATAGACATTCTCGCGCCAGTACAGATTCATGGACTCGGCATTGGTCCCGACAAGATCGGCATCGTTCAGTTTCAAAGAGATATGCGCGCGCGGCCCATCGCCGTCTCGTGCGCAATACAGGCGGTGTCCGAGCATATCCACGATTGTCGCCGCCGGATTCAGCGCGGAGAAGTCGAACGTCCACGGATCGCCTTCGGACCCGTCGCCTGTTCTCGTCACGGTGAATTCCGTGCCGACAGCGTTTGTGAGCGAAATCTGAACGGGATCGCTTCCGTCAATTTGAGTGTTGGCTTTCAGAAAGTAGGTTTCGGCTCGCGCCAGCCCGGCCGCCAACAAAAGACTCGCCATGCACATCGTCTTTTTCATGATGTCCTCTCGTCTTTTGTAACCGTTCACGGCGTCTCTTTGCTCACGTTTCCGCCCGCCGCATGCGGAACCGCGTAGGAATTGGCACCCGCCAATCCCGAAATCGCATCGTCACCCAGTGAAGCGATATCCCCTCTTG
>SLKS01000151.1 GCA_007134465.1 Kiritimatiellia bacterium | reverse complement strand
GTCGAAGGCCGCCGCTTCGCCGGCGGGTCCGGCGCCCAGCATGGCCTGCAGCCGTTCCAGCGCATCGTAGGCCGGCGTACGACGGCCCAGAGCGGCAAGCGCATCGGACAGCGATGTCAGCCCCATGATTTCGAACAGACGGTCGCGGGATGCCGCATCGAGTCCGGCCTCCGCGAGCAGGTCGCGAATGGCGGCCTCGTCCAGCTTGCCCAGCTTGTCGAGCGCCAGAAAAACGGCGGCGTGGCGTTCCGGCGGAATGCGCAGCGCATCGAGCAGATCGGCCAGCAGAGCGCGGCTGCTGTAGCGAACCTGATAGTCCTGCGCGGTCAGCCCCAGCAAGGACAGGGCGTGGACGGCCGCGCCGATCGTTTCGGCTTCCGCCGCCACGTCGGGCTCGCCGACGATGTCGAGGTTCCACTGGTAGTGCTCGCGCTTGCGCCCGCGCGTCATGCGCTCGTAGCGGAAACACTGGGCGATGGCGAACCATTTCACCGGGAACGACAGCGCATTCTGACGCGCGGCGATCATGCGCGCCAAGCTAGGGGTCATTTCCGGCCGCAAGGCCAGATCGCGCCCGCTCTTGTCTTTGAACGCGTACATCTGGCGAACGATCTCCTCGCCGCCCTTGCGTGTGAGCAGATCGAGCGATTCGACCACGCAGGCGTCGTATTCCTGAAAGCCGAACAGTCGCGCGGCCGTTTTCCATGCGTCGAAAATGCGGTTGCGCGCGCGCATGTCTTCCGGATAGAAATCGCGCATGCCGCGTGGCGGCGCCGACGAAATATGCGTACTGTCTTTCGAATGTTCGTTCATGCGAGCAAACAATCACAAAAGACGGCGCAAGGCAAGCGAGAAGGTGCGAATAGAAAGGCAACGGTCTCAGATCCGTTGTCAACAATGCGGCGCAGATCGGCATGATGTCTTGCTTCATGAATGAAGGCGAATGCCAGGCGGAGAACCTCCTTGGTCCCTTCGTTGATCCGATCAAAGCGCTCTGTTAGAAAAGCTGGTGTTGGCGTGCAAACGCCTGCCCGGTTCAGCCGGCATCTGTCAGCCATGCCCGGACATGCTCGGGGAGAGGGCCGACCTCGGCGATGCGGCCCGTGATGCCGTGCGGATCGCCGGGCAGCAGAACGGGATCGCCGGGCCGCTTTCCTTCCAGTTTTTTCGCGACCAGGCTTTGGCTGGAGACGATGTTCAGTTCTTCGTCGCGATCCCATTCGCCAAGCAGGCAGTATTCACGGGTTTGGCCATTGTCCGTTTCGACAACGACACGGGTTCCCATGCCGGCCCTGTCGGTCGGACGCCCGGCGAAATCCGTTTCGCGCACGTTGGTCAGATCCTGTTCCCACTCGGCCTTGCGGCTCATGAGCAGGCCCTGTTGCATTTTGGCGGATTCGTATTCGGCGTTTTCCCGCAAATCGCCATAGCTGCGCGCGACGGCAATGTCGCGGCTGTTGGCCGGAATTTCCTGTTCGAGCAGGCGTTTGTATTGACGGGCACGTTCGCGGTAGCTGCGCAACGAGGTGAAACGCTGGGCCGCCGTTTCGACCGGCGCGGAATCGGCCTGTTCGGACATGTCTCGTTCCAGAGCGGGCTCGTGACGGATCATGAGGGCCATAACCTCGCGACGGCTGCCGATGTCCCAGTCCTCGGCTTCGCGGACGCGTTTGAGCGTGTCGCGCAAAGCCTCGGTCGGCATGGCCTCGAGGAGACGTCCGAGCCACGTTTCCTTTTCCATGAGCCCGCGAATCTGATTCTGGGCCTTGAGCGCTTCGCCGCTCTGTCGCGTTTGCAGGCACGCAACGAGCAGAGCCAGAAATTCCTGCGGCGAGGCCAAACGCCAGTCGGCGATGCGCTTCGCATGGCGAGCGATCCATGCCAGGACAACCGGGGCCGGTTCTTCGCGGGCGAGAAGGACCCGCAAATGCGCGGCGAGCGTTTCATGTTTTCCCGCGGTTTCGAACAGGGCGGCGATAGCGTTGACGGCCTGATTCGTTGTGACCGCCAGCGCATCCAGCAGCAGCGGGTCGGCTTGGTCGGGATTGCGACGCCGGAACAGGTCGAGAAACGGGTTAAGTTCCTTGGCGGGAAGGCCGGCCAGCGCCGGAAGCAGGAAATCGGACGAGAAGAAACGATCGAGAAGTCCGTTGCCGATGGTGGCCGGGTCCAGGCCGAGCCGTACCGCCTGTACGGCAAAACGAGCCATCAGGTCGCGGCGCCGGCTTTCCGCGCCGGTCATGGCGAATCCCAGGCGTTCGATCAGCGTTTCCTGTTCGGTTCGGGTCCAGTCCTGGCGGTCGCATGCGTCGAGCAGTTCCGTCAAAAGTTCATGGATGCGGTCCATGTCGGAGCAGGCCGACAGCTCGGCGAACCAGGTTGCATCGTAGCGTTGCTCCTGCGAGAGAATCTCGATCCGGTCGGCTCGGCGTGCCGGCATGCGTACGCGTTTGTCGTTCTTGAGCGTTTTGCGGGCCATATCCCAGAACCGTTTCCAGTCGGAGGGCTCCACAATGCCGTCGCACAGGCGTTCTTGCAAGGCGGCAGCGTTCATAGGCCCGAAACTGCGCAGCGCGATGCGAACGGTTTCTGCCGGATCCTTCGCGACCAGCGCGGCCAGGGCGTCGGGATCGGCATGATGGCGGGCCAGCAAATGATCCGGGCCGATCATTTCGAGCGCTTCGGCCGCGTAGGACAGGGTCATCTCGTGCCCGCGTTTGCGGTCGAAGTCCACGACAAGCTTGCCATAGAAATCGTCCACGCCGACGACCATGCCGAAGCCCCAGGCATCCTTGTGGCAAAGGGTTCCCGGTTTCAGAGCCGCAAGCGTTTCGAGCCGACGCAGCGCTTCGGCCAGGGGGATGGATTTGTCGAATCCTGCATGTTCCAGCCGATCCGGCTCGCGTTTGCTGTCGAACGCCTTTTTCAGCGAGGTCATGCACGCGTGCCGAGTGGCGGATGTTTCTTCCGTGCATTCGCACCAGCTCTTCCAGAGAGCGATGACCGCTTCGCCCTGGCCAGTGTCGGCCAGCTTGTCGGCCAGCAAGTCCAGCCATGCTTGCGCGCGTTCGGGTCCGTCCTTCGCCAACAAGGCGAAAATGGCATCGGTCAGCGCGGCTACAGGGAGCGGTTCGCTCTCGAGTTGCTCAAGGAAGCTGTCGTCGGCAAGAGGGAGGGTTTTTGTTTCCATGCCGATAACCCTTGCCGAACAGTCGGAATTTTGCAACAAGGAAATCATGAAAACACTTCGGTTTACGGCAGGGCCGAACGAGCGCGGTCGGACTCTTTTGGATGCGTTGGCTGGGCGTTTGGGTTGGTCGCGCAAGAAGGCCAAGGGCTTGCTGGATGCGCGCGCAGTGCACGTTAATGGAGCCTTCGTCTGGATGGCACGGCATCGGTTGCGGACCGGCGACAAGGTGCAGGCGGCGTTGCCGGGCATGCGCGGCAACGATGCGGAAGCGACCATTGCCTTGCTCTACGATGACGACGATTGCCTGGTGGCGGATAAGCCGCCCGGCATGCTCGCGAACGAGCGCGGCAGCGTCGAAGCGCGGCTTCGAGTCGAGACTGGCGAGCAGGAGTTGCGCGTTGCGCACCGGCTCGATCGCGATACGTCCGGCTGTTTGCTGTTTGCGCGCCATGCGACGGCACGCGAGGCGCTGGTGGCCGCTTTCCGGGCCGGACAGGTGGTCAAGATGTATCACGCCCTGGCCTGGGGCCGGCCCGAACGCGACGAGCAGACGTTGGTTTCGACCATGGACGGTGTCAAGGCCGTGACGCATGTGCGCGTGCTCGACGCGAACCGGTTGGCTTCGCACTGGCTCGTGCGCATCGAAACCGGACGCACGCATCAGATTCGCAAGCATTTGCTGTCGCTGGGCTGTCCGGTGGCGGGCGACCGGCAGTATGCGGGCCGGCGAACGGCGCCTGTGCCCGAGATCGTGTTGCCCCGGCAAATGCTGCACGCCTCGCGCATCGAATTTCCGCAGCCGCGCACCGGCGCGCGCATCCGTGCCGAATCGTCGCTGCCGCCCGATTTCCGCTCGGCCTTGAAAAGGTTGCGGCTGACTTGACGGCTGGTCCTACAGCATTTGCAGGGCGAGCAGGCTGTAGGCGGTGACGAGCACGGGATCGTTTTCCCAGTAGCGGCCGGAGTCGTTTTTCCAGAAGCCGCGGCCGGTTTCCGGTTCGATAATTTGGGTGGCCACGAGCCTTCGGGCCAGTTCCTCGCGCCAGTTGATCGGGGATTGGTCGGCCACGCGCGGGATGGCGTCGGCGCCCATGGCGGACAGGCTTTTGGTCAGGACATTATAGAAAAAGAAGAGGCCGTCCTGGCCCATGCCGGGGTTTTCTTCGAGAGTCCAGTGGCGAGCCGCCCAGTCGAAGGCGGATCGGACTCGCACGTCTTCGCGGTCCACGTCGGCATAGATGAGCGCGAGCAGGCCGGCATAGGTCATGTTGCCGTAGGAACGGAAATGGACCACGCCCGCCTCGTTGGTCACCGTGCCGGCTGCGGATTCGCCGGGTTTGTAGATGAAGCCGCCTGCTTGTTCGTCTCCCGCTTCGGCAGGGTTCTGCAGGCGTTCCACGAACTGAACGGTTTTGGACCAGTCAATGTCGGCACGTGCTTCGCCGTCGGGCCGAGCCTCTTCGGCATCGGCTGTTTCACGCATGGCAATGACGGCGTAATACGTATTGAGCAGGTCGGCATAGGCCCGATCCGTCTGGCGATCATAGCCGAATCCGCCTTCGTAGCGGTCGTCGCCGACCAGTTGGGAGCCGGCGATGAATGTGCGGGCGTTCAGGACATGGCGGGTCCATTCCGGATTGCCGGTCGCATGCAGGGCGGTCATGCAAACGGCGGTGTTATAAGTGCTCAGCCCTCCGCCGCGGCGCCCGTCGGGCTTGCGATAGATGCCGCCGTCGGCCTGTACGCAGGAGACGATGTAGGCGGAGGCCCTGGCTACGATTTCGTCCGCGCGCGGGTGAGAGCTGCCGACAAAAGCCTGAACGGCCAAGCCGGTCAGAGCAGGAAAATTGGGGTTGGACCACGATCCGTCTTCGCGCTGCAAGGCGGCCAGCCAGTCGAGCGCGCGTCCGACTGCGGCGCGCACCTCGTTCTCGAGCGACAGGCCGAGCGTGCCGACCGGGCGGCCCGATACCAGAGCCAGCGATTCGCCCGGGCCGGCGCGGTCGGCACGCGGAGCGGGGTCGAGAACGGCGGGGTCGGCCGCCGCGAGTTCGGGATGCGGTTCTGTCGGTCCGGCCTGATGTGTCGGCGCCGTGTCGGTGGCGTCCGGTTCGCCCTGCCGGCGTTGGCTGTGATTCCAAAGAACTGCAGCGGCAAGGGCGACGAGTACGGCGACAATGGCGAGCACGGCTTTGTTCTTCATGATGGTCTCCCCTGGCGTGCAAGTTTGAAAATAAGCGATGGTTTCTTCTATGGATAGCAAACGTTTGGCTGTTTCGTAAAGTTCATATTGTCTTGCTCTCCTTTCGGGCCAGCCCGAAACATTGCGCTTTCCATGTTTGCGGGTTTATTCTACTGTCTTTGGCAAACCCGAAGACCGCGCGCCTGCTCGATCCGAAGGCGAGCGCCGTAGGCGAGCCGACGCGAAACCCCTTGTCGCGAAGCTTGACGATTCCGGGAAAGGTAAATCGATCCATGAAGGAAAGCGTCAGGGTGTGTTTGACGATAGCGCCTTGGTGGCTCCAAACAGTAATCCGCTTTGAGCGGTCCACATATGACAAGCCACCGGCTCAGCCGGTGGCGTCTGACTGATCACTGACAAAGAGGGCTTCGCCCGCCTGGGGAGGAATGGACATGACGGAACAGACGCCGGACTTGCTGCGCGAGCGGATCGCGGCTTTGAAAGCGGAGATCGGGCAGGTGATTCATGGGAAGGATTCGGCGATCGAGCTGCTGCTGATCGCGCTGTTCGCCGGCGGCTCGGCGCTGATGGAGGACGTGCCCGGCGTGGGCAAGACGACGCTGGCGAAGACACTGGCGAAATGCGTGGACGCCACGTTCCATCGCATCCAGTTCACGCCCGACCTGCTGCCGGCGGACATCGTGGGCGCGTCCCTGTTCCATCCGCAAACGGGTTCGTTCGAGTTTCGGGAAGGGCCTGTCTTCTGCCATATCCTGCTGGCCGACGAGATCAATCGCGCTTCGCCGCGCACGCAATCGGCATTGCTCGAGGCGATGGGCGAGGGGCAGGCCACGATCGAAGGCCGGCATTACGCGCTGCCGAAGCCGTTTCTGGTGCTGGCCACCCAGAATCCGATAGATTTTCACGGCACCTATCCGCTGCCCGAAGCGCAGCTCGACCGTTTCCTGATCGCGCTGGACCTTGGCTATCCGGCGGCGGAGAAGGAGCTGGCCATGCTATTCGCGCTGGCGGAACGGCATCCGGCGGATACGGCGCGAACGGTCATGACCCGGGACGAGGTGTTGGCGATCCAGGCGGCAGTGCGCGGCGTGCATGTGGAAGAGGCGATCGCCCGCTACATGGTGGACATCGCGCGCGCCACGCGCGCGGATCCGCGGCTCAAGCTGGGCATGAGCCCGCGCGCCTCGCTCATGCTCTTTCGCGCGGCGCAAAGCGCGGCCTATGCGGCCGGTCGCGCGTTCGTGCTGCCCGACGATGTTCGCCGGATCGCGCCCGATGTGCTGGCGCATCGCCTGATCCTGACCTCCAAGGCCAAGTACGGCGGAATCGGCAAGCGAACGATCGTCGCCGAAATCCTAGCCGGACTCAAGGTCCCCGCATGAGCCGGGAGACGCCATTTCTCTCGCGCAGGCTCCTGTATTTCCTGTGGGGCGCCAAGCTGACGCGCTACGGGCAAATGCTGGTGGTGTTCGGTTTGCTGGCGGGCTCCTTTCTATCGGTATCGCTCGAGACGCTGTCGTTCGATCTGTTCGCCGTGCTGTTCGCGCTTGGCGCGCTGACCCTGCTGGCGAACGCGCTTTGGCGGGTGAGGCTGCAGGTCGAACTGCGTTTGCCGGACAAGGCGGCGGCGGGCACGACCGTGCGCGGCATTGCCCTCATTCGCAATGTCGGGCGGCTGCCCGCGTACGATGCGGGCGCGAGCTTCTTTCGGCTGCCGACCGGTCTGCGCGCCGTTCCGGACGAGGTCTATGCCGAAGCGATCGCGCCGGGCGAATGCGCCGAGATTCCGGTGGCCTTCGAGGTGAAGCGGCGCGGCGGGTACCTGCTGCCGCCGCTGCGCGCGTTCTCGGCGTTTCCATGGCGGCTGCTGCGCTCCAACTTCGCCCAGGCCACGGCCCGCCCTTTCCTGGGGCTGCCCGCCTTCATGCCGGCGGACGACTTGCGTGTGCCGGTGGGGCTGCGCTATCAGCCCGGCGGCGTGGCGCTGGCCGCGAACGTGGGCGAATCGCCCGACTACATCGGCAATCGCGAATATCGGCCGGGCGATTCGATCCGGCGCGTGGACATGCGCGCCTGGGGACGCGTGGGCGAGCCGGTCGTCCGCGAATACCACGAGGAATACTATCTGCGGGTCGCGCTCGTGCTCGACACTTTCGCGCCCGGCCCGTTCTGGCGCCGCCGACGGCGGCGCGAAAGCCTGGAAGCCGGGATCAGCCTGACGGCCACGCTGACGGACGGAATGGCGCGCGGGGAATGCCTGCTCGACATCTTCGCCGCCGGGCCGCGGCTCTACAATTTCCGAGCGGGCCGCGGCGCGTTTCCGTTCGAGCACGTGCTCGACATTCTCGCTTGCCTCGACGCCTGCCCCCGCCATCCGTTCGCGCAATTGGCGCCGGCGCTGGCCGACGAGCTGGACCGCATCTCGTCGGTCCTGTTCGTTTTGCTCGACTGGGACGAAGCGCGCCGCGCGCTGGTGCGCACGGCGGTCGAACGCGGCTGCCGCTGTCGCGTATTCGTCGTGTCCGACCATACGCCGACCTTGCCGCCGACAGCAGACGACGGGATGGAGATGGCTGTGCTGACGCCAGCCCAGATTCGGGAAGGGAGGCTCGATTCCCTATGAAGGCGTGGCCGAGAGCCATCCTGGGCATGCTGCTCGTGCAGACGGCTACGGCAGCCGTTCTGACGGGAACGCTGGCGTTTCCCCTTGTCTCGGCGGCCCTGGCGTTGCTGGCCTTCTTGCGGCCGCTACCGATTGTCTTGAGCCGACGGCAGATTGTCTACGGCGCTCTGGGGCTGGGTCTGGTTTTCGTGACCAAGGCGCGCCTGTTTCCGGGCGAGATGCCCGGCCGCTTCGGCGCGCTGGCCGGCGGCTATGCGGCCAGCTACCCGATGGCGCAGTGGCTGCTTTGGGTGCAGATCTGCCTGTTCGCCAGCCGCCCATCCGCGCGTGCGCCCGCCGCCCCGCTTTCTTCCGCGGAATACGCGATGCCGCTGATGGGCGCCGCGCAGATGCTGTTCGCGACGAATTTCATTACGCGCGCGCCCGCCTATCGCGCGACCAGTCTCGCGGGCGCATGTCTGTTCGCCATCCTGTACGCGGCCGCAGCGCAGGCGGCGACGACGAATCTGGCGGCCGTTCGCCTGCGCATGGTTCGACGCACGGTCGCCGTGGCCGTGCTGACCGGCGCCTTGCTGGCGGGCGTTGCGGGTTCCCGCAGCGTAACGAAGAATTCCGGTCAAGTGGAAATGGCGCTCATGCGATTGTTTCAGCCGCGCTTGTCGAGCGCGCGGCCGGGCCTGTCGGAGCGCACGACGTTGAGCAGCATTCGCGCCTGGCGCGATACGCATGCCGATCGCGTTGCCGTGCGCATCGAAAGCGAGAGCGCGCCCGGCTATCTGCGCCTGCATGCGCGCGACCATTTCGACGGGCGCGTGTGGGAATCGCGCAGCGCGCCTATGCCGATGATTGCCGCGCGGGAACCGGATGCGGCCGGCGGCGAACCCGCTTCGGATGGAATTGTCTATCGGTTGCGGGCCGGAGCCGGGCCGGTCGCGCGCCGCCTGCGCGTATGGCATGCGGCGCACGATTCCGAATGGCTGTTTGTCCCGCTCGATACGCGCGCGATTATCGCCAGGACCGACAGCCTGAGCATGGACGACCATCGCGCCTGCCGCGCGGACCTATTGCCGAGCCATGTCCCCTACGAACTGGTGGCGGGCGCGGAGCCCGCTTACGACGGGCCGGACGACGGTTGGCGGCAACGCTACCTGGCCGTTCCGGACACCTTGAGCGAAGAGGCGCTCCGTGTTTGTCGCGAGGCCGTTGCCCATGCGCGCGATACGCCTGCCATCGTCGAAGCGGTCGTCGGCCATTTTCAGGAAGGCTATACGTACGGGCTCGATATCGCCATTCCGCGCCGCGAGGATCCGCTCAGCCATTTCCTGACGGCGCGGCCGCCTGCCCATTGCGAATATTTCGCGTCGGCCGCCACGGTCATGCTGCGTTTGGCCGGCGTGCCCGCGCGCTATGTGGTGGGGCTGGTTGCGCTGGAACATAACGAAGCGGGCGGATACTGGCTGGCCCGCCATCGCGACGCGCATGCCTGGGCCGAGGCGTGGGACGATACGCACGGATGGATCACGGTCGAGACCACGCCACCCGACGGACGGCCGCGTCCGGCGCCGCCAAGCGCCTGGGACGCCAGGCTCGATCAGGTTCGCTTCCGGCTGTCGGTGATGTGGGCGACTTTTCGCGAGCAGGGGCTGGCCGGATTGGCGGCCAGTCTGGCCCGGCTGCCGGGCTGGCTGCTGCGTTCCGTTGCCGGACGCCTGTTTCTGTTGGCGGCGCTGATCTGGATCGGCGTCAAATTGGGATATCGCGCGCGCTACCGGCGCGGGCATGGCGCAGGGGCGTCTGCCGACGAAAAGGCTTTTCGCCGGATGCTGGAGCGGATGGATCGCCAGGCAAGGCGGCATGGGTTCGTGCGCGCGCGCGACGAAACGCTGCTTCGGTTCGCCGCGCGTTTGGAAACGGACGGAGTCGCAGACGACTGGACCCGGGCCGCCGCACGCTGGTATCGGCTATGCGCCGTTTTGCGCTGCGACGGCACGCCTCTGCCGGAAACGCTGGCACGCCTCGCCCGCAGCACGGCGGGGACGTAGATCAAAGTATGAAAGGGCAACCCATGCGCCATGCCGAAACGAAAGACTGGGACGCGCCGCCTTTGACCCCGGAGGAAGAGGCTGTGATTGTCCGCAAGGGCACGGAACCGCCGTTCAGCGGCCGGTACGACCGGTTCGACGAGTCCGGGCTATACCGCTGCCGGCGCTGCGACGCGCCGCTCTATCGCTCGGACGACAAGTTCAATGCCGGTTGCGGATGGCCCAGTTTCGATGACGAGATTCCCGGCGCCGTCAAGCGCATGCCGGACGCCGACGGGCGGCGCACGGAAATTCTTTGCGCACGTTGCGACGGGCATCTCGGCCATGTGTTCGAAGGCGAGAGGCTGACCCCGAAAAACACCCGGCATTGCGTCAACTCGCTTTCGCTCCGTTTCGAGGCCGAACCCGAACCGGCCGACCGTTCCGCTACGCGCGCGAACGCGAACACGCCTGCGGAGTCGGCGCTGGCCACGTTCGCCGCTGGATGTTTCTGGGGCGTCGAACATTTGTTCGCGCAGCGGGAAGGCGTGCGCGCTGTCGTCAGCGGATACACGGGCGGCACCACGGAACAACCTGCCTACGAGGACGTTTGCTCCGGAGGCACGGGCCATCTGGAAGCCGTGCAGGTCGAGTACGATCCGGCCCGCGTTGGCTACCGGGATCTTGTGCGGTATTTCTTCGAGATGCACGATCCGACCCAGCGCAATGGCCAGGGGCCGGATATCGGCGAGCAGTATGGCTCCGCCATATTTTACAGGACCGACGAGGAGAAGCGCATCGCGCAGGAAACCATCGCCCAGCTCGAGCGGCAAGGGCTGGCCATCGCGACGCGCCTGATCCCCGCCGCCGTCTTCTGGAAAGCCGAGGAATGGCATCAGCGCTATTACAGGAAAAAGGGCGGTCAACCCTATTGCCATGTATGGCGAAAGCGGTTTATCGATCAGCCGGAAAAAGCGGGGCCGGAGGGCAAGCGTTTGCTTGCGGCGCTGGCTTTCCTGATGGCGGGGCTGATGGCGGGCGCGGCGCCGGTGTTCGCGGACGAGCCGCCTGCCATCGAAGTCCGCAGCCCCTACGCGGGGGTGGACTGGAAAAACGTCCGGCCGCATCGGGCCAACCTGCATACGCACACGTCGGCCAGCGGCGGTCCGCACGCGCCGGCCGAAATGATCGCCGCCTATCGCGGGCGCGGCTACACCGTTCTGGCTTTGACCGACCATAACCGGCTGACTTGGCCGTGGGATCGCTACGGCATGCCGCCGGATGCGCTCGGCATGCTCGCCGTGCGCGGCGCCGAACTGATCCGCCATCATCATCTTGGCAGCTATTTCTCGGACTATACGGGCGGCGCCGATACGCTGGAGGAGAAGCTCGAAGCCATCGGCAAGGCCGGAGGGTTGGCCGTTCTCTTCCATCCCGGCCGCTACCGTCGCCATCCCGACTGGACGCCCGCATGGCATGCGCGCCTGTATCGCGACCATGACGCGCTGGTCGGCATGGAAGTCTTCAATAAAGGCAACCGCTATCCGACCGATCTCGCGCTTTGGGACGAGCTGCTGGGCGAGCTTATGCCCGACCGTCCGGTCTGGGGTTTTGCCAACGACGACGCCTATGTCATGAGCGAGGTCGGACGGACCTGGCAGACGTTTTTTCTGGAGGCGTTGACGGAAGAACAGGCGCGCGCGGCCATGCGCGCGGGTCGGTTCGTGTTTTCGCTTTCGCCGCAGGGCCGCGCGCCGACGGTAACGTCCATCGAGACGGATCGCGAGGCCGGCACGATCCGCGTGCGCGGCGATAATTTTCGGCGCGTGATCTGGACCGCCAACGGCAAGGATGCGCACGAAGGCGAGCAGCTCGCGGTGGGCGGGCTTCCGCCCGAAACCCGCTATGTGCGGGCGCGCTTGGAATCGGACGAAGGCGCCACCTATACGCAGCCGTTCGGACTCGTCCGGCCCCGCCCCTAAACGCGACAGCGGCTGCCATGCTTTGGCCCCTGTTGGCATTGCCGCTTCCGCCTTGCCCATGGGTTTGCCCCTTGTGAACAAGGGGCGCAGGACGAAGATGCGCGCGCCGCTCCCTTTCGCGAAACGGTTGTGCTAGCGGTGTTTACACCGCTGGCTATTGGGAAGCCTCGAAGCCGGCAAATTCAGCGGAATGCTCACGGGCTGGCGATCGCGGCGCACCAGCGGTTCATGGCAAGGCACAGTTCGCGTGTGACGGGCGTCGCGGCAGGCGCAGGCGGACGGCAGGCGAGAATCAGCAGCCGACCTTGGCAACAGAGTTCGAAATAGTGGCCGCCGGGCTTGAAGAAGGCATGGAAGCCGTCGGGTTTCATCAGGATGACGGAGCCGCCCGCGTCCAACACGGCCCGAGAAATGTCCTTTTCTCCAGGCGAAATGAACGGCGAGATCAGCGCAGCCCCGTTGCGGACACGCTCCAGTATCTTGGCCCGCAGCCTATCGAGCGCTTCTGCGGAAATCCTGCGCGAGACTTGCAAGGCTATCCGTTCCGGCCTGTCGAGCAGGAACAGATTGCCGTAGCCGGTCCAGGTCTCGTTGTCTGGCAGGTTCGGATGACGGAGGTTGCTGACGCGACGAAAAAGATCGGGATGCGCCTTGCGCAGGCAGTAGCGGCGGGGATTGTCCAGAATATAGCGCGTAAAGGCTTTCAACGCACCGCGTCGCCAGACCGCCCAGTCGTGATAGCCTGGCTCCCAAATTTGCAGGGTCGGGTTGCCATGCCGCTTGCGCAGCGCGGAAGTGACTTGCGATTTGAACGCGCGCAACGGGACGCCCACGGGTTTCGCCATGTGTTCGGTCACGCGCACAATGCCGTGCAGATGATCGGGCATGATCATAAGGGTGGAAAGCCGGATCGCGGGGTAGTCCCGGGCCATGCGTTGCCAGGTCTCGTACACGAGCCAGCCGTCATCGTTAAGCGTGGAGCGGTTGTTGGCGCAGACGCCAAAGCGAGGGCGGCGTTCGTGCGAGGTCATCGTGATCATGTAGAAAGCCGGTATGCGGTAATCGCGGCCGGGGAAGCGGTAGCCTTGCTTTACCCCCTGTTGGTTTTGCCGCTTCCGCCTTGCCCATGGATTTGCCCCTTGTGAACAAGGGGCGCAGGACGGAGATTCGCGCGCCGCACCCTTTCGCAATGCGGTTGTGCTGGCGGTGTTTACACCGTCGGCCATTCTTTTGCCTCCAGAACTCCATTGCCATGTGTGCGCCAGGAAACAACCCTGATCCCGAAAACCCTAGCCAATGCCGGAGCCGGGAGCAAGCGCGCAGTTGGTCCGCCTTGTGCATGGTGCAAAAGCCAGCCGGAAATTGTTTTGCAAACCAACGAAGCGAGGTGTAGATTGGTGCGCTGAAATTGTGGCGGCTTGGAAAGAGAAGCGGACGATTCCGATGAACCCCGACATAACGCTAGTGATCCTGACGCATAACAAGGCCGATTGTACGCGCCGCTGCATGGGCAGTCTGCTGCAAACCGACGGGCCGGCCTGGGAACTTGTGGTTGTGGATAACGGCTCGACCGACGGCACGCGCGCCTGGCTCGAAACCTTTCGCGACGAGGCCGCGCGCGCGGGGGTCGAGGTATCCCTGATCTTCAACGACGGCAATATCGGCTGCTCCACGGCGCGCAATCAGGGGCTGGCCCGGGCCCGCGGCCGGCTTGTGGCGTTCCTGGACAACGATGTCGCCCTGCGCCAGCGAAGCTGGCTGCGCCGGCTGCGGGACGCGCTCGACGCGCAGGCGGACGCGGTCATGATCGGGCCCAAGCTGGTGTATCCGTATCCGCCGCATGCCATTCAATGCGCTGGCGCGGCGGTCTCGCCCTCGGGCCGTATCCAGTTCATGGGCCGCGGCGAGCCGCGCGACGAGCCCCTGTTCAACTCGCCGCGCGAGGTCCAGTGCCTGATCAGCGCCTGCTGTCTGGCCCGCAAGGACGCGCTCGAAGGAGCGGGCGGGTTCGACGAGGCGTTCAATCCGGTGGAGTACGAGGACCTGGATCTGTGCTACAAACTGCGTGCTCAAGGCGGCCGCATCCTGTACGAGCCCTCCGCGGAACTCTACCATTTCGAGAGCGTGACCACGGCCGGCACGCCGTCCCTGCCAAACACCTATCTGATCGTCAAGCACGGCCTGTTGTTCAAGCGCCGCTGGCGCCACATGTTCGAGACGGAGAACGGTCCGCCCGACGAGGAGACCTGCTGGCGCCGGATCGAACCCGTCCCGTTCGACAGCATCGGCGATTTGCCTCTGCTCGACTAGCCGGGCGGCGTTAACGGGATGGAGGAATGAAGTTTGTGGATATGCACGTTGACAGGGACGATTCGGTCGTGGCGTTTCCCGCCTTTTTTTTGTTTCTCGCTGTTGACATTCGCGTATAATTGTATTACTGCTGGCTTATGAAATGGGTTTCTACCATAGCATCGGCAAGCGCCGTTCTGCTTCTTTCCGGCTGTTTCGGCTGAGCGAGTGTCGGCGTCCCTGCGCTCGGCCGGGTGTCGAGCAGTCGGCAGGGCGATATCTCGCATTGCTTGCCATGGCCGCATCGGCATATTCCCACTCGTGATTTTGCCTCTGTCCCTTGCGCCGCCAGCGCATACCTCCATTTAAACGCCAAGGATGGGCGCTCCGAAGAACGGTACGATTTCGATGCCGAACGTTTGTTTGCGAAGTTCAAAGGGGGGAGGGAACCATGAAAATTGCCTGTGCGATCGCCGTGGCGGCGGCCGTAGCCGTTGTGTGGAGCGGATGCGAAAGTTCCTCGGGCGGCGGCGGTATCGAGTTCAAGAACGTTTCAAGTCATACGGTCAGCGTCAGCCCGGACGAAGGGCAGAAATTCGCTTCGTTCGAACTGGCGCCGGAGCAGAGCAGGAAAGTGTCTATTTCCGGCAGCGACATTCACAATGCGTTTCTCTATACGCCCATGAGAAGCGTTGCCGTGGACGCATCGGAACATGGCAAGGTCTATTTCTACAATCGAGGTTCCACGCCGCCGACCTGCCTGCCCTTCCTCCCGCAGGATCCGAGCGAGCCTGCGCCTCAACCCCCGCCGGGCGGCGGTTGAGGGGGCTAGCCGCTTCGCGGAACACGGCGTGTTCCGCCCCTTCCTATCCTATCCAAGTCGTGTTGCCGCCAGAAGAGCGGCGCCGAGCGCGCCGCTCTTCTGCGGTTCCGGCGCCACGGCGACGGAGCGCCCGAAGGCTTGCTCCAACGCCGTGCGCATGCCGGGAATGAGCGCGACGCCGCCCGTGAATACGATGGGCTCCGTTACTGTGCAGCCTGCCATGGCGGCGGCACGCGCGGCGATCGAACGCTGGACGCCTGCGGCAATGTCGGCTTCTTGAGCGCCGGCCGCCAGCAGGCCGATAATTTCCGTTTCGGCGAATACCACGCACATGCTGCTGATGGCGCTGGGTTCCCGCGCTTCGCCGGCCAGCGTTCCAAATTCGTCGAGCGACGTGTCCATTCGCGAGGCAACCACTTCCAGAAAACGGCCGGTTCCGGCCGCGCAGCGGTCGTTCATGACGAAATCTCGCACCGCGCCGCGTTCGTCCAGGCGCAGCAGCTTGCTGTCCTGGCCGCCGATATCCACCACGGTCCTCGTGCCGGGCATCGTTTGCCATACGCCGCGCGCATGGCACGTAATCTCGGTTACCTTTGTTTGTGCGGCATCCAGTTGGTCGCGCCCGTATCCGGTCGCGACGATGTGGCCGATGTCGGCGCGCGAAACTCCCGCTTGCTGCGCCACATTGTCCAGCAGTTCCATGGCCCGTTTCGATTGTCGGATTCCCTGGTTCGTTACGCCGGAACCGACAACCGCGAGCGTATCGGCCCGCACAAGAACGACTTTAATCGTTCTGGACCCTGCGTCT
Source organism: Kiritimatiellia bacterium (assembly GCA_007134465.1). Classification (GTDB taxonomy): domain Bacteria; phylum Verrucomicrobiota; class Kiritimatiellia; order UBA8416; family SLMC01; genus SLMC01. The sequence goes on along the minus strand of SLKS01000151.1, from coordinate 12,313 downwards.
ATGCCCGCGCCTATCATCGGCTTCTCCTTGCTTTGGCTGTTTCCGTCAATGCGCGCAGCCGAGTTTTGATCGAAGGCAGAAACGCGTCGCCTACAGGGGGCGCTTCGATTTCGACGGCGGGCAACTCCAATGTGCTCGCGACCATGTCCGCCACAATTTGGCCTTCCAGCGCGCAATGGCTGGCGCCCGGAATGCGCGAAACCACGAGGGCTTCCGCGCCGAAGTCGGCCATTTCACGGCAGATTCGGCACGCGCGGTCGGCGGCCGAACCGATCATCGGATCGGCCAGCGCCATGTGGGCAAGCGCCTCCATGGGAGGCAGATTATCCGGAATGGAATCGAGCGCATGCGCAAACATGAAATCCGTGCCGCACAAGCGGCCGCCGCATTCCTCCAGAACATTCATGATCCGCAATTCCGCTACCGGATTGATCCAGTACACTTTGACGGCATCCGGTCCTAAAAAGCCGGCGCCAGCGGAGACGCGAGAACGGATTTCGTCCCGAAGGCCGGTCAGCACGCGATGGGCCGCCGCGCGATCGGAACAGAAGTGCAGAGCCAGCATCTCGGCGACAAGCAGTTCCAGTGAAGGCAGCGGACAGATTTTTGAGGTGAAGACCTGTCGGCGAATCTCGCGCAATAGCGCACGAATGCGATTGGCCTCCCGGATGCCGTCGCGCAGCGGTTCATCCGCCAGCGAGCCGCCGGTCAGAGTCTGCAAGGCGTCGCGGATTCGTTCGAGTTCCGAACGGACGAACCGGACTTGGCTGTCGGGGCAGCGCCATCCGCCGGGAAGCGTAACGGCCGGTTCGCCGGGGTCCGGCTCGCGTCTCGGCGGGATTTCCCACCAGAGAATCGGATGGCCGAGTCCTTCGACCCGCTGGGCGATGGCGGAAAAATCGTCGCACGTGGCGCCTACGCTGCACACGAGCAAATCGGGAACGGGGAAATGCAGGTTGGCCGCGAACGAGCCAAGCATGGCGCGGACCGGACAAAAGGACTCGTCTACGCCGAGCTGGTCGGCCACGCCGAGCACGCCGGACCCGAATTCCATGAGGCAGGGAGTCCACCATGCGCCATCGGGATAGAAAGTCGTCGTTTGCGGCAAGGCATAGGCCATGACGGGAACGGTGCCCAAATCTTTCATGGCTCCGATCAAGGTCTTGCCGTTCGCCTTGTCCTCCCGCAGCCGGTCTTCTTCCGTGAGCAGGAAATTCCACAGATCCAGCGCGGCGGGGGAGGGGTCGTACAGGAATTTGGTCAGGCGCGTGTCGCCGTCCCGCCAGTGTCGCCCGAGCGGACCGTCGAACGGGGGGCGAACCCGCCGGGTTTTGACCAAGTCCGCGTAGCGGGCGTCCCAGTCTTCCAACGAGATTTGCGACAGGCTCTGCGTCATTGCAAGGACTCCACAAAGGCTTGGATGCGGGTGCGTTCGCGCGCACGGCAGGGCTCGCCGTCCCGATCGAGGTCCAGCATGGGGACAGACAGCCACTCGCGGATTCGGGCCGATTCGGCATGCCAAAGATCGCACCATACTTGGCGAATCAGCACGGCGCCGCGCACGGCGTGTTGCGCCGTTTCGCGGCGGATCCATTCGAACAAGGCGCTGTTCGGACGTCGAAAAACGTCGGGGATGGTCCCGAAATAGGCATCGGCCAATTCGCGCAAGGGATCGGCAGCGAGCCGCCGCCTGTCGAAGCGGGCCGGTGCCACGCGCGTCCCTGTTTCCGTGCCGTCCAGCACAACTCGACCGCCGCATTCGGCCACGATCGCATAGAGCGCGAGGTCCTCGCGCGTCAGGTCGCCGCCTAGAAACGCAATGGGAATGGCCGGCCGGTTTCCGGCTGGCGCATGGCGCGGAACGCTGTCCATCATGCTGCGCCGTTCGCGGTCGTAGCGGTCCATGACGGCGGCCAGATCCGCCGAAGCGGGAGAACGTCCGCCATGCGCGATCAGGAACCGGCCCAGCCGATCCAATTCCGAAAGATACAGCGCATGAGCGGAGGCGGTTTGCCACACGGACGGAACATGAAACAGAAAGAACGGAATAGCGGCGTCACTGGCGAAGATGTCGCGAAGCCGTCGGATCTGGTCGCAGGTCGTACCGAGCACAACGCCCGCCGTGTCGGGGCCTGACAGCGCCGCATTGGCGAAATGCCGTGCCCACGGGCACAATCCTTCCCGCGCGCTCAGAATCTCCCGCGCGCTGTCGCCCGAGCCGGGCGTTGGACGCATAGGCCGGAACCCGTGCGCGGCGATCCATTCGGGTGGCACATAGGGACTGTTGTACAGGATGACAGGTTCCACGCGCGGGTTCCTTTGCGCTCACGACGATTTTCGCGCGCGAACGGTCTCGTACAGCGCCTGAACGCGCAAAGCGATGCGCGCGGAGTCCGACGGCGAATAGTCTGTTTCGATTTTCAAGTACGGCACGTCCAATTCCTCTTCCGCAAGACGCCGGATGGCGACCGACTCGATATCGTAGGTCAGGCAGGTCTGCCAGATCAGCTCCACCACGCAATCGGCTCGCCAGTCGCGCGCCAGCGCGCGCAAGGCCTCCTGTCGGCGGCTGTTCGGTGTCATGACCGAGCAGGGCAGGCGGAAGTATTTGTCGGCAATGGCTTCCAGCGGATCGGCGGCGTTCTCGTCCACATCCTCCAGCAGCGGCTTCAGCCCTGTACAGTTTTCCTGGCAGACGACCAGGCCGCCCTCGGCTTCCAGCAGATCCAGGATTCGTTCCGCGCCATGCGGAACCGGCACGCCCGTGAGCAGGACCCGTACTCGTTGGTCCGCATCCGCGACCGCCTGTCTGCCCGAGAGACTGGCTGCGGCTCGCTCGTAAACGTCGAGATCGTCCGGGATGCAGGAGATTAGGCTTTTCATGTTCAGCAGTTCGCGGCCGGTCATCGGCGGCGCATCCTGTTTCATCAATTCGGCCAGGTTTCGCTTCAGGCGCCGTTCCCGGTTCATGAGGCGAATGGCCTGGCGCAAATCGCCATCGCCGATTTCAACGCCGAACCGCCGTTCCAATTCCGATCGCAATTTACGAAGCTCGCGAATCCAGTGTTCACGGGCGTCGGGGTCGTCCGCTTTCTGCGGCAGCTCGAGCACGACCATGGGATGGCGCCGCGCCAGCAGCTCGTACATTTTCTTCTTTCCATCGCAGGTCGTTTCGGCAACCAGCAGGTCGGCCATTTCCAGAAACGGATTGGCTTTCTCGATGCTGTAGCCGTAGGTGGATTTGATTAGCGGGCACAGGTTCGCCGGGATATCTCGCTCGGCGGCCGGGATCGTTTCCGCGGAGCCTCCGCAAAGACAGACCGGCCAGGCGCCGGCCGCCAAAATGATCTCGCGCGGCGTGTATTCGCACAGGATGCCGACCAGTCTTCGGCCTTTCTCCTTTTCGGCGGCGGCGAAGGCGCAGGTGCGCGATACCATGTCGTCGAACCAGGCCACGTCCGCATGGCGCGCGGACGAGGGCGTGCCGCCCGCTCCGGCACAGCAGGCCGGAACGGGCGGGCAGCTTGGATTCGAAGCGCCGGGCTGGACAGGTTTCGATGGCGTACAGCATGCGCTCATAGTCGTCTCCCGCTCACGCCTTGGTCGCCACGAACATGCCCTGCGCGATTTTTCCGGCATGCGCGAGCGACTGCATGAACACCATCTCGCCGCCCAACTGTCCCATCAGGGCGGTATCGAACCCGATGATCTTGAGCGCATCGTAGGAGAGCTGCTTGTCGAGCATGGCAAGATACAAGTCCACATGGGGCGCGAAGAGACCGGTGTCTTCCGCCACTTTCACATGACATCCATTGGTTTTCAGAAGCGCGGCGTAGCCGCCAATATCCTGCACGCTCGGGAATTTCATGAATGCCAGGAAACGCGCTGCTTCTTCGTCCGTAAGGCCGACCGGCCCTTCCACCCAGTCGGTAAAGGCGATGGTTCCGCCCGCCTTGACAATGCGCGCTGCTTCCGCGACGAGTTTGGCCTTGTCTTCCACATAGCACCAGGCGTCTTCGCCCCAAACGAAATCGGCTTGTCCGTCTGGCAATCCGCTGTCGCAGACGTCGGCCAATGTGAAAGAGATTCGGTCGTCGAGCTGTTCCTCGGCGCACCGGCGGCGGCCCCGTTCCACCACGGTTTCCGTCGCGTCCACGCCCTGCATGGAAGCCGCATCGCGGAACCGGACCAGAAAGCGCATGCCCGCTCCGTTGCAGCAGCAGAGGTCCACGCCTTTCATGCCTGTGCCGATGCCTGCGCGTTCGGCAAGCGCCATGGACGACTTGAACCCGCCGATATGGATTTGCTCGCCCATAACCAGTTCCCACAAGTCGCCTTCCGGTCCGCTATAGACCGCCTGAACGTTTTTCAAGCCAATGCCTTCGCTTTTCTTCATGATGGTCTCCTTGGGCGTGGTTCGCCCGTAATTCCGCTTCGCAAGGTTAATGTCATCTGGCGTTGGAAGTCTTGCCGCATCTTCGGCGTTCGCGGCGCCGGATCGCGGCGCGCGGACGGGAAATGGCTTGCGCAGCAAGGATGTTGCCTGTCGGCAACGCGTGACGGGGGGAGACAATTAGCGGAAGAGACTCTGCGCGCGGCGACACGACAGAACCGTCCGAACGTCCGTTCCCGTCTCGAATTTGCGTAGCGCGCACCCGGCGCGCATGGCTGTTGCGCATACTCAATGCCGCAGGAACAAGCGACGGTCCATCGTATCACCTCCTTTCGCAGCGAGAAGACGGAGACGCCCGGAACGACCGGAACGATCGGCCCGGCGCCATATGAGACGCGCTATACATAACTCCCTGACCGTGTGCAAGGACGATTTTGCATACAGTTCGCATGTGGACTTGCCCGTCCGTCCGAACGAGCGAGACATCTTTTCTTGCCGCCTTCCGTTGGCGAAAAGCGCGATGGCTCCGCTTTTAACAGGTTGTCGCACTCGGAGAGGACCAAATCATTTGGCGACAAAAACATTTGGAATTGCGTTTTCATGATTCTTTCCTCAATGATTCTGTCCAAGCACGCATTGATCTCGCCTGAATTTTCGAAACATCGTTTTGTTGTGCCATCATTGCTTTTAATTTGATAACCGAGTAAAAAGGGTGTTATCACATTGAGATTGGCATTTGCTTATCGCATGTCAGTCCGCCTGAATCAAGGCAAGAACGGACGGTTTTCCATGAAATTGCAAGGGCGTAGAAAGGGTGAAAAGCGGCTCGATCGGCCTTCTTTCCCCTTGGCGGCACGCTATGCCGAACTGGCGCTTGCGCCGTCCGATCGCGTACGGGAGGCGCAGGCGGGCTACGGCGCCGCCGAGTTGACGGAACGCCATATTCAATGCGTGTGGTACGATTCCGATTGGCGCCCGCGCGCGCTGCGCACAACGGATGGCGAGCCCGTCGAGGTGCTCGATCCCGGCCGCTGGAATCTGGAGGCGGGGCCGGATTTTCTCGACGCCGAATTGCGCATCGGCAACGAGCGCCGCCTTCTGCGCGGCGATGTCGAAGCGCATCTGCGCGCCGGCGACTGGATTCGGCACGGACATGCCGACGATCCGGCCTATGCGCGCGTGGTCGCGCACGTCACATACGAGGCCGCTTCCGCGCGCGAGGGCATGCCGAGCGGCGCGGTGCATATCCCGCTACGCAAGGCGCTGGCGGCCAATCCGTCCTTCGCGCCGGACGCGCTCGATGTGGCGGCCTATCCCTATGCGCTGCCGGAATCGCCTCGCCCATGCGCGCGCCTGCTGCGGACTTGGACGCCGGAACAGATCGCGGAGCTGCTGCGTTCGGCCGGCCAATGTCGGGCGGAGAGCAAGGCGGCCCGCATGGCCATCGTCCTGCGCGACAAGGGGCCGGCGCAGGCGCTGTACGAGGAAATCATGAGCGGACTGGGCTACAAGAAGAACAAGAGCCCGTTTCGCGAGCTGGCCGCGCGCGTGCCTGTAGCTGATTTGCGCCGCGAGGCGGACGGCAATCCAATGCGCGGCTACGCTCTTCTGCTCGGCGTGGCCGGGCTGATGCCCGATCGCATGCGCCACGACTGGGACGCCGAAACCCGCCGGTTCGTGCGGGGCTTGCGGGACGCATGGTGGAAATGCGAGTCGGCATGGGCGCCGTTGCGCCTGTCGGCCGATGCCTGGCGCCTTTCCGGAATCCGGCCCGCCAACCATCCGCGGCGCCGTCTGGCCGCCGCTGCCGCGTTGTGTGGCGGCACGGCGCGCATCGAGGACAACCTGCTGCAGGCGGCGCGCAGCGGCGCGGACGTCAAGCATGTGCTGGCCATGCTTGGCGATCAGGTCCGCATGCCTTACTGGAACCGGCGGCTGAGCTTTTCCGGCGCCAAGGCCGGGCGCGACATCGCCCTTGTGGGAACACGGCGCGCGGCGGATCTTTTTGTCAACGCGATTCTGCCTTTCGTCGCCGCCTTGAACGCCATGCCCGAAGCCTGGAGTCGAGATCTGCCTGCCGGGGAAGACAACGCCTGCGCGCGACAGGCGGCTTTCGGGCTGTTCGGCGCCGACCGCAACCGCGCTCTTTTCAGCGACGGCTGGTCGCAGCAGGGACTGCTGCGCATATTCTACGACCATTGCGTGCATGGTCATGCCGCCTGCGAACGCTGCCGCATGGTGGCCGCGCTGGCAGCGCAAGAGCCAAGGTGCGGGACGGCGCTTAGCAAGGGTAGGGGATGAACCACGGACACGGAGACGCGAAGGCAGGCATTAGAGCCTTTCCGGCAAAGATACACGTTTTTGCGTGTATAATTTCCAGAGGATGAAACTACGAAACACCCGCCTTCGTCTGCGAGCTACGGCGAGGCGCGCGCGAAAAACGCGAAAGGGAAAATAGAAGAACATCTTTTCGCGTATTTCGCGTGTTTCGTAGTTAAAACAAAATGGGTTGCGGGCGAAAGCCCGCCTTATTGCTTTGCGTCAATCCGCGATCCGGGTCACCGAGTCACGGGGTCACCCTGTCGCACAACAGGGCAAAGCCGCCATCAAAGAGTTGCGAACCACGAATGGACACGAATCAACACGAATTGTTTTTGGGGGGCCATGAACACGACGGAAGCTGAGACGGATAAAGCGAGTTCGCCTTTTCGGGCCTTTCAGAGGCAGCCGAGCCTGATAGACTTTCCCGGTCGGCTGGCGGCCGTATTTTTCGTTGGCGGCTGCCATTTCCGTTGTCGCTTCTGTCACAATGCGGAACTGATTGCTACTGGCGGTCCGCGTCTTTCCTGGCGGCGCATCGAGGACGCGTGCCGGGCTTTTTCCCGCGACTGGGTTCAGGCCGCGGTGGTGACCGGCGGCGAACCGACTCTTTTCGATGGTCTGCCGGACTGTCTCGCCTTCTTCCGCCGGCTCGGCTGGCAAGTCAAGCTGGATACCAACGGGTCGAATCCGGACCTGCTCGAAGCCTGCCTGCCGCTGACCGACTATGTGGCCATGGACATCAAGGCCGATCCGGACGGCTATCGCGAATTGACCGGGTTCGCCGACACTGAGCATCTGACCCGTTCCATCGAGCTGATCAAAACCCGCGCGCGCGACTATTGTTTTCGGACGACGGTGATCGAGCCGTTTCACGACGATGCGCGCATGCGCGCGATCGGCGAATGGATACGCGGCGCGCGCCGCTACGTGTTGCAGCCTTTCGTTCCGCGCGAGTCGGTGGCGGACCCGGCCTGGCAGGCGCTGCCGCGCACGTCGGACCGGCGTCTGTCCGAGCTGCGCGCTCTGCTGCGCGGTTGCGCAAATATTGTGGCGTAGGCAGGCATAGCGAATCCATTGACAAGCCGCGCCGGTTTCAGCCTGGAAAGAGCAGAAAACCGCAAAGAACACAGAGAACACAAAGATGGAGAACAGCTTGCAGAGATGCGTCCTAACACCCGATTGGTGTGGCCATAAAACTGCACAACTGTCTTTCTTTGCGATCTTTGTGCTCTTTGCGGTTAATCAACTGCTCCACTTAGGTTCAGTCTTTCGCATTGCGGTATGCAAGTTTGGCTTTGTTCCGCGGCCATCAGCGGGTCTTGCGTTTCATATTGGCGCGCTTCAAATACAGCATGCTTTCCCCAAAATCGAGCACGGCGCTATGCCGCGCAAGCACATCGGCGCCGATGAGGAATCCGGGAGTGTTGTGTTCGCCTGGTGGCGTGATGTACACGTGGGTCGTTTCTGTCGGAAAATCGCCTAGCCGGAGTTCTGTCACGCGGACGCGACTGGCTTTGGCTCCTTCCCGATGTGTCTCTCCTGTCAGTCCGACCTCCGTTTCGGGCCCGGAAAAAGAAATGCGGTATGCCAGAGGACGATCTACGCACGTAACGGAACTGCCTGTATCAAGAAGGAACGTAAGATTGGCGTCGTTGATTTGTCCGCTGACTGCCCACCGCAGCATTTTGTCGTCCCAATTCATCGGAATGGCCGCGTATCCCTCTTCCCGCATGGTCTCTTGCGACAAACCGGGCTGGTGAACGAGCCGTTCCTGCGCCAAATCCAGGAACAAATTCGCGGATGCGTAGTCCATGACAGCCCTATACCGTCTCAGAATGCCCGATCCGACAATGCCATACGACAGCCAGTGTTCCCGTGCCGCACCGGAAACACCGTTGGTCGGGACAGGTCTGTCGGGCCTCACGATGAATCTGTCTTCAATCCGGCATGCCAGTCCATGCTCCAGAACGAAGTTCTTCGGGAACACGGTCGTATCTACCCATCCAAAGTTGGACATCGTGCCGACAATTTCAAGATCAAGCGATTCGGCAAAACTCCGATGTGAAAGACAATTGCGCTGTCCCACAGTTCATAATTGGAACTGCTGTTTGACAAGCCGCGCCGGTTTCGGCATGGTGGCGCTGTTTTGTTCCGGAACGGAGTTGAAAGACGAAACAGGCATGCGGCCGAAGGCGGCCATGCAGGGAGATGAGCATGAAAAAATCGGGCAAGACCGGAAAGATCGAATTGCCGCGCAAGTTCACGAGCGGGTATCCCCACAAATTTTGCAAGGGGAAACAGGCGTTTCTGAAGGGGCGTCGCATTCTGCCGAAGCCGATTACGGGCCGGGAAACGCTGGAAGAGCTGGTGGAAAACTGTTTTCTGGCCTACAACGCCGCCCGTTTGCAGGAGGCTTGCCGGCTGTTCACGGAAAAGATGCTGAAAAGGGATGTGACCGTGGGCATGAGCCTGGCTGGCGCGCTTACGCCGGCAGGCGTCGGATCTTCGGCCGTTGTACCCCTGATCAAGGCGGGTTTCGTGGATTGGATCGTGGCGACGGGCGCCAATCTGTATCACGACATGCATCACGCCATGAATTTGCCGCTGTACAAGGGCACGCCGTTCGTGCGCGATCCCGAGCTGCGCAAGACAGGCGTGGTCCGCATTTACGACATTTTCCTCGACTACAACGACGTGCTGATGGCCACGGACGATTTGCTCCGGAAGATTCTTTGGCAGGACGAGTTCCAGAAAGAGATGGGCACGGCCGAACTGCACTGGCGGCTGGGCCGCTACTGCGCCGAGTTCGAGCGGCAGGCTGGGCTGAAGGACGTTTCCGTTCTGGCGGCGGCCTGGCGAGCGGGCGTGCCGTGCTTCACCTCGTCGCCGGGCGACTCGACGATCGGCATGAATGTGGCGGGCATCGAAATTGCCGGCAGCCGGTTGCGGGTGAATCCGAGCCTGGACGTCAACGAAAGCACCGCGATCGTGCTGGGCGCCCAGCATAAGGGCGGCCGTACGGCCGCCGTGCTGGTCGGCGGCGGGTCGCCAAAGAATTTCCTGCTGCAGACCGAGCCGCAAATCCAGGAGGTGCTGCGCATCCCCGAAATGGGGCACGAGTATTTCCTCCAGTTCACGGATGCCAGGCCCGATACGGGCGGGCTGTCCGGCGCAACCCCGCACGAGGCCGTCAGTTGGGGGAAGGTGGACCCGAACCAATTGCCGGACGCGATCGTCTGCTATCTCGATTCCACGGTCGCTTTGCCTGTGCTGACGCATTACGCGCTCAACAAGCACAAGCCGCGCCGCCACAAACGGCTGTACGACAAGCTGCCCGCGTTGAGAAAGAACCTTGAGCGCGAGTATTTCGCGCATAACAAAGCGTGAGACCGACATGCCCTCGTTGCGCCTGCTGGCTAAACTCGCCGAAGAGCACGGGACCCCGCTGTTCGTGCTGGATCACAGGGAATTGCGCCGCAACTTTTCGGATTTCCGTAAACTGCTGCCGCGTGTCCAGCCCTATTATGCCGTCAAGGCGAATCCGGATCCGGACATCGTGCGCGCCTTCTACCGGATGGGCGCCAGTTTCGACGTAGCGTCCTGGCCCGAATTCAAGCTGGTCTTTCGCCATATTCGCAGCCTTTCGGAGACGGAGCAGCTCGAGTATGTTTGGAACAAGATCATTTACGCGCATCCCGTGAAATCGAAGGAAACGCTGGAGAAGCTGGATCGCTACAAGCCGCTGGTGGTGTACGACAACGCCGCCGAGGTCCGCAAAATCCGGGACTGCGCGCCCCATGCCGGGCTCGTTTTGCGCATCAAGGTGGCCAATACGGGGTCCATGGTCGAGCTGGCCTCGAAATTCGGCGCCATGCCGGCGGAGGCGGTGACGCTGATGGACGAAGCGCGCGAGGCCGGCCTGACCGTAGAAGGGCTCAGCTTTCATGTGGGCAGCCAATGCACGAATTTCGACAATTACCTGCAGGCGTTGCAGCAGTCAGCGGAGGTTTTTCGCGAAGCGGCAGCGGCGGGGTTCGACTTGAAGCTGCTTGATATCGGCGGCGGGTTCCCTGCGCCCTACGACGAGCATGTAGAATCGTTCCGTTCGCTGGCCCGCAAACTGAACGCGGAACTGGACCGCCTCTTTCCGCCCCCCGTGGAAATTCTGGCCGAACCCGGCCGCTTTCTCGTGGCCACGGCCGGCACGATTGTCGCCCGCGTGATCGGCAAGGCGGTACGGGACGGAAAGAAATGCTATTATATTGACGACGGGGTGTACGGGACCTATTCCGGCGCGCTGTTCGATCATTGCCGCTATCCGGTACGGGCTTTCAAGAGAGGCGCCACCGAAATATGCGCGGTGTTCGGGCCAACCTGCGACGCGCTCGATACGATCGGATTTGCCGAGGAACTGCCCGATCTGGAAGTGGACGATCTGGTGTACAGCGTCCGTATCGGCGCCTATTCCCATGCGACCTCGACACGGTTCAACGGGTTCGAGCCGGCCAAGGTTGTGCATATTCATGCCGATTGAGACGCTTGCAAAACCTCACCGCTGTACATCAAGCTTTTTACAAAATTAAGCGAATAGATTGTGAATGCATGTGTTTATTGCTGGACTTGAGGCGGGGCGGAACGCTATCGTGATCCTTGAATGTGGAATCAGGAAAGTGAAGAGTTGTTGTAACCGTTCACGCCTTATGAGCAACGCCGGTTACGAGTTGTTATACGCGCAAGCCCGTCTATGGGAAAGGGGCAAATGTTATGGTCAAGACAGATGAGGCGACGCCCGTCGCCGCCAAGCGCGACGCGTTTGCCAGCATTGCCTTTTGGCAGTTCATGTGCTTTGTGCTTCTCCTGTGCGTTGTCTGGGTGAACGAGCGTTTCGATTTGCCCTACCTCATTCTCGGCGCGGCGCCGTCCTCTTTCAGTTGGGCGCGCGGATACATTCTGTCCGCCGCGGTTGTCGTCGCGGCGATCGTAACCGTGGGGCATACCTACGAACGGCAACGGAAACTGGTCAACAAACTGCTGACATCCTGTTTGTACTGCCATCGGGTCAAGACGGATCATGGGGAATGGATGCACGTGGAAGACTATTTCATGATGAATTACCCGGTGTCTTTGGACCGGTATGCCTGCCCCGACTGCAAGCAAATGCTTGAAACGGTCGAAGAAAAGGCCGGCCAGCCGGTCGCCGCGCCGTCCGAAGCCCCGCCCGAAACATCGAAGCCGCCTGTTTCGTAGGTTCGTCACCCATCGTCCTCGTCCTTGGCGCCGTAAGAGGACGGAGTTCGAAAGTCGGTTTTTCTGGCCTCCGATTCCCGAGACGTTGCTCCGGGCTGTGTTGCGGCAGCCCTACAGGCTGCGACGGGTTAGGAAGCATTTGGTTCCCGGCGCGTTGCGCCGGGCTTTGTTGCGCAACCCCATCGGGGTTGATCCCGATCCGGCCTCGGTTGATGTTGCGCAACCCCATCGGGGCATACGTGTTAAGCTAAGCGCAACGTTTTGCGTGTTCTGGTTCTGAGATTTCTGAGACTGGACAGCCATACCGCGAGATTTCACGCACGATCTCAACCACGCTGGACGAAGCAGTTC
>SLKS01000347.1 GCA_007134465.1 Kiritimatiellia bacterium | reverse complement strand
TGCGTTCTCTGGTTCCGCGACACCCGGACACGCCCCGCTTTCGAGGCGCTGGGCAAGTTTTCTTCCTTCGACAAGCGGCGCGTTCTCTACTTCGTGGCCCGCTACGCGACGAGCGAATCGCTGCGGCGCGAGATTGACCATCGGCGTTTCGAGCGACGGGTGGCCGGGCTGCCATCCGATTTTTTCCGGGAAATCGAGCAGCTCAGCCGGCAGGACAAGGCGCGCGCATTCCGGCATCTGTTCGATCTGGACTCGCAAATAGATCCGCATTCGCTAGACCGCCGCCGCCGCATCATGGCCCGCAAATTCCATCCCGACGCAGGCGGAAACGGCGAGGCCATGTCGCTCATCAACCAGGCATACGAGTTCCTCGTGCAGGCGTGAGGGAAGACGGGGGAAGGGAATGGTTAAATGGTTGATGGTTGAATGTCACCGATCACTGATTACGGCTCACTCTCTTCTCTCCGTGCCCTCCGTGCCCTCCAGCATGCCACGCCGTAGGCTTTGCGAAGGCGGGCGAGTCCGCGAGCGGGTGGTGAAAACAAAAGAAGATTTAACCACGGAGAGCACGGAGGACACGGAGGGCTATCACTCTAGCTAACGCCTAACGACTAAGGCCTAACGCCTTATCTTGCGGGCTTCCGCCCGCCTTAAGCTCCCTCCGCAAGCGAGAGCAGGATTTCGGATTTTTCGGATTCCTTGCGAATGGCTTCGGCGATAGCGGGCGCGTCCTCCTTTTCCGCGAGGCCCAGACGCCACCAGGGCTCCGCGACGAAATCGGGAGCTGTCGTATCGCCGCCGTCTCCGATGCCGTGCCGGTTGCAAATGCAATTGGAGACATGGATGAGCATGTTGATTTCGCGGCGGTTTTCGCCGGCCCCGGCCGGATCGTGGTGCCAGCGCACAACTTGCGTCAATTCGTCGGTTAAATTCCATTTCGCGCCGAGCCAGGCGCCAATTTGAGCATGATCGGCTCGAAACGCTTCCTCTTCCGCTTGCCGAAACGAAACGGCGCTGGCGCGGCTGCGGGCCAGCGCAGCCAGAAACTCGTCGTGAAAGTACTGATCCAGCACGATTTTGCCGATATCGTGCAACAGACCAGCCAAGTGCAGGCTGTCCCTGGGATACGGACGGGTCAACCGACTGGCGGCGCGGTCGGCAAGAAGACAGGCGCCGATGCCGACGCAAATCGAATGCCGCCAGAATTCCTTGCGGTCGAACGTGTTGTCCTCGCTCTTGCCGAAGGCGGAAAACACGGCGGTGGACAAGGCGATGTTGTGGATGGCCCGCAACCCCATGCGCGCCACGGCTTGCTGCACGGTTGTTACCGGGAACGCGCCGGCATAGAAGGCGGAATTGACGATCTTGAGCACGCGCGCCATGATGGCCGGATCGTCTTCCATAATCACGGCCAGCGACCGGGCATCGGTCTTGGGATCGCGTACGGCCGCCGATATCTTATGCATGACAACGGGCAGGGTCGGCAGGTTGGCGATGCTGTTCAGCTTCTGAAGAATGCGCAATTCTGTTTCCATGCTTGGCTTCCCCGTGGCTGGCCGTTAGTGCCTTAATCCCGCATTGCTGCGTCAAAAAACAAGAGGATTCGGCGGACGACTACGGGGGACGACTTCCGTCACTCGTAATCCGTAGTCGTCGCCGTAGTCGTGTTCCGTGACCTCCGACCTCTGATCCTAAGAGGAGCAGTTGATTAACCGCAAAGAGCACAAAGATCGCAAAGAAAGACAGTTGTGCACTTTAATGGCCACACTAATCGGGTGTTAGGGCGCATCTCTGCAAGCTGTTCTCCATCTTTGTGTTCTCTGTGTTCTTTGCGGTTATCTGCTCTTTCCAGGCTGATTTCCCCTCTCTTGGGTTGCGGGCGTTAGCCCGCCTTAACTGAGCTGCCTAATTTTTTCACGAATACGACTCAAACGGAATGCTCTCACAGATATAGTGCAGGAGTCAATGAAAGAAGACGGGACAATTGTCCTCGTCCTCGATTTCTCCCGTCAGCTTTGTCGAGGACGAGAACGAGAACGAGGACGACGACGAGAACGACAGGTCGGCAAATCGGCACCCCCTTGCGGCTTGACATTCGGGAAGCCGGCTCACGCCGTTCTTCGAAACAAAAGGGGCTTTCCGCAGAATCGCCACGCCGACACGCTACACTCGACACGCAATCCGCGTTCCGCTCAGGCGGCGGGTGCGGGCGCGCGACGAGACGGCGTGCCGAACAGATCGGCTTCCGATGCGATGTGCCCTTCCTTGCGGTACTGGCCGATTTTGTTGCGCAAGGTGCGCGCGCTTATGCCAAGCCGATCGGCGGCTTCCTGGCGGTTGCCGCCCGTGGCGCGCAAGGCGCCAAGAATGGCCTGACGCTCGCGATCGGCCAAGTTCCACTCGTCGCCATCGGTTTCCGGCGGCGGTTCGATTGACACGGCGGCTGGCGCGGGAGACGAGGCGGCCCCCGCCAGCATGGTCAGGGTCTCGGGTCCGAGCTCCGGACCGCTTTCCATGACGCTGACGCGCTCGACAACGTTTTCGAGTTCGCGCACATTGCCGGGCCAGTCGTAGCGTTGCAAACGATCGAGCGCCGTTTCGTTGAAGCAAGTATTCTTGTCTTTGGCGAAGCGGGCCAAGAAGGCTTTGGCCAGCAGCGGAATATCCTCGCGGCGCTCGCGCAGCGGCGGCGCTCGCAGCGGCACGACGTTCAGACGGTAGAACAGATCCTGTCGGAAGGTTCCGGCCCGGACACAGGCGGTCAGGTCGCGGTTGGTGGTGGCCATGACACGGCAATCGGCGCGCAGGGTTCGGCTGCCGCCGACCCGCTCGAACTCCTGCTCTTGCAGCACGCGCAACAGCTTGCCTTGCAGCTCGAGCTTCATTTCGCTGATTTCGTCCAGCAGCAGACTGCCCGATTGCGCCAGCTCGAATCGGCCGGCGCGCCGGTTCAACGCGCCGGTGAACGCGCCTTTTTCGTGGCCGAACAGCTCGCTGTCCATGAGCGCATCGGGCACGGCGGCGCAGTTCAGACGGACAAACGGCTTGTCCTTGCGTTCGCTCAGGAAGTGAACGGCCAGCGCGATCAGTTCCTTGCCGGTTCCGCTTTCGCCGGAAATCAGCACGGTGGCGGACGAGGCGGCCACCTTTTCGATCGCGCGTTTCAAAACGCGCATCGGAGCCGATTCGCCAAGCAGTTGGCGCCCGCGCGGCAAGGTCCAGCCCAGTTCTTCCTGCAAATAGGCCGCGCGATTGTTCAACGCCACCCATTCGCGCGCGCGCTTGACCACCAGTTCCACCTGCTCGGGCGAAAACGGCTTCATCAGGAAATCGGCCGCGCCCATCTTCATGGCCTCCACCGCCTGTTCGACCGTCCCGAACGCCGTAACCATTACCGGCAGCGTGCGGATGCCTTCCTCCTTCATGCGAGTCAGCAGCCGCATGCTGTCCATGCCCGGCATCTTCAGGTCAATGAAGGCCAAGTCGAAATCGCGCTCGGCCATCAGCTTGAGCGCGTCGGCCCCGTTGCCTGCCTGGGTGACGGCAATGCCGTCCCGGCGCAGGGTTTCCACAACGAAATCGCGCATGAGCGCGTCGTCGTCCACCACCAGCGCGTTTTCAATGCTTGCAATCATGTCTTGCTCCTCTTTGAACCAGCCGTTCGCGACGGCATCCGCCATCCGGCGGCAGAGGCCCGTCTTCGCAAGGCTTCGCCGCGACAAGCCTGCCGCCCTCCATTGTTGTCGGACAAGTCGGACAGGTCGGACAAGTCCGACTTCCGCGACGCCGCTCCATGTTGCCTGTCTTCGGATTTCTCTCCGTTTCGGATTTCCTTCTGGCTTGGGTATTTCCGGCTTCGGATTTTTTTTCGCTCCGGTCACTGATTACTGGTTACTGGTCACTGATCACCGGTTACTTCCTTCCCCGCTTCCCTCACGCGGCGGCGGCGCGGGCGGCGGCCGGCACAAGAATCTCGAAGACGCTGCCGCCGCCTTCCCGGCTTTCGACACCGATCTCGGCGCCATGCGCCTGGGCTATTTTATGGCACAACGACAGGCCCAGCCCGGTACCGCCATGCTTGTTCGTGAAAAAGGGGTCGAACAGCCGCGCCCGATCGGCCGGGGCGATGCCGCACCCGTTATCGCGCACGATCAGCGCCACGCGCGAACCGCGCGCTTCGGCGCAGAGTTCGACTCGCCCCGGCGGCTTCGTCGGCGGCGTCGCGCAGGCGGCGCCGGCCCGCCGCGCTTTTTCCACGCAAGCCTCGATGGCATTGAGCCCGATATTCAGCAACGCTTGACGCCATTGGCGAAGGTCGCCGTCCAGGACGAGCCGGTCGGCATTCCGCTTGCGGATGCGCAAGACGACCTGTTCGTTCCGCGCCCGATCCTGCAAGACGGGTTCCACTTCGTCCAGCAGCGCGGCGGCGGCGAACGGCTCGCATTGCAAGGACATGGGCCGGGCATAGGTCAGCATGTTCGTGATCACATAATTGAGATTCTGCACGCCCTCTACGATTTTGCCGGCCAGGCGCAAGCGGTCGGGCTGATCGGCCAGGTCGCGCTTGAGCAAGCGGGCGAAGCCTTCGATGGTGCCCAGCGGGTTGCGGATTTCGTGAGCGACACTCGCGGCCATCTCGCCGAGCGCCGCCATGCGCTTCTGATTCTGCACCCGCTCCTCGAGCCGACGCAGCTCCGTAATGTCGCGCATGACCTCGACCGCGCCCAGAACGGTTCCGTTGGGATCGAGGATGGGCGCGACACTGGCCAGCACGACGACCGAACCGCGGCGGCGATCGGCGCCGACGCGTTCGCGATCCAGCACGGGCCGACCGGTACGCAGCACGGACTCCAGAACGGCGACATCGCCCAGCCCGTTCGTAATTTCGCGATAGGGTTTTCGCCCGACCCGCGCGGTTTTCCGTCCGAGCAACCGAGCCATAACCGGATTGCACAAGTCCACCGTCAACGTCGGGTCCACGACAAGCACGCCGTCGGTCAGGCTGGCGACAATGCACTCCAGGCGGCTGGACAGCCGGCGCAGCTCTCCCACTTTGGCGGAAAGCGAGGCGTTCTTCTCTCGCAAGCGCCGGTGCGTAACGGCGAGATCGCGTTTCAATCCGTCGTAGGCCGTTTGCAGCCGGTCGCTGTGCGACTGGAACAGGCGAAAAGCCGCCTGCAGCTTTTCGAGCGTATCCGGCGTTCCCGGAGAAGCCGGGTGCGACTCGGACGCCGCGCAACCGGGCCGCGCTTCGTTTGCGAACAGCGTTGCCGTCATGCGCGGCTCCTTTCCCGTTGGAATTCACGCGAATCGTGACTTTGTTCACCGAAGGAAATCGCGGCAGCCCCATCCGGCCAATTCCGGCGCGTTTCGCGCTCCAGAATCATGGCGCGTTCGAGCAGTTCACGGATTTCCGCGCGCAAGCGCGCGGCGTACAGCCGGTTGTCCGGCCCGCCCGCGAAGGCGCCAAGATCGCGCGGCAGCAGGCGCAGATAATGCAGAAAACGCCGGGCGTTCACGTCTGTCGCGCGCAAGAAGCCGACGCGTCCTTCCGCGAAGGAGTCGGGCGCCGTACGCGCCTGTTCGTAGGCCTGGACCAAACGACGGCAGCACTCGCGCGCCTTGACCATGGCGGCAATCAATGCGGAGCATCCTGTCTGCATGTCAGAAGTACCTTTCGACGATTTCCCGGGCTTTCTCGGCAATGCCGGCGGCCTGGCCCAGAGATTGCAGATCGCGCACAGCCTGGGGCTGGCGCTGTTCGATCAATGCCGCGCTCCAGGACAGGAACGCGATCAGGGCGGCGTTGCCTTCCTGTTCCAGCACAAGGCGGCCGGAACGCATGCTCATCTCGCCCAAGGGCAACAGGGCGGCATGCGGACCGGCGGCGCTTTCCTCGAGGAAGCGACGCGCAGCCTGAACCCCTTGCTCTTCGATCACGGTGCGGAAGCATGTGCGATAGGCCTCCCTCAGGAAAGCCGCATGTTCCTCTTCGGCGGGAACCGCGGCGAGCATGGGCAGCACGGCCCAGGCCGACTCCGCCGTCGCCTCGCCGGTTCGCAGCCCGATCAGCAGCGTCTCGAGCGCCACGCGGCCGGCAATCGCGGGATCGGCCAGATTCATGTCCACGAGTCCCAGACGGCGACGCGCCTCGACCAACTGTTCGTTTTCGAGGGCCAACGAAGCCCACAGCCAAGCGGCTTCCGAGCGTACGGCGCCGGGCTCGGCCAGCGCGCACAGGTTGCGCAAGACGTGATCGGCGCGCACCGGCTCTTTCAAGCGCAGCAGGCAGCGCGCGTTGCCCAGCATGGCCCGCGCGACGACGGACTCGTCGTTCAACGCCACGCGTTCCGCCGCGCGGCCGATGCGCAAAAACTGCAACAGCATAATCTTCGCATACTGGACCTGCGCCTGCTCGAACAGTCCCATCGCCTCGATACGGCGCGCCGCATTCAGCAGCGTTTCCGGCGTGCGCGCGTCTTCGGGCGTTGCCGTCGCCGCCGCCAGCGCCAGCCGAACGATTTCACCGTCGCCTTTTTCCAATCGAACGACCGTATCGAGCAGCGCGAAAAGCGCGTCGCCATAACTCTCTTCCGACGGATAGCGGACGACGTAGTTCGTCAGCAAGCGCCACGCCGCCTCGTCCTCGCCCTGACGAATCTTCAGTTCGGCACGCTTGAAAAGCGCGCGAGCGGCGATGGAATCTTCGCCTGCCGCGAGCGCCGACGTTTCGGCCTCGGCATAATACCCGGCCGCGCGAGCCAAATCGCCCGCATCGCGAGCCAAGTCGCCGGCCTGCAGCAGCAACGTGCGGCGAATCGGCTCGGCCACTGGCAGCAAAACGTACTGGTCTATCAAAGCCAACGTCTCCATGGCAGGCGCATGCTCGACCGCCTGCTCCACAACCGCCAGGAAATCGTCCGTCAAGGCCTCGTGCCAGGCATAGCGGCGAAGAAAAGTCCTCACCAGCTCGCGCGCCGTGCGTACCTCCCCTCGTTGCCGGGCCAGCGATACCGAAAGCAACAGAGCATCCTTGATGTGGACAAACGGCTCGCGCACCAGAAAAAGGGCCATCAGGCGATCGGCCGCATCCAGGTCGTCTTCCAAAGCATGCAGCCGCGCGGAATGGAACAAGGCTCCCTGAACAATGTTTTCCTGGCGCGACTCGGTCAACCGTTCGAAACGGGCGATTGTTTCGCGAAACAGTCGGCTTCGGGCCTCCGCTAGCGCGGCGTCCTCTTCCGCGCCGGCATGCCGCGCCCAGGCATCGAACCATGCGGGGTCCGCAAGCGTTTTCGCCTTGGCCAGCGCCTGCCTGTATTCGAACTCTTCGCGCCACCGCTCGTCGCGCGACAACGGTTCGGCGGCGTGCGTCAAGGAATCGAGATCGGGCCAGCTTCCGCTGGCCAGCAGATAGTCCCATTCCGAGATCAGCAACTGCGCGCGTTCGACATCGCATACCAGCAGCTCCCGCACGTGGCGGGCGGCGGCCATCATGCCCGCCGTATCCTCTTGCGCGCGCGCGACGCCCATCAGGGCTCGCCAAGCCTCTCGAAGGCGGTCGGGCCGGGTTTCGGTATCGAGCAGGGCTTCCACATATTGCCGGGCCATCAGAGCGTAGGGTTCCGGCTCCTGTTCGGCCCGGTCGAGCAGCAGCAGAGCCATGCCCAGCGCCGCATCGTTTCGGGAGGATGCGTCGAGCGCGCTGCTCAAGGCCAGGCGGTACTGACTATAGGCTTGCGCGAACTGCTTCGTCTCGCGAAAACGGTCGGCGCGAAGCACGGCCAGAGCCGAATAATTGCGCCGGAATTCTTCCTGCCGCGCGCGCGCGGCATTCACCAGCGCGGGCACCTGCCAAACGGAAAAGAGCGCGCCAACCGCCGCGCCCGCCGCCACCGAGGCAAAGAGGGCCGTACGGCGCGTCCTGTTGAAACGAAACCGGCTCATGGTTCGCTCCCATCCACTACGCTTGCCAGCAAACTCTCCCGTTCGGGAACGGAAATCGGACGGCGCCGCTCGGCAGCCAGGCCAGCGCGATCGGCCACGCAGGCGATGTCGCGCGTCCAGCCTTCTCCGCGAAGACGCGCGAGTTCCTCTCCGGACAACCCCACAAGGCAAAGCCGACCCTGCCTTGGCATGCGCGCGCGCGCCATGCCGGCCAACACGGAAAGCGCCTCGCGCGACAACGACACCGTCCCGCTCATGTCCAGCGCCAGCCAGTCGTCCGCCGCATGGCGGTCGGCCAGCAAAGCCAGTTCGTCGGCGGTCGCGCTTTCGGGACAAATCGCCAGACGAAAGCCATCCACGTGTTCGGCCGCCGCTTCGCTCGACTCCCCCCCCCGTTTCGCCGCGCCGCGCAGGGCTTCGGAGACCGTTTTCGTCAGGTCGTCCATGGTCAGCGGCTTGGACAACACGTCGGCAATGTCCAACTGCTGACGCGCTGCCGGTTCGATCCGCTCGCTTTCCGCCGTCAGGCAAACGACGGGCTCCCTATGCCCGGCTTGACGCATGGCGGCCACGACATCGGTTCCGAGTCCGTCCGACAGCCGGTAATCCATAATGACGATGTCGAAATCGTTGCGCGTCCACAGCGTTTCGGCTTCGTGTCCGCTTTCCGCGCCCGCCACCTGCCAACCGAGCCGCTCCAGCCGTTTCACGGTTGTCCAAAGAACCAGCGGCTCGTCGTCCACAACCAGCGCGCGAACCGGCGAAACGACAGCGGGCATGCCTGTCGCGTTCGCCGTTGCGGGCGGCATGTCGTTTCTTTCTTCAGAACTCATGGCGGGTACTCGTGGAAAAACGCGGGATTATCAGGACTTCGCCCGGCACAAGCCGATCCATATCTTCCACATGGCCGCGGTTCGCCTGGCGAATCGCGACATGCCGGGCAGCGTCCCCATACACCGTTGTTTGCGCGGCAATGGATTCGACCGTATCGCCTTCTTTGACCTCGTAGTATTCGTATTGGCCGAGCCTCAGCAAGTCCAGGGCCTTTCGGGTCTGGGCGTTCTCGTTTTGCAAGGCGGATACGCGAGCGGTCAGCGCGGCGACAAGTCCGCTCTTCTCCCGCAGCTTTCTCCGCTGCGCGGCCTCCCGTTCGCGCGCTTCCTTCACATCCGCCTGCAACGATGCGATCACCGCGTCCTTGTACTTGACTTGCCCACGACTGGCCTCGTAGGCCAAGGCTTTCCGCTCCAGTTCTCCCAGACGACCGGCGCGCACCGGCGGCGTTGATTCCTGTATTCTCAGCCGGGCGGCCGCCAGCAGCGCGCGCATTTCGCTCATTTCGCGTTCCAGCGCCTCGAACCGTTCGGCCAGCAACACGGCTTCTGTCGCAGGCTCTTCCCGGGAAACGGGTTCCGAAACGGCGACTTCGGACTCGATCGCTGCCGTGTCCGCCGCCACCGGCGCCGTTGCGGATTCGCTTTCGGGCACGGACAGCACGGC
>SLKS01000160.1 GCA_007134465.1 Kiritimatiellia bacterium | reverse complement strand
GTGCGTGGACGCGACATGATTTCGGGCGGGACGGGGCGGGGCGGAAGAAGCGGTGGCGGTCGCCCGCAAAGCGCGGATCAGGTCCAGCGTTCGTTCCGTGCATTCGATGGCGCCGGACGGTTCTTCCTTCTCGAAGGTTAGAATTTCCGTCAGGCGGTCGAGAATGGCGTTCACTGTATCAGTCCTTCGTGGTTTCGCGCATTTCTTTGCGGGCGCGGTGGGCTTCCACGCCCTTGACGAACATGGGCCCGATCATGACATAAACCAGTCCGGAGACCATCATTGCGATCGCCAGCCGCGCGGCGTACAGCGGGCGATACAGGCCCAGCGCCCAGAGAGCGACGACAAGAGCGATGCACAGGCTGAACAACGAGACTTTCTTGGTGGGTTTCGGATAGCGCAGATTCGTAAGCTGAAGCACGATAAAGACGGCTATGCCAAAAAGGAACAGAATGGCCAGTGTGCCTTCCAGCGGCTGCTGTTGCGGCGCCAGCGTGACATAGATGAACAGAGAAACCCAGGCGGCATTGGCGGTGATGGGCAGCCCGGCGTAGCCGCCCTGACCGCGCAGCGGGTCCTTGACCTTGAAGCGGGCCAGCCTTACAACGCCCGACAGGGCCACGGCCGAGGGCAGCAGGACGCGCCAGAACGGATCCCGGGTTTGCAGCGTTACGGCAAACACGAGAATGGCCGGGGCGATCCCGAACGCCGTCAGGTCCACGTACGTATCCAGTTCGGCTCCGAAATCGCTTTGGCCTTTCAGCCAGCGGGCCAGATTGCCGTCGAGCCCGTCCAGTATCATGGACAGCATGATCAGCAGCGCCGACCAGCGGTACATGACCTTTTGCGCTTCGCTCATGCGCGCGGCCGCGTCTCCACCCAGACTCATGCCGTAGGTGGTGACCAGAATGCTGATGAATCCGGCCAGCATGGCGGCCAGGGTAACCAGCGAGGGCACAACCTGGCGCCAGTTCCAGAGTGGACGTTGTTGCATGATCTACACGTTCCCGATGGGCTCAGTCCGCCGCTTCGGCCCAGCCGGCGGCTGTCTCTTCTTCTTCGCCATCTTCGGCGGCGTCATCCGGCTCGACCGGAGCCGCGTCGGGCCGGGGTCCGCAGCAGGCTTGGCAGTCATCGGACGGCATTTCGTCGGACGGCATTTCGGCGGACGCCAAGGAGTTAAGACGGGCGACAACCGTTTCGCCTGCGCGTACGCGGTCGCCTTCCTGGACTTTGACGGTCACGTCGCCGACCGGGAAGTACATGTCCAGCCGCGAACCGAATTTCATCATGCCGAACGGATAGCCGATTTCGAGTTCTACCGGGTTGTCGTGATCGGGCCAGTAGACGACGCGGCGCGCGATGGGGCCGACAATTTGCTGGATCAGGCTGGCGGTATGCTCGTTGTGCATGTAGATCGCGTTATGTTGGTTTTCGCGCGAAGACTTTTCCAGAAAGGTGAAATGCCTGCGGCCGGGAAAATAGCCGAGAAATTCAGAGGTGCCCGATATGGGCGCCCGGTTGACATGCACATCGACCAGGCTGAGAAAGATGCTGATGCGCACGACATCGGTCTGGAGCAGACGGCTCATGCGTTCGACCTTGATGCCGTCCAGTCCGGAATCGCGGCAGAGCGCCTCGAATTCGTCGCGCGGCACGACGATGACATTGGCGATCTTGCCGTCGGCCGCCGAAACGATGGCATCGGGACAGGCCGGCGGCGTGCGCGGCGGATCGCGGAAGAAAACCAGCATGTAGAAGCCCAGCAGCAGAAAGATGAACCCGCCTGCCGCGAGCGCGCGGCCTTGACGGACCTTGGCCAGTTTGCAGACGAGCCAGACCAGAACGCCGATCGCCAGCGAAATGAACAGATAGGGAACCACTTCGATGCGCATGCCCATAGCGATATCTCCTTTTCCTGTGGTTTAGAGGGCGAAAACCCGCCTTGGTCACTGAATTCGGGCAATCTGTACACACGACCGGCGAATTTGTCACGCGAAAAAATCGCGGAGCGATTTCAGCAGGGCATCCATGTCGGGGGCAAGCGTAGCTTCGAATGCCATGCGGCGCGAGCAGACTGGGTGCCGAAAGGCGATTCGCCAGGCGTGCAGCATTTGGCGGCGCGGGCGCGGGATGGCGGCAAGGTCTTCGGGCAGTTCGCAGGCGCGGCGGCCGCCGTAGGCGCTGTCGCCCAGAATCGGATGCCCGATATGGGCGGCATGAACGCGGATCTGATGGGTTCGTCCGGTGGCGATACGGAAACGGAGCCAGGCGATGGCGCCGAAGGTTTCCAGCGTTTCGTATTCGCTAATGGCCAGACGAGCGGGGGCGCGCGATGACGAGCCCGGGGCCGGCGCCGGACGAACGGCCATCTTCTTGCGGTTGTGCGTGTCGCGGCCCATAAGCGTTTCAATCCGGCCGCTTGCGGGGCGAGGCGCGCCGCGCACAAGGGCGCGATATTCCTTTTCGACTTCGCGCGCCTTGAACTGCGCGGCCAGATCGCGCATGGCCCGCTCGCTTTTGGCCACAACCATGACTCCGCTCGTGTCCTTGTCCAGGCGATGCACAATTCCTGGCCGCTGCCAGCCGTTGATGCCGGGCAAGCGGGGACAGTGGTGAATCAGCGCGTTGGCCAGCGTGCCGTCCGCATGGCCGGCCGCCGGATGGACGGTCATGCCGGGCGGCTTGTTCAGGACAATCAGGTCGTCGTCTTCGTGCAGGATGTCGAGCGGAATCGCTTCGGGCGCAAGAACCGTCGGCTGCGGCGGCGGCTCGGCGACCGTGAAGCGCATGCCCTCCCGCACGCTCATGCGCGGCCGCACCGTCACGCCGTCGGCCTGTACGCATCCGTCTCGAATCAGCGTTTGCAGGCGTGTGCGGGAGAGATGCGGCAGGCGCTCGGCCAGAAACACATCCAGCCGACTGCCGCTTTCCCTGGCCGTGACAACGATTTCTTTCATGGAAATCTTCTATGCCATAGCGCCGATGCGAAAACAAGGGGAATGACAGGGAATCAGGCTTGGCTTCCCGGCCGGATGGCGGATGCGCGGCGGGCCCGCCATTGCAGCCAGGCGCCGCGGCCGGCGAACGCGCAACGGTCGAGGGCGGGGGACAACAAGTTGACGGCGAGCACGGCGGGAACGATGCCTTCCGGGTAGTAGATGTGCCAGCGAACGACAGCGTTCAAAACGCCGGCCAGAAATCCGGCGGCCAGCCGGCCGGCTTTCGAGCCGGGCAGCGTGCGCGGGTCGGTGACAATGTAAACGGCGGCAAACACGCTGGAGCCTGCGGCCAGATGGAAGGCGACCGGCATGCCCAGCGCGCGGCAGGCGAGAGCGAGGCCGGCCAGAAAGGCGAGTCCCGGCCGCCAGTCCAGAACGCCGCCCCAATAAAGAACGATGCCAAGCAGCAGCGCGAGGATCGGCATGGTCTCGCCCGGTGCGCCGGGCAACAGGGCGTAGATGCCATGCCAGTCGCCGCCGATGCGGCCGGTCAGCACATCGGTCAGAGGCAGCGCGACGCCTTCCGCCTCCAGAAGTCTCAGTGGCGTGGCGTAGGACAAGGCGTCCGGGGCGGCGCCGGGCACGCTCCAGCGCTGGATCGAATCGGCGAAAACCAGCATCATGAACAGGCGGCCCAGAAGCATGGGATTCAGGCGGAGCGCGGTTCGGTCAATCATGAGCTTGCCGAACAAGGTCGCTACGGCGATTCCCGCGGCGATGTGCGGCAACGGCATGCGCGAGGGAACGCTCAGGACCAGCAGGGCGCTCGTGACGGCCGTGCTCGGGTTCGGCCATGCCGGACGTCCGTCGCGAAGGAGCGCATAGGTCAATTCGATCAGCCAGCCAATGCCGAGCGCGGCCGCGAAACGCCAGGCTAACGCTCCGTCGTAGCGTACGGCGAAATGGACCGCCGTGACGGTCAGGCAGGCCAGCATGGCCAGCATCATGCGGGCGGTGTTTGGTCCGCGTTTCAGGAAGGGTTCGACGATGTCCGTTGTTTGATCCATAGCTTGCCTTCGCGAAAGGATTGCACCAGGCGGATGTCGGCCGGGCAGACGGCGGAACAGGCGCCGCAGAGAAAACATTCATCGAGCTGCGCTTCCAGCGCGGGGGACGGCTGTCGTTCGCGGATGCGCGTGGCCATGCCAATGGGATGAAGTCCCAGAGGACAGGCGTCGAAACAGGCTCCGCACAGGATGCAAGGCGCCTCCGAACGCCGCCAGCGCTGTCCGGGCGCCAGAACGAACAATGCCAAGGTTCCTTTGAGTACGGGCGATTCGAGAGCGATCTGCCTGCCCATCATGAGCCCGCCCGCCACGACGATGGTATCGGGCGAGGCGGGTAGGGCGCCGGCGGCGTCCAGCACGGCGCGAACCGGAACGCCCACGGGAACCACGAAATTACGGCGCACGCCGGGCGCGATCACCGACAAGGGACGGTCAAGGGACGGTCGGCCTTCGAGAAGCCTGCGGCCCAGCGCCCACAGCGACGCTACGCTTGTGACCAGCACGCCCCACTGCACCGGGAGCGTGCCGGTTGGCGGTCTCCGCCCCGCAATTTTCCAGAGGATGAGCTTCTCCGCGCCCGCCGGATAGCGGGCGGGCATGGCCAGTCGTTCGGCTTGCGGGCCGTTTGGCGTGGCAGGCAGACGCGCGCGCGAGCCGCGTTTCACGGCCAGGACCGTACGCCGAATCGCGTAGGCCTGCGCCAGCGCCTCGAGTCCGGCCGCGACAGGTTCCGGCGCATGGGCCAGCAGCGCTTCGTCAATCCCGACGCCGGGCTCGCATTCCACCGCGTTGACGACCAGCGTATGAATGCTTGCCGCCGCGCGAAACTTGATCGAAGCCGGGAACATGCTGCCGCCCATGCCGACCAGTCCCATGTCGGCAAGGAAAGCGGGCCAGTCGTCGGGTTCGGCAGGAGGCACGACAGCGGGAAATGCGGACGCAGAAGGCTTGTCGGGTTCGGCAGCCACCACGATTTCCGAATCATTTCGGATTGTCACCCGTCCCGAAACGGAGGCATGCAGGGAAAGCGAATCGCATCGCGCCAGCGTCTGTCCGAGGGAGACCGGATCGCCTTGCGCCACGACGGGCGACAATCGGCACCGGTGTATGGCGGGGTCGAGCGGAAAAGCGCCCTCGCGCAGGGAGAGAGACGGCGTCTCCAGCGGCGCGGGTACGTGGTCATGCCCGGATGGAATCGGTCGGCGCATGGGTCTTCACGGCAGCGGCCGCCGCTCCCAGGCCGGATTCTCGCCGAGTTCTCGGATGACGGCGGCGGTCATGACGCTGTAGCTCACGTAGATGGCCTGCCGGTATTGTGTGGCGCCGCTCACGGCGTCCACCAGTTTGCGGGCGGCGGGCTCGTCCTTGAAAGTTCTGCCCGCGATATCTTTCAGGGCCTCGCCTGCCATATCACGGGACTTTCCGCGGAACTTCGGGAGGGTAGGTATCTCGGCCGCAAGTATCCGGAACTGGCCGTCCGCCGGCTGCACGGACACGAGCGTGAGCGCTCTGCTGTAGGTTCGGGTATCGCGCACGGCCACGCCGACAACGGGCTTGTCGTCTTCGCCGTAGCCGAGAAAGACATCGCGAATGCCCGCGCCGTAGGACGGCTTGTGGGCGTAGGAGGTTGCGCCGGCGTTTTTCAGCAGGCGCACGACATTGGCATCCGGAGCCTCGGCCTTGTCCTTCGCGGCGAGGGTCGTTGCCAGAATCAGAATCGGCAGGAGGATTGTCCATCGGGCTTTCATCGCTGGTCCTTTCATTGACGGCAGGCTGGCGGAAGAGCATGTGTTTCGGCGGGTCGAACCCGTTTGTTTCAGAAAGACACTGTAGGCGAGGGGACGGTCCTTGTCAAGGCCAAGGAGTTGCTTTTTCGGCGCGAACAACGCTCCCGGCCGCAAGATTCAAGCCTTGTGCCGGGACATTCTCGCGGCCGGCAAACCGCTCAACACCTTCGACCATCCCGCCAACGCCGCTCTGCTCGAGACGGGCGCGAAGACCATTGTCGCTCTGGATGTTTCGAAATGACAACGCGGCTAAGTGTACGGCCAGGCGTAGCTCGGAGCGAACGGGTTGATCGGCCCCGCTTCGTCCGGCTGACACCGAACTACGCCGGGCAGGCTTCGCTCGTCGCTTCCGCTCCGAGCGAAGCCTGGCGGAGAGGGCGGGATTCGAACCCGCGGTACCCCTAATAGGGGTACAAAGGATTAGCAATCCTCCGCTTTCGACCACTCAGCCACCTCTCCGTATGGCAAGTGCCGACTATCCCTACACCATGCGAGAGACAAAGACAACAGGAAAATGCGGACGATGTGCGGAATTGTCGGATATGTCGGGGGGGCGACAGGCCTGCGGCCTGCTGCTGGAAGGACTGCGGCGCCTTGAATACCGCGGCTACGACAGCGCGGGCGTCTCGATTATGGATGGGGCCGGCCTGACAACCGTCAAGCGCCGCGGCTCGGTTGCCAATCTGGCTCCACCGGCATGAGTCCCAAACCTTGACCCAGTACGAATCCAAGCATATTTAATCGGGTAATTCTCGGGACGAAGAGCATCTATGGTTGAAACGGCACTGTTTGATCGGCCGTCGCGCTGATAGGCGACAAAGAGCGCATCGCGCATTGATTGTTTACAAATGACACGAGGGGAAAATGTTGCGCAACTCGTGAATGAGCCCAACGGAGCCAGTTTGCGGGTTGCGGCTTGCGCGGCGGACAGAGAATGGGGTACCATGGTTGCCATGAATGATTCTCGCAGTGTACGGGTGGTCGAGGCGGTGGTGAAGCATCGGCGCATGATCATGGCCTATGCGAACGCCATCGTGCGCGATTTTCATCTTGCGGAAGACGTTTACCAGGAAGTGGCGCTGGTTGTGGCCAAGAACGAAGACCGGCTCCCGCCCGACGACCAGATGATCCCATGGATGCGCGAAATTGCCCGGCGCCTCTCGCTGGCCGCCCTGCGCAAAAGGCAGAAGTCGCCGCTCAGCTTGCCGGAAGAGACGCTGACGCTTGTGGCCGAGAAATTTGAATCGGAGCGCGACGAATCCGACGAACCGTCTGCTGCCGCCCTGCAAAAGCAGCGCATGCAAGAGTGCGTGAACAAGCTGAAGGGCACGGCTCGGCAAGTGATCGAAATCCGCTACGGCGGCGCGCGGCCCGTATCTTGCGAAGACATTGCCGTTCGGATGAACCGTTCGGTCAAAGCCGTGTACGGGATTATGAACCGGGCCAGACTGGCGCTGACGAACTGCGTGGAGCAGACGCAGCGCCGCGAGAAACTGGAAGAGAGCCTTGCACTATGAACGACCGACAGCTAGACACTTTACTGCGCGCCTATTTCGCCGGGACCATTGGCCGCGAGGAACTGGTCTTGCTGGATCGGATTCTTCGCGAGACCGAAGCGGCGCGCGAGCGCTTTGAGGAGTTAGCCGGGCATGAGGTGGATTTGCGGGATGTGGTCGTGGAACGGCTGGCGCCGCGGCGCATGGCGCGCAGCCGCTTCAGCGCGCGGCTGCGCCTGTGGGCGCCGCTGGCGGCGGCCGCGTCCCTGCTGGCCGTGCTCGGTTGGTGGGCGTTCCGGGGGGCGCCGGACGGCGTTCGGATGGCGACCGGCGCCGGATTCAAGATCGAGACGATTGTCGGCGCCGTGTCGGCGCGGCGCGGTCCAAGCGAGGCGCCGGTCGCGCTACGCGCGGGTGAAACCGTTCGGCAGGGGACCACGATCGAAACCGGGCGCGGGCAGAGCCTTGCGCTTGTCTGCGCGGCCAACCGTTTGCGCATCGAGCTGGCACAGGATTCGCAATGGATTTGGCCCGAGCAACCGGACGAAACCGAAGTCCTGTTTCGCCTGCCGCGCGGGCGACTGACGGCTTCCGCGACGCCTGCCGCAGCGGGGCCGGGTCTGCGTTTTCGAACGTCGCAGGCGGACATTCGCGTGACCGGAACGCAGTTGGACATTCTGGCCGGCGATAACGAGACGCGCGTGGATGTGGCGGCCGGACGAGTGGACGTGAAAACCGTTGCGGCGACCACATGGTCGGCTGTCACGACCGGCCAGACCGCGCTGCTCTCCGGTACGGAAGAACAGGGCGCGCTGGCGTTGCTGGGCGATATCCTGTTCGAGGATACGTTCGGGCAAGGGCTCGGACAATGGATGCTGCAAGAAGAGCGGGAGGAAGACA
Source organism: Kiritimatiellia bacterium (assembly GCA_007134465.1). Classification (GTDB taxonomy): domain Bacteria; phylum Verrucomicrobiota; class Kiritimatiellia; order UBA8416; family SLMC01; genus SLMC01. The sequence goes on along the minus strand of SLKS01000160.1, from coordinate 1,315 downwards.
TTCTGAGGACGGTCGAGGGCAACGAGCCCATGGCCAAGGCCGTGCGCATTGTGGAAGACCGTTTTCAAGGACGGGCAGGGCCGTTCCTCGAAATTAGCGGGCTGGCGGCAAAAGACAGGACGTTCAACCTAAGAACCAAGCAGTCGTTTCCCATGGAGAATCTTGCGATGGAAATCGAGTTTGCGGGAGCGGACGCCTTGGCGAACAGTTTTTTTCGAGCCGGTTGCGCCGTGCAGACGCCGATCGAAGTGGAGGCGCCGCGAACGGAAGTCCTGTTCGAAGAACCCTTCCGCATGCGTATGAATCGCTGGTATGTGCGCCGCGGCGCATACCGGCCGTCCGTTGACGAGCAGCGGCGTCTGGTCATTCATACCGAGAACTATCAGGATGGACGTCGGGTATTCGCGCATCGTTCGGATCACGGAACGGCCGCAGAGAAAGCCTTTCATGCGCACATCACAGTACGGAACATGACGCTGCGCGTGAACCGCGTTACGGTCCGCCATCTGCTTGCCATGGAGTGAAAAACGAACATCCCCGTTCCGGGCGACGCTCACGGCGACGCGTACAGATTCCGATTCCAATGGCTTGTTGGCTGTCTGTTGCCTCCATGGCCTAGACAAAGAGAGCAACTGCAACAGTGTCTTTCGGTTTTCTCATGAGTGTTTTGCTCATTTCCAAACGTCAACCGTGACCGTTCCTGAAAAGCGCGGCGCGGTTTTGCCGATACGAGTCCACGGCGATGTTGGCAAATCCGTCCATGAGCAAGAACCTTTCAAAGAATTCATTTCTGCTTGATCCAATGAGCGCTCGTGATTGCCTTATCCTCTGCGTTCCAGTAGTAGGTGGCCATTGCTCCGTTATCGTACATTTCGACAACACGATATCCGCGACGAATATTCCCTCTAAGCAAACTTCCGCCAAGACGTCCACAAAAGAAATACGGTTTTCCGCCTGACATGTACCGGGTGACTTTCCTGTGATTATGGCTATGAAAAACAGCTCTGACATTATCATGTGATTCCATCGTCTTCATGTTGGCTTCACCCGCTTCGACATCACCCCGTCCCCGATCTCCAACACCATATTGCGGCCAGGTATAACCGTTCACGGTTACACCCGGCGCCCGTTGCGCAATATGCATGATGACAAACACATTCTTTCTTGAATTGAGCCGTTCTAATGCTTTGGCAAGCCAAGCGGTGTCTGCTGCCGAGTAATGGTTTCGGTGGTTTACATCCACGCTTGTGTCCGCAAACACAAATGTCGCGTGTTCTGTTGCAACGACATGGTTTTCCGGGTACCCCCATATCTT
>SLKS01000218.1 GCA_007134465.1 Kiritimatiellia bacterium | reverse complement strand
CCTTCCGGGTATTGCGTGGGATTAATAGCTGTCTGTGTATGGCCTGCAACCGTTGCCGGGCAAGTCTTATGCGGTTTAGCCCTCGGACATGTGGCGTTTTCGGGGCGGGCCAACGGGCGGCCATACGGCAGCGCTCGCTGCGTTATGCGGGGATGTCGCATACCAAGAGTATAGCGACAACCCCGCAAGCCTTGCGATCGCAACCGTCTGGCCACCCGTCGGCCCTCTATCCCCGAATCCCATTGTCCGCCGTAGCCCTTGGGCGAAGGCGGAGCCACGGGGCGCCAGCTGCATCGCCCTGCGGGACGAATGCAGCAGTTTTTCAAAGGAAATTTATTCCTTCCTTGCAAAAAGACAATGCGAAAACCCACGCTAAAACCGGAAGCACCAGAAAACAAGGGATATTGCGCCTGTTTCTGTATTTCGGATTGTCGTTAACTATGCCCCATTGCCGGCGGGCGGCGCGCAACTGTTGCGCACAATCAGCTCGACCGGTATCTTGACCGTGCGCGGTTCGCAATCGCCATCCATCTGCTCGTCCAGCAGCAACAGCGCTTCGCGCGCCGCCAGTTCGACCGACCAGCCCACCGTCGTCAATTCCCGCAAACGGTCCCGCCCTTCGGAAGATTCGTTGGAAAAACCGACCACCGACAAATCGCCCGGGCAGGTCAGCCCCGCCGCGCGCGCCGCATCGAGCAGGCCCAGCGCCAAATCGTCCTGCGTGCAAATCACGGCGGTCGGCATGGAAGCCGCTGCCGCCATGCGCCGAAATCCGATATGGCCGCCCGCCCGTTTCCAGCCCATGCCCGTCACTTCCCACTCGGGCTCGACCGGCAAATCGTTGCGGCTCGTAAATTCGCGAAATGCCGCCAGCCGTTCCGAATGGCGCGGATCGTCCCCGCACAACATGCCCATGCGACGGTGCCCCATGTTCAGCAGATAGTGCATGACCTGGAATACGCCGTCCCGATTGTCCACATCCGTCCGCGAACAGCGCGCCGCCAATTCGTCGCTCAGCAGCCAGGCGCCTGGATGACCCTCCAGCACAACCGGCGCACGGTCGCGAATCCATTCCTCCAAAGCGGAGGACCGTTGACCAAAACGGGCCGGCGTCACGATCAGTCCGGCCGCGCCCGCCTCGCGAAACCGCCGAATGCACGCGTTCTCACGCTCGGCATCGCAACCGGTCACGCCCAGCATCATGGCGCGATCCGAATCGCACAGCAACCGCTCGAACGCCTCGATGCGCAAGGGCAGACTGGCCACCCCGCGAAACCCCTCTTCGATCACGCCTACCGGACGACGCAACAGATCGGACCGAAGCCGCCGCACCACCTTGTAGCCGATCCGCGGAAACCGCTCCAACAAGCCGTCCTTCTCCAGCAAAACCAACGCCGAGCGAACCGTCACCCGGCTCACTTTGCAATGTTCCGCCAGATACCGTTCCGGAGGAATCATGTCCCCCACGGCAAATTCTCCCGACACTATGGCGCGCTCCACCTTCTCCGCCACCGCGCCCAGCAGCAGCTTGCCGCCCTTGAACTGATCGGAACCCGCTCTTTTTCTTTTCATACCCGTCCTTCCCCCTCCCGATTGATTGACATAAAAATACCACCATAACCCACAATCTTCAACAAGTAAATGCCAAAATATTTTTTTCAATTGGCTATTGACAAATATCGCTCAATATCGCTAACTACACTGTAACTCCAAGATGATACCACAATAAATCTGCTATGCAAAGAGGTGGACATGATCTTCAAGGCGAAGGCGACGGGATGGTTGGTCGGCGTCGTGGTTTTGACACTGTTCGCAAGCGCCACGTGCGGGCATGCGGACATCGGCATGGAAGGCCGCCCTCACATCACGCACACGGGCGACACGGCTCCGGTCTGGGGCACGGTGTTGGATGCTTCGTCGTACTGGCGGGTGGCCGTGGATTGGGGGACGCCTGCGGTGCGAACAGCAGATGGCAAGATCGAGACGCCTGTGGTACGGGGCAAACGGCTGAAGGAATGGCGAACGCCGCCCTTCCCGGCGGAATGGACGCGCGCGGATTTCGACGACAGCGGATGGAGCCGTGCGCAACTACCGTTCGGGATTCAGCCACGCACGGGAATAATGGCTGGCAATGCGGGAAATCCCGGCGAGGTTCACGCGATTCTTGCGCGGGGAAAATTTATTGTGCGCAATCCCGCCCAGGCGCGGCAAGTGCGCATCTCCGTCGCGTTCAGTGGGGGCGCGATTGTCTATGTCAATGGCAAGGAGTTGACGCGCGCGTATATCTCGCCAGGGGAACCCGGTCCGGCGCTGCTCGCCGAAGCCTATCCGGCGGAAGCGACGTCAACCCCTGCTCTGCGCCTGCGGACTGCAGGTGAAATCCCCATCCCTGCCTCGTCGTTGCGCACAGGGCTAAACGTTGTGGCTCTGCGAATTCAGCGCGCGCCGCTTTGCGAACAGGAACTAGGCAAGCCGTTGCGCATAAGCAACAATCCGATCGGCCCTTGGCCGCGCGCCATGCTTTTCACGGCCACGATAACCGCGCAACCCGGCAGCCAGATCGCTTCCAACCTGCAACGTCCGCAGGGAATGCAGGTTTGGTCCGTTCCGCCATTCGAATCCGTTTACGGCTGGGATTTCGGCGATCCTGCCGAACAGCCGCCCTCGCTGCGTATCGCTGGCGCGCAGGGTCAAACGAGGTCGGCCCGATTCGCAGTCAGTGGCGCGAAAACGGAATTCCAAAGCGAAGCGTTGATCGGTCTCTCCGTTGATGTAGGCACGTTAACGCATACCGAAAACGGCGCAACGCTTTCGTCCGATGCCTTATCTGTTCGCTTCAGTTTGCCTGCCTCTCGCGAAGGTTCATGGGTTTTCGATGCCATGGGCGAATGGAAGTACGATTGCTTTTCCGACAAGGCGCCGGCCAACATTGCGGGAAAAGACGGGCCGGCCGTCAGTCTAAACAAGAAAACGGCCGACCCGGTTCGGCGCGCGTTCGACGCTTATCTTTCCGGCGCCGCGCGGCGGTCGGGCTGGCAGTACGATGTATGGCTTTTCGATCGCGCCATACCGCCGGGCGTCCAGGCTCCCGAACCTCGCGCGCCGCTGCCGGGCGCCGTGCAGCCCGTGTGGGTCACGGTCCGCTTTCCGCGCGACGCGGCGGCGGGCGAATACCGGGGAACCGTCACGGTTCGCGCCGACGGGCAGGAACCCGTCGCCCTGCCCCTGACGGTTCGTCTGTACGGATGGCAGGCGCCCGATCCGAAGGATTTCATTCAGAACAACAGCCTCTACAACTCGGTGGACAGCTTGGCGCAAAAATACGAGACTCCGCTATGGTCCGACAGGCATTGGGACCTGATTGGCCAATCCCTCGCCCTCGGCGCCGAAATCGGAAACAAGCTTTGCTCGGTAAACATGGTAACCCCCGTCTACAACACGGGCAACGCGGAAAGCATGGTGCGCTGGATTAAGAAAGGCGACGGCTACGAACACGACTTTTCCGTCTTCGACCGCTATCTGGACGTGTTCGAGGAACAGGTCGGCAAGCCGGTGGTGGTCAAGCTCAACGTTTGGGGCCGCTTCGGGAACGCCCGCCCCGAACTCTATCAGGTCAGCCTGCTCGATCCGGAAACCGGCACGGTGGAACGCATGGTGCAACCGCCGTACGGCACGCCGGAAAGCCTGGCATTCTGGAAGCCTGTTCTGGATCAGGTTCGCGTGCGGCTCGAAAAGCGCGGATGGATGGATGTTGCGGCCCTGGGCGTGGCGCCGGACGAAGGGCCAGATCCTTCTACAGTCTCGCAATTCCTTAAAATTTGGCCCGATTCGAAATGGATGAGTTCGGCGCATCCGAACCCCACGCGATACAAGGGATTGGACGGCGAGTTTGCGCCAGCCGCCTACGTTGAACACGTCTGGGCGGCTGGCCGCCCCTATGATCCGGTGGGCGAACCGCGCCCTCATTTCTTTCAGTACGGTTCGCTCAAGGAATGGGAGGCTTGGCAGGGTCGCGCCTATCCGCGGCCATGGTCGCGCATGCCCGACCGCGTCGAATGGGCGTTCCCCCGCTTTGGCGTCCTGTGCATTCACAAAGTTGACGATTCGTTCCCTCTTTCGAGCTGGCGCTGGCTGCCGGAAAGCGCGCTGCAGGGCAACCTCAATGGCGTCGGCAATAGCGGATTGGACCTGCTGCCCCTGCCCGACGCGCGCGGACGCAGCTTCTTCCATCTGGCCGGCAACAGCCACATGGGTCCGCAGGCCAGTTTCCGGGCGTTGCTCAGCGCCGGCCCGGACGGCCCGGTCGCGAACGAGCGTTTCGAAAAATTCAGGGACGGCATGCAAATCTCGGAAGCCATCGCCTTTTTGCTGCAGGCGGTGGACAGCAAAACGCTGCCCGCCGATCTGAAAGACCGCATCGAAAAGACCCTCGACGAACGTGCCGTCCTCTACGCACGCAGCCGGCCGGGCTCCGAGAGTCACTGGTGGGCGCTGAACAGCGGCGCGCGCGAACGCGACGAGTCGCTGCTCGCGCTTTGCGAGGAAACGGCTAGCGCCATGAGAAAGCCGTCCAAACGATGATCGAGACGAAGAGACGACAATGATTACGACAAAGCTCGCGACAAAAGTCTCTAGCGCCTTGGGATGCGGGCTCAGCCCGCATTAATGACGTTATGATGAACGATCGCATTCCCATGCTGGAGATTCCGCTCTTTCCTTTCACAAGAGAGACGGACAAGACGGCGGCGCCGCCCAAGCGCCTGCGGCCGGCCGATGCGCTTGATCTGCCGGAACTTGTCCGCGAGATGGAGCGCAGCGCCGTCTGCCGCCTGCCGGCCTGCAACGGCGCCTGGGCCGTCGTTTCGGTGTTCAGTCCCTATTCGCCGGATATGCACGTCATGGCGCTGGAACTCTCGCCCGACCGCTACCTGCCCGGCCCGGAACGCGTCCCCGACGAAGAAGGCGATGCGCTAGCCGCATCCTTGGCGGCGATCCTCGTCTTTATTGAAAACCGATACGGAACGGACGCCGCCTGCTGGGGCTACAACTGGTCGCCGCGCTCCTGGGGCGCGCCGGAGGAGCATACGGGTTTCCAAAGCGTTCCGACCAAATGGCACCCGCAAATCTGGGCGGCCCCGCCCTGCCCCGGCGCACCGTACGCGAGATGGGCCACCCCCGAGCTGCTGTCCGACTCCGAACGCAGGCTGCTGCTGGACAACGATCATGGACGCCTGTTCGGCGAAACCATCCGCGGACAACTCGAACGGAGGTTCGGCCCCGATAGCCTGTTCCGCCGGATGTTTCCGGCAGATGGCCACCGTTGCGATGCGCGCGGGTTCGCCACCGGTTCCGCGCTGGCGCCGGCGGCTCTTCTTGCCCGGCCGGGTTTCTTCAGCCAGGCGCTGAAACCGGTTGCGAACGCCTTGGACGAACTGCTGCGCGATGTGACGGAAACCATGACCACGCTGGATTGCGCCGGGACGGACCGACTCCTGACAGGGATCGAACAGGGAACCCTTCCCGATTTGACGCTGCTGCGCGCGGCCCCGGCATTGCGCGACCCCGCCGCGATTCGGCGCGCTTTCGCCGTCAAGGGATATCCCGACGGGCTGGCGGACGCACTGCACGAACCGGTACGGCTGCGCTGCGAGGAACGCGGCGATGCCGCGGAATGGTGGCGCAAAGGATTCGGCTACGCGCTGGCGCTGCGCGGCAGGAAAGACGGCGGCACGGAACTGCGCATCATGCCGGGACTCCGAAACGGTCCGGGCGGCGTGGTCGAGGCGCTGGGCATGGTCTTGCGCCGACCGGAAGACCGCATGCTCGATTCGCCCGCCCGCGATCGCAAACGGGCCGTGCTGCGCGAACTGGAAGAGTATCTTCTTCAAAGAAAGAAAGGAAACGACGCATGAAGAACCAAATCGCATTGTTCTGGATATCCGTTCTTTTTGTCGCGCTTGCATGGACGCCTGGCCATGCCGAACCGCCGGCGTTCGCCAAGCCGCCGAGCGTTCGGTCGGATGGCGACGCGGTGCGCATTGCCTTTGCGGTCGCGCAACCTGCGGATGTCACGGTAGAGATTTTGTCCGCCGACGGCACGAATGTCGTTCGGCATCTCGCCTCCGGCATGCTCGGGCCGCATGCGCCCGCGCCATTCAAGCCGAACACGCTCGAACAAACGCTGACGTGGGACCGCAAGGACGATGCCGGCAAGCCGGTGTCCGAACCGGCCCGCGTACGCGTGAGTTTGGGGTTGCGTATCGGCTTCGACCGCTTTCTGGAGCACGACCCGCGCGGCCAGGACAGCATTCTGGCGATCGCGCCGGGCTTGGACGGCGAACTGCTCCTGTATCAGGGTGTCGCCGATGCCAACCGTTTCACCGCCACCACCGTCATGGCGCTCGACAGTGAAGGCCGTTTCAAGCGGCAGCTCTATCCCCCGCCCGCCGCGCTCGTCCCGGAAAAAACGCCGGGGCTTCCGACCCTTCGCCGAGCCGACGGCGTTTCCGTACCGGTGGGCGAACGCTGGAGCGGCCTGATCCCAACCTTGTCAAGAGGCGAACCGCTGGCCATGGCCGTCGCTCCGAACGGCGACACGCATATTCTTGGCGGTGGCGGCGGGCAGGGCGTGCCGCTCGTGCGTCTGGGCCCGAACGGCGAAGTTTCCGAAACCCCGTTGCGTCCGCTGCTGCCAGGCTATCTGCTCCGTCACGCGGCCATGGCGTCCTCGCCGGACGGACGCTTTCTGTACGCGGTCGGCACGCTGCAAAAAGGCCGCTACGACCGCAGTCCCGCGCCCCTGCATGCCGTGCTGCGGCTCGATGCGAACGGAAGCGAACCCGCGACGGCATTGTTCGGCGATCCCGAAACGTCCGCCTCGGGGAGCGAAGGACTCGACAACCCCGTCGGCGTTGCCGTGGATGGACAGGGTCTTGTCTATGTCGCCGACCGCGGAAACAAGCGCATAGCCGTGATCCGGCCCGACGGAACCCTGCTGCGTTCGGTTCCTGCCGAACAAACAGGCCTGATTCAGGTCTCGAAAGACGGGCTGGCCCTGTATGTTCTGGGCGAGGACCGCGTTCTGCGCAAGCATGCGCCCGACGGCGCCTTGCTCGCGTCGGCGGAACTGAAACCCGTTTTGCGCTTTACCAATGCGTTCGGCAAGCGCAGCAGGGCCGATACGCCGCCAACCGCCTTGGCGCTCGTCGAGTTCGGCGCCCGCCGCAAGCTTTGGGTTGCCGGCTACCAGCCAAGCAACTGGTATGTCACCGCCTACGGCCTGGTTGAACTCGAAGATATTGGCGAACGTTTCGGCGATCCGCGCCCTCACGATTTGTCCGCCGCCGGCATGTACCGCAACCGCTCGCTCGGCGTGCATTGGCCAACCGAAACCGTCTTTGTCGGCGCGTCCGGCGCCTTTCGCGACATGATTGATTTCTGGAACGGACCCACGGGAGCGCGCTTGGACAAACCCGATCGCTCCGTGGCTCCGACACGCGGACAATGGACCGATGCGCGCGGCTACGAATACCGCTACGCGGCTCGCGGCGGCAACCCAAACCATCTGAAAGAAGGCGAATCCTGGTGGATCGGCGTGCGGCGTTTCAAGAACGGACAGCCAGCTCCCTATGCGCATACCGGAACCAACACGCTGCAATCGCTGGCTGGCGGCACGGCGCGCAACCCGGCCTTCAACAAGGAAATCCGCGTACTCCCCTCCGGCGACGTCTATGTCGTGAATGAATATCCTGAACAAACAGCCTTCCCGTTCGGCCGCGAGGGATTCCGCGGCCAGACCCGCATAGACCACTGGTCGCCGGAAGGCAAGCTGGTGGCATCCGTTACCGGCCTTACGCAAGGCTCGCGCAACCTGCGGGTTCTGCGCGACGGTTCGATGGTCATCAGCGACCGGCTCTTCCCGTGGGACGTCATGTATCCGGCCGAAATCGAGTCGCAAATTCAGGGCGCCGCCGCGAGCCGCGTGTTCGCCGACTACGGCGCGATCGTCAAATTCCCGCCCGAAGGCGGGCGCATGGAATACGGCAAACGCTCCTGGAGCCGGCCCAAGGCAACGTCGGGCGCAAGACCGACCGTCGGCGATCCCGACCGTCTGATCCTGCGGACAGGGCAAGACGTCTATATCGGCAACGACCATGGCGCCCAAGGCTACTTTCCTGTCACGGCCATCCGGCCGCCGCAATGGGTTCGTCCGGGCGTATCGCCCGTGCCGCAAAGCGGCCGCTGCATCTGTACCGGGTTGAACTTCGACACGGACGAACACGACCGCATCTGGGCGCCGGACTATATCCGCGCGCTGGTCCTGGTTCTTGACGCCAACGGCAACAAGATCGCGCGATTCGGCGGCTACGGCAACCTGGACAGTCGCGGCCCGAACGACAGCGCCGTACTCGACCCGCAAACCGGCCGCTTCCGGCCCCGGAGCCCCGACGACCCCGATACGCTCGTCAGTCCCATGGCCGGCACGGAAATCCCGATGGTCCGACCGGAAGGCATCGCCGTCAGCAGCGACCGGCGCGCCCTGTATCTGCTGGATGCGCAGCTCAAACGCGTTCTGCGCCTGACCATGACCTATGCCGTCGAACAGGAAGCTCCCGTACCGGAACGTAATTGAAATGGAGCACAACCATGACATCGCGCGAGATTGTCGCAAGAACCGTTCGCTTCGAGGGACCGGAGCGACTGGCCTACGGTCTGCCCGAGCGCTACGGCACGGATTTCGCCTGGACCGGCATGCGCCCTTCGCCGGACGCGCGCCCGAAAAGCGGCACGGACGAATGGGGCTGCGTGTGGGAAAACATCGGCGTCTCGAATCTGGGCGAAGTCAAGACGCATCCGCTCAAGGAATGGTCCGACTGGAACACGCTCGCCGTGCCCGACATTCGCGAGCCGGGCCGCTGGCGCCATCTCGCCAAGGCGCGCGAAGAAGCGGGCGACAAGTTTCTGCTGGCCGGCGGCATATCCCTATATGAACGGGCGCATTTTCTGCGCGGGCTCGAGAATCTCTGGTGCGACATTCTGGTCGAACCGGAGAATCTGGGCCGGCTTCTCGACACGCTTGTGGACATGAACCTCCATGCCATCGAGCAATATGCGCGCGCTGGCGCCGACGGCTACATCTGGTACGACGACTGGGGCTTGCAGAACCGTCTCATGATCGCGCCGGACGCCTGGCGCGCCTTGTGGAAACCGCGCTACGCGCGCGTCTATGCCGCCGCCCGCGACGCCGGGCTGCTTACCTTTCTGCACAGTTGCGGCGACATCACCTCCATCCTCGACGATCTCATCGAGATCGGACTCGATGTCATTCAAATGGATCAGCAGGAAAACATGGGACTGGATCGCCTGAGCGAACGCTTTAGAGGCCGCATCGCCTTCTGGTGCCCCGTCGACATTCAGGCGACCATGGTGAACGGATCCGACGACAATATCCGCGCCTATTGCCATGCGCTAGCGGAAAAACTGGGCACGCCGCAAGGCGGATTCATCGCGAAATGGT
>SLKS01000381.1 GCA_007134465.1 Kiritimatiellia bacterium | reverse complement strand
CCATTATACGGGCATCAGCAACGATCTTGCCGACCGGCTGCGCCGCCACAACGCCGGGGAATGCTCCCATACGGCCAAGCATCGTCCGTAGACCATACGCACGGCCATCGCGTTCTGTGAACGGGAACGGGCGGCGGAATTCGAACGCTATCTCAAAAGCCATTCCGGGCGCGTATTCGCCTCGCGGCATTTCTGAAAACTTCGTCCGGAAAAGAGCAGCAACCAGTTATCGGCGATCAGTGCTCAGTTCACCATGGAACTCGGCGGTTCGGTTTGCGGGTGGGTTTCGCGGAATTCGCGGATGGCCGCCATGAACGGCTGGCCGTATTGGGCGGCGCGTTTCTCGCCAACGCCTGTGATCTGGAGCAGGGCCGGTTCCGCGGTCGGAAAGTACCGGGCCATTTCGTGAAGGGTGCGGTCGGTGAAAACGACATAGGGAGGAACGCCTTGCTTGGCAGCCAACGCCTTGCGAAGAGCGCGGAGCCGGTCGAACAGTTCTTCGTTATAGGGACCGGCCGCGGCTGCCGCCGCTTTCCGGGCGCGCTTCCCGGTCAACGGCCGCGCCTTAAGGATATGAACCCGGCGCCCGCCGAATAGAACTTCGCGGGATTCCGGCTGGAGCTTCAGGATCGGGTAGTCGCCCGTCGTCTGCAAAACAAGCCCTTGCGCCAACAGGTTGTCTATGATCCGGCGCCAATGGCGATGATCCCGGTCGCGGCCCGCGCCAAAGGTCTTGATGCGGTCGTGTCCAAACCGACAGACGCGGTCGGTCGCCTCGCCGGCGACGACGGAAACGATGTGGCCGATGCCGAACCGTTCGCCGGTTCGGACCATGGCGGACATGACGATCTGGGCGTCCACGGTCGCATCCACGCTCTCGATTTCGCCTTCGCAGACGTCGCAACATTTTCCTTGCGCTGCCTTGGCGGCGCTCCGCTCGAAATCCTCTCCGAAATAGTTCAAAAGCTGTTTCCGCCTGCAGGCGCAGGTGGAGGCGTAGCCAATCATGCGGCTTAGGCAGCGGATCTGGTGCGCGCGCTCGCTATCGTCCTGGATTTCGTCAATGAAGAAACGGATTTTCGGAATGTCGCCGGCGCCGAAGAGAAGCAGGCAATGCGCGGGTTCGCCGTCGCGGCCGGACCGGCCGGTCTCCTGGTAGTAGCTCTCGATGTTTTTGGGCAGGTCGCCGTGCAATACGTAGCGAACGTTGGACTTGTCGATCCCCATGCCGAAGGCGATGGTGGCGACGATCACAGCGACCTCGTCCCGGTTGAACGCGTCCTGATTCCGCGCGCGCGTGGCATCGTCGAGTCCGGCATGGTAGGGCAGCGCCCCGATGCCGTGACGCACGAGCATCTCGGCGGTCTGCTCCACGCTCTTTCGGGTTGTGCGGTACACGATTCCGGGCTCGCCCGCCCGCGCTTTCGCAAAGCGGAGAATCTGCACGCCGGGGTTCTCCTTCGGGATCACCTTGTAGAACAGGTTCGGTCGGTTGAACGACGCGCGGACCATGTGCGGAGAACGAAGGCCCAGCTTGGCCACAATGTCTTCCTGAACCCTGTGCGTGGCCGTCGCCGTGAACGCGGCGACCGGAACGCCCGGGAATTCCTTCACGATGGCGGACAGGTTCAGGTAATCCGGCCGGAAGTCGTGCCCCCATTCCGAAATGCAGTGGGCTTCGTCAATGGCGAAGAACGACAGCGCGACGCGCTTGAGCGCCGCCACGAACTCGGGCATGGCCAGGCGTTCCGGGGACACATAGACGAGGTCCAGCTCGCCGTCAACCAGCCGCGACTCGACATTGCGCTTCATGGATGCGGAAAGGGAACTGTTGAGGAACGACGCCTGCAGTCCGTTGGCGACAGCGGCATCCACCTGGTCTTTCATCAGCGAAATGAGCGGACTGACAACGACACACGTTCCCTTCATGATGCGGGCGGGAAGCTGGTAGCAGAGCGACTTCCCGCCGCCAGTCGGCATGACGACGAACACGTCCTGCCGGTCAAGGATGGCCTGAACAATTTCCTCCTGATTCGGCAGAAAGGAGCGGAATCCGAAAACGCTTCGGAGAAGGTCATGGGCAGCAGAATTCATTCGGCGTTAGTTCCTTCCGTATCATAAAGGCGGGCTGCGCCCGCAACCCCAATATGCGGGCAGAACGGCGCTTGCCTACCTGCGCGAAACAAGAGCGCGCACCGCCCGAACCAGGCGCCAGAGAAAGAAACGAAGGCGCGCCCCTGGCCCAGGCCGGAGCCGCGCAGTCTTTCTCTCCCTGTAATCCGGCCGCATATAGTCCCGATCCTGCAACGACATACGCCTGCCTCCGTTCCGTTCATCCAACGCCTTTCGTTTCTGGCACAATCGGGAACGAAAAACAATTGGAATCCGGCCTTTTTTTCGTGCAATCCGGGACAGGTTGCGCTATCTTTCTCCTTATGTTTTGTTCACGGGGATTTCGTTCGCCCAACCCAAGGGAGAGTCTTATGGCAGTTTCTGCCCGCACGGCGGTTCGCCGGCAAACCCGATGGAAACGACTGGCTTTGCCGATAGCGCTCGTTGCCGCGCTGACGGCGACAGGCGAACCGGAAGCCGACGAGCCATTTCTGGCTGCCGCGCGCCGGTCGGTGGTGAAGATTTACGTCACCACCCAGCGCGAAGACTTCACGACGCCTTGGCAGGGCGGCCGCATCAGCCACGGAACCGGGTCTGGGTTCGTGATCGGAGGCCGCCGCATTCTGACCAACGGCCACATCGTTTCGGATGCGCGGTTCATTCAGGTTCAGAAAGACGGCGATTCCAAACGCTACGAGGCCCGCGTCGCCTTTATGGGGTTCGACTGCGACCTGGCCATTCTGACGGTGGACGACGACGCGTTTTTCGACAATACCCGCACGGTCCAGTTCGCCGATGCGCTGCCCGAACTGAACGACGAAGTTGTCGTGCTGGGCTACCCGATGGGCGGCCAGCATTTGTCCATTACGAAGGGCGTGGTTTCCCGCATAGACTACAGCGTGTATGCGCACAGCGGCGTGGACCGGCACTTGGCCCTGCAAGTGGACGCGGCTATCAACCCCGGCAACAGCGGCGGGCCTGTCTTTTTCGACGGGAAAGTCATCGGCGTCGCTTTCCAGGGCATGAGGCAAGCGCAAAACATCGGCTACACGATCCCGCTGCCGGTCGTAAACCGATTTCTGGCGGATAGCGCGTCCGGAACCTACGACGGCTACCCCGAGCTGGGCGTGGTGCATTTGGAAACCTCCAATCCCGCGCTGCGCCGGGATTTGGGCCTGCCGGACACGGAAACCGGCGTGGCCGTGGCCTGGCTCGATCCGTTCGGCGCCGCACGGGACGCCTTGCGTCCGCGCGACGTGCTGCTGGCCATTGACGGATACAACATTGCCGAAGACGGCAACATTGTCCTGGACGGCCAGCCGATCATATTCCACGAGATCATCGAGCGCAAGCAGCGCGCCGACACGGTCGAATTCGATGTCTGGCGGGACGGCGAAAAACAGCGCGTCGCCGTGGCGCTGGACAGTCCCGCCGATCCCTTCGTGTTTCGGAACGTCTACGACGAACGCCCCCGCTATGTCATGGTCGGCGGCCTGGTCTTTTCGCCGCTTAATCGAGCCTATCTGCAAGCCGTAGCCAGGAATACCGACCCGCTTTCCATCCGGCTGCGCTACTATGCCCAGTATGCCAAAGTGGACGGACTGCACGAAGGCGTAGACGAATTCATCATGCTGATCCGGCGTCTGCCCCATCCGGTCAACACCTATGCCGACGGATTCGTGCACGGCATCGTTTCACGCGTCAACGGCCAACCCATCGCCCGCTTGCGCGACGTGCAGGAAGCCTTTGCCGAACCGCGCGACGGCTTTCACACGATCGAATTCGCCGGGGCGGACAATATTCTGATCCTCGACGCGGCCGCCGCCGCGCAGGCCGAAACGCAAATCCGGGAAGCCTACGGCGTCCCGAGCGCCGCATGGCTGGGAGACGAATCATGACGCGCAGCAGTTCCAATGATGAACAGGTCCCCTGCCGCCTCGTGCGGCAGGCGCCGGAGATTGGGGTGGAAAGACGCGCCTTTCCACCCCAATCTCCCGTTCCCGCGACGCCCGCCTTCGAGCAGAGACTACGGCGCGGCATGCCCAGCCTTCGCCTGGCTACGGCGGACAAGCAAGGTCGCGGGGGACGGCGTCATAATGCGAATTGCCGCATGACACGACGGATGGCCGCCGCCGCAGGCTTGGCGCTGCTGTGGACGACCAGCGGCGGCGCGCGCGCCGATGTCGCCGGCGCAGGCGACTTGGAAAACACGCTGGTCCGGGTCACGGTCGCCTTCCAGCAGCCGGACGCCGGGCTGCCCTGGCGCAAGCAGTCGCCCGGCATCCGACACGGCTATGCCGTACTGCTGGACGAAACGCGCGCCGTCACAACGGAGAGCCTGGTCAGAAACCATACGATGGCGGAGGTTCAGCAAGCGCGGCGCGGCGAAAGAATACCCGCACGCGTGCTCATGGCCGATCCGCAAGCCAACCTGGCCTTGCTAGAACTGCCGGCCGGGGCGGCCGATTGGCAGCCGGCCCCTCTGGCCCGAAAGCTTGAGGCCGACGATCGTTTTCATGTGTTTCAATTCGACGAAAACGGCCAGATTCAACGGGGCGCCGCGCAAACGGTGCGCATCGCCATGACCTCGTTGCCGAACATGGCGTTTCGCGCCCTGACCTTTACCGTCCTGACCGAGCTCAACATCAATGGCGAAGGCGCGGCGGCAATGGCAGGCGATTCGCTGGCCGGCCTCATGATTTCCTACGACAAGGACACCCGCACCGGCGCCATGATCCCTTACAATGCGCTGGAACGCTTTTTCGCGGATGCGACCGAACCGCCCTACAAAGGACTGGCCACAGCCGGCTTTTCCTGGGCGCCTCTGGTGGATCCGGTTCGCCGCGCGTTTCTGCATGTGCAAAACCAGACGGGCGGCATTCAGGTTCTGGCCTGCCTGCCGGGCGCCGGCGCCATGGAAGCCTTGCGGCCGCACGACGTCATTCTGTCCATGGATGGTTTCCCCATTGACAACATGGGCTTCTACGAAGACCCGGATTTCGGCCGCCTGCTGTTTCCGCATCTGATCACAGGCCGTCGCAAACCCGGCGACACCATTCGCCTGGAACTGGTCCGGGATCGAGAACCCATGGATATTGAGCTTTCGCTGGCGCGCTATCGCGACGAATATGCGCTGATCCCCGAGAACACGGAAGGGCATCCAGCCGAATATCTTGTGGAAGGCGGGCTCATTCTTCGGGAACTGTCGGGCGATTACTTGCAAGCGTTCGGCAGAAACTGGGCGCGCCGCGTGGATGCGCGTCTGACCGACATGTATTTTTCGCGACGATTCCTGCCCGATCAACCCGGCGACCGGGTGGTGATCCTTTCCGGCGTCCTGCCGGATGCGATCAACATTGGCTACACCCGCTTCAGCAACGCGATCGTGCAGGCCGTTAACGCGACACCCGTTTCGAATCTGCGCGATGTCTTCGACGTTTTCGACCGGGACGGGGCCATCTACCGGGTTCGCCTGAAGTCTCTGGAAACGGATCTCGTGCTGGATCGCGCCGCGTTGCCGGCGGCGAACACCCGTATCGCCGCGCAATATCGCATTCCGAACCTTCAATTCCGCAACAGGGAACCGTTCGAAACAGAATCGGAAAATCGGCCATGAACGAGTTTTTCGCCTTGCTGCAAAAATCCACCATCGAATTGCCCCTGGCGGAAGTGGCCTTGCTTGTCCTGTGCCTCTCCGTCTTTCTCGTTATGAAAATGACCCGTATCGGGCTGATCGCCGCCTATTTGTTCACTTATCGCTGGGGATTGCTTTTTTTGACTCGACAGGCGAACGATTTTCTTGTGTTTTACCTGCTGTTCGGTTTCGGAGTGGGCGTGCTGACCATTGTCGGCACCGTTTGGACAGGCAATAGCGATTAGGAATGCCGGAAACGCTGGTACGAACATGACAACCCATGTGGATTGGACCAGAATTAGCGTACGGTACGCGATCATCGGCGCGGCGGGAAGCGTGGCGGTGATTGTCGGCTCCTACATGCTGGAGCTGTTTCAGGTGCGTGTCGATCGGGAAGCGTTCACGACAAGGCTGGGCGAACAAATGGAAACCATCGCCCGCGCCGTTCAAGAATACCGGGACCCCGAGCCCGACCGCGACTTGTCCATCCCGGACACGACCGCCCCGTCCGATCCGGCGCCCGTCGCCCGCCCGACTCGGCCCGATCCGGCGACAAAGCCGGATGCGCCCATGCCCGTGGCGCCAACCCGGCAATGGGGCGTGATCAAGACGCCCGGCGCGCCCGTCTACAATCGGGCCGGCAAATTTCTGCGCTCGATCGAAGCGGGAACGCTGGCCGACATCCTCGACATTCGCAACACGGCGGAAGGGCAACTGGCCATTTGCAGGCTTCTGTACCAAGGTCGCGAAGTGCCCGATGTTCTTGTGCGCACGCGGGATCTCGATATTCGCCGCGGCGATTTGGAGCAGGCGAATCCGCGAGAAAAGGAACTGCGCGTTCTTCATGCGCAGCTTTCCGAACGCATCGCCGAAAGAACGGACGAACTCGCCCGGCAGGCCAAAAATCGCAATCCGCATGCCCGCCGCTACGAAAAGGCGCGCGACGCCTATCTGGCCTTCGCCCGCAAGGCGGAAGCGCTGCAAAAGAAAAGGGACGACGCCCAAAGCGCCGATCGGCTCAAGTATGCCGATCAACTGCGCATGATGCTCGGGCAAAGCCACAGTTTGCGGCAAGAATACGAAGCATCCAAGAAACAGTACGACGACTGGAACGCCAAGCAAGGCCGCCAGGCGCCGTCCACGCACGACAGCCAACTGGCCGGCTTGCGGCAGCGGCAGGAACGAATCGAAAACGAATTGCGCACCCTGACACGCCCATGAAACAGCCTCCCGCCAAACAGCAGCGGACCGCGCGCGCCGCGACGAAGGAAGCGCCCATGCCATGGCGCTGGGCCGACAGCATGTGCCATGGCGTGCTCGCCGTAGATCGCCACGGGACCATTGTCGCCGCCAACCGTTCGGCGCAAACGTTTTTCGGGTGGCGAACCCGCCCCAAGAGAGCCGTTTCATGGGAAACGCTCGGCCAGTTGCTGGACGGAGAAACCCGAGCGGAAATCAAACTGCCCGCTCCCCGCGATTTCACGCGCGGCAAAGCGAACCTTTTCATCTACAAAGCCGTTTGCCTGGCGCCGGGCGGGGCCGAACGCATTGTCAACGTAGCGTTTACGCCCCTGTCCGACGCGAAAGGGACAAAAGACGGCGTTTTGATGGTGTTCCAGGATGTCAGCGACAATGCGGCCAGAGAATGCCTGTTGCAGAATCGGAAGGAGATGGAAGTCCTGGGCGTAATGGCTCGAAATATCGCCGGCGATTTTGGACACTGGATTGGCGTCATTTCCGGGCATGCCGCCCGCATTGCCGAAAGCCTGCTGCCCAACACGCGCGCCCACGAGGATGCGCTCGGCATTCTGGCGGCGTCGGAAAACGCCAACGACACCGTCAAGCGCCTGATGGATATGACCGCCGCAACCGATCCTCGCCATGCCGTCCGCATTGAAACCGTCTGCCTGGGCGACATCGTCGGCAATGCCATCACGCTGGCCCGCGACTTGCGGCCCGGCGCCGACATCAGCTTCCATATCCGAAACCTGAAGATGATGATGTATTCCGTCACAACCGATCCCGCCCTGCTGCTCGATTGCCTGACGCACATCTTCAACGCGTCGGCGGAGACCATGCCGCGCGGCGGAAAAATCACGCTGGGCGCCACGCGCACCCGCGGCAAAAAAAACCCTCGGGTTGTTTTGCGCATCCTTAATCAGAGCGATGGCCGACACTTGCCCCACAGCGATACGGTCGCGGCCATTCAGGCCGACGCGGAAAACTGGAACGGCGAGATTCAAGTCCAGAAACAGCCCGGCAAAGGCCTGGCGTATGTCTTGCGCATCCCTTGCCCGGAAACCGAAGCCGAAGACAAGCCCGCCACCGCCCAGCCGCTCCCCGAAAGCAGCACGGTGCTTGTGGCGGACGACGACGAAAACGCCCTGGAAGAAATGCGCGCCGCCCTGCACAAGGAAAGCTACGCGGTGCATACCGCCCGGAACGGCAAGGAATGTCTCGCCCTGTACCGCAAGTTCAGTCGCGAAATCAGGCTTTGCATTCTTGACTTTCTCATGCCGGACACCGACGCGCGCGAACTGCTGCGAGAGATTCTCGCGCACGATCCCACCGTTTCGATTATTGTTGTCTCCGGCTTCTCGCGCGATTTCGTGCGGGGGCAAATCGAGCATTCCGCCTGGTCGTTCGCCCAAAAGCCGCTGGACATTCCCGCGTTTCTCGATCTGGTCAAGCAAACGCTCACACGCAAAGCGCAGCATGAAACCGCTTCCCGCAAGCGACTGCTGCGGGAAAGCGACCGTCCGGCTCGAACCGCAGGTTGATTTATGGCCGACATCGAAATCACATGCCCGGCTTGCGGAAAAGGCGTGACCGTCTCCGAATTCGCCAATCCCGACGCCATCGCCTGTCATGCCTGCGGCGAAAAGCTTTCCATGCCCGCGCGCGCGCCAACGCAAACGCGGAGGGGTCTTCAGGTGGCCGCCAAGCCGGAACCCGAGCCCGAACCGGAACCGGATACGGAGGAAAGCGAAACGCACGAATGGCGGTTCACCACCCAGACCCGCAAGAGGCCGGAACAAAAAAAGAAAGTATGGGTCGGACCCGCCACGCTCGCCTGGCTGATCTTTTCGATTCTGGCCTGCGGCATGTATTTCGTCCGCTTCCACGGAGTGGTTCCCGCGCTGACCCAAAATCACTTCGACATAGCCGGCCCGATCATCTATTTGGCCTTTCACGCAACCATTACGCTCAAGGCCTTCAAGGACTCGGTTTTCAACGGAATCCTGTGCTTTCTGCTGCCGCCCTACGCCCTGTACTATCTCTTCTTCGTATGCGACGATTTCTATTTGCGCGCCGTATTCGGCGGGGTTCTGGTGGGCATCGGACTCGACGCCTATCTGTTTTTCCAAACCGCCGTACTCCATTTCTTCGATGAGGCCCATCGCTTCATTCAGGGCGGAGCCCTGCGGTAACCTGAAAAAAGCAGCAAGGCGATCACTGCTGTCCCAACGTTTGTTGCGACGGATAGCCTAAGACATTGCTCTCGCGCACCTTGCTGCCAAAAGCAACAGTTTCCGACTTCAACGGAGAAATAGAGACAGGCGTGTGCGAGTACGTGTAAAAGTACGGAAACCCCTGCAAAACACATACTGCACACGTCTCGTACACGCGAATCGTTCTCTCTTTCAAACGTTGGGACACTACTGATCGGTGATCAGTAATCAGTTCAACCTAAGTGGAGCAGTTGATTAACCGCAAAGAGCACAAAGATCGCAAAGAAAGACAGTTGTGCAGTTTTATGGCCACACCAATCGGGTGTCAGGGCGCATCTCTGCAAGCTGTTCTCCAT
>SLKS01000077.1 GCA_007134465.1 Kiritimatiellia bacterium | reverse complement strand
GCGTACGCATTCGCAAGACGGAGGACGGAGACGAAGGCGAACAGTGGCTGGGCTTGGACAACGTGCTGGCGACGCCGCCGCCGGCCCGGGTCGCCATAGCGCAGCCCTGGTTCTCGCCGGGCTATCCGGCACGAGATCAGGCGGTGACGATTCATGCCGACATCGTCTCGGTCGCCCCCGAATTTCCGGCCTACAACCTGAAGCCGACCGTTCACTATCAGCACAGCGACGGCGCGACCGGCACGGCGCCCATGGTCCGCAGCGGCGCGAACCGCTTTTCGGCTGCGCTGCCCGGGCTGCCGCCGGGCCACACGGACTATCATGTCGCCTGCGCGTTCGAGGGGTTCTTCTATGCGCATGCCGGGGCCAGCTTCAACGAGAACCGTTCCCCCGTTTTCTCGCCGGCAACCGCCCCCGACAACCGGCACCGCTACGACATCCGCGAATTCCGGTCCGACTTCGATTCGATGCGGATCGAAGCTACGCATACCAATGCGGTGTTTCGCATGACGCAATGGCTGGACCATGTCTGGCAAGGCGTGATTGATTTCGGAAGGGACCCGGTGAACAATCCGGAAATCTCGCTGGCCGGCTTCGCCCGGTTCACCGGCACGAATTACTGGAGCGGCACGAATGTCTGGGGCGATTCGGGCCAGGCCCGCTTCGCCATCCCCATGACCGGCGTCATGAACGCGGACGGCTCGAACATCGTCTTCCAAGGCGCGCAAACCGGTCAGGTCGTGATCCGCTTTAACGAAACGGACCTCAGCTACTCCATTCAGCGCGCCGTGTTCCAGGATTTCGACCGCTGGCCGGCCAGCGCCTTCTATTTCGACGAAAGCTTCAGCCGCACCGACCTGCGCACTTTGGAACAGAATTTCGATACCTGGCCCACGAACACGCCGGCTTGGTACCCGGACAATTTCGAAAACTGGCCTCTTACCAACGAATGGACGGACGTCTATTCGCCTACAACGGGCTGGCGCGGCTCGTCGGTGAAGATCGAGGAACGCCTGCCGGGCAGCGCCAGCACGCAAGCGCTGCGCATGAGGGACATGGCCAATTTCGGCGAGCTGTGGACAACCGACGCCGCGGCCGGCGTAGGCGCGCTGCACATGGATTTCCGCTGTTCGGACGGCGGCGTGTGGAAGCCGGCCCTGCGCACCGGTTCCGACGCCTGGACCAACAGCATGATTCGGGCGGACCTCCGGGCCACCGCCTTGCCCGCCGATGCGGCACGCACCTATATGGATCCCTGCGGGCTTTCCGTCCTCGCCCGCTACGCCAACCAGAACAACTTCTACGAATTGCGCTACGAGCAGACGGCGCTGCAGCAGACGGCGCTTCGGCTCTACCGCCGCAAAGACGGCGAGGAAACTCTGCTGACGTCGGCCGCCATCCCGGGCGCGCACAATCTCGAAACGCTCCGCAGGGTGGCCCTGACGGCCGCCAATCAGGCGGACGGCTCCGTGGCGCTCGAAGCCTATCTCGGCGCCACACGCCTATTCGTTTTCGCGGACACGTCCGGCGACGCCCTGACCGTTCCGAACCGTGTCGGATTGGTACCGCGCGAGGCGGACATGGCGGTGGAATTCGTCGAAGGCGGGCAAGGCGCCCTGCAAACGTTCGCCGGCTGGGCCGACGCGTCCGGCGGCGGCGTCAACGCGGAATACGACGGATGGATTCTGGACGACGGCTACGCCGTCGAGGCCGACGAATGGATCGAGCTGGCGGCGAACAGCGCTGGCTCCCTGCGCACCCCGGCCTTGCCCCATGGCGTGGGCGGCATCGTGTTCGACTACTGGAAAGCCGCCGGCGACGATTCCCTGCTGCGCATGCAGGTCTCGACCAACGGCACGGCGAACTGGACGGATTTCGCCACGCACCCGCTCGCGCAAGACGAGGCCTGGCAGGCCAACGTTACGGCCGGCGGTTTCGACGCCTCGACCAACGGCACGGTCTGGCTGCGCTTCGTGAACGACGGCCCCCAACGAGTGCGGCTGGCCAATCTATCCGTGCACCCCTCGCCCGCGCTCGGCATGAACAAGGATTTCTCGTCCACGCCCGCCGACTGGAACTATGACGCGAGCTGGTGGTCGGTCGTATCCAACAGTTTCCGACGGGTCGGCTACGCGCGCGCGCCGCTCGAATTCGAAATCCAAATCGCCGAATGGGTCAACAGAGGCAATCTGGCCACCGATGGGGTATGGTCCCGTGTCGGCTCCGCGATTTCGGCCGAAAACACCGACTGGCGCCGTCTGGTTTTCCCTATTGAAATCGCCGAATATCCGGGCTTAACCTATCAGGGCTCCAATCCGGACGAATACAAGGTGTTCGTGCGTGTCAAGCATACCGACGAAAATGCCAGCCTGCACATAGACAACATCGCGTTCAACTCCTGGCATGGCGAAAGGAACACCGGCGACGGCTGGCGCGCCACGGAAAGCTGGGTGCGCGAAGAGGCGTCCGGCGCCGAAACGAACCATGTGCTCGAATTGCGCCATTCGCGCGCATGGACGAACGTGTACCAGAACGTTGTCAACAAGGGCCAGTACCTGCGCAGCCCGCTCATGACAAACGATGCCGGAGTCGGCATCCTTTCCTTCTGGTACAACAGCGTCCGCGGCACGAACGACACCCTTGTCTTCGATATCGAGTATTCCTCCGTCACCACCACCAACGTCTGGAATCCCGTCGTCTCCTGGACCAACCACAACGATGTGGCGGACTGGACCTACTTCTCCTGGCCCATCCAGAAGCCGAACGGCGCCTACGCCCGCATCCTGCACCGCTCTCCGGACTACGACGCCGGGCTGCTGCTCGACCAAGTCGAACTCACCGACTACATCTCGGCCGACGAATTCACCTGGATCGCCTACAACGCTTTGATCACGCCCAACCCCGACTACCCCGCCCAGCCCTCCGACCGACTGCGCGCCATGCCCGGCAACATCAAGGGCGGCTACCTGAACAACCACCCGACCAACAACATTGCCGATACCAACGCGCCTTTCGCCGCCGACCATCCCTACATCCAGTCCGCGAAGATGACAGCGGGCATCGGCGAAATCAGCTTCTGGTACCGCAACTGGGGCGACAACGACCCGCCAGCCACCATCGAAGTGGCCGTCGCCGCCGATCCGGAAGCCGAACAATGGAAAACCCTGTTCACGATTTCCGATATTGAAACCACCGATTTCACGCTGTTCACCACCAATTTCTACGAGACCACCAACCATTACGTGCGCTTCTACGGACGGCTAGACCAAGGCAGGGTCTGCCTGGAAGACATCCTGATCACAGCGCCCTACGGCGCGGACCTGGCCATGACCAACCTGACCCTGCACCCGAACATTCCGCTCTACACCAATGCCGTGCATGTCTCCGTGGACCTGTACGACTTCTTCCTGAACCCGCAAAACATTCAGGCCACCCTCTTCTGGCGGGAAGGCGAGTCCGACTGGGGAACCTGGCAGGAACTGAACCCGATTCCCATGACCCCCGTGGCCACCAACGGCTACACGGTCACCTGGCGCACGGTCAGCCCGATCCCGAAACGCTCCATAGACACAGTGGTACAGTACTACGCCAAAGCCTCCTTCTCCGGACTGTTCAGCGAGAAAACCAGCCCGAAAACCTATCGCTCGTTCGCCAATCCGACCCATTATTATCCGACCGATTTGAACCGGTACAAGCCCAACCGCAATCCCTACTACTTCGTCTATTCCTGCCTGCCCGGCCAAGTCTGGATCAACGAACTCAACATTTTCGACTGTTTGTTCGACACTACTGTCAACACGCAGTATGTCGAAGTTTGCGGAGTGGAAAACGTGGACATCGGCGGCTGGCAAGTGGAAATCATGGACTACAAGACCTCCGGCGAACCGGTTCTCCAAAAGTCGTACACCGTGCCGGCCGGCACACGCCTGCCGGAAACCGTGCCCGGCTTCGGATTCTGGGTCTTGGGCGACGAAAACGTTCCGCAACGGGACATGCTGCTGGATTGGACGCTGCTCGGCAACGGAGCGTTGCGGTTGCGACGCAGCATGGGCGCAATCGAACAGGCCCTCTATCATGGAGCCTACAGCGCGAACATGACCGCACGCGGCTACACCTGGATTGGCGAGGACTTTTACATGCTCCATAGCGCCCCGCTCGCCATGGTCGGCACAGGCAGCAACCTGTGGAGTTTCATCTGGTCCAACGAGCCCGACGGCGGCAATTCGCCCGGTGCGGTCAACATCGGCCAAGATCTGACGCCCTGGCCCGGCGTCTACACTCACGATCCGATCTTCCGCATCTACGATTTCTGGATCGAGAACAACACGGTGTGGACGGCATCCACCTATGCGCCCGGCTGGGCGTCAGGCCTGCTCTGGTCCACCAACCTGCTCACAGGGTGGGAACCGGCGGAACTGTCCGAGGCAATTGGCGGCACCAACTACACCAGCGTTTCGCTCGACAACCTGCCCTCCAGCCCCGTACTGTTCTACAGAATTCAGGCGTGGGAGGAGTGAACGAAGAGAGGGATGAGGGCGGAAACCTGAAACCTGAAGGGGGCAGAGAGTCCAGGGTCCATAGTCCTTGGTCAAGGAGTAGTGATCGGTAATCAGCGGGAAGAGTTCCTGGTTTGGAGGGCGGCCGGCCCCGACCGCCGGGCGGCTTAAGGCGGGCTGGCGCTCGCAACCCAATTCAGCCTGGATTCGGCAGTCCATTCACCACGAAGAGCACGGCGGTCTGCCGCTTCTTTCAGGTTTCAGGTTTCCGCCCTCATCCCTCTCTCCCCCTCAATCTCCCCCCGTCAGCCATTGGAAGGACTGGATGAAGACACGGTGCTTGCCTTGGTCGTTCGGAAAAGGGTCTCGCCAGACATGGAAGAGGGCGCGCTGATAGCCAAGCCAGTCGCCCATTTGCTCGTGCTGGCGACGCGCCACCTCGCCCAGTCCCGGCGCAAACGGACCGGCAACCACGTACACGGCGAAAAGATTCTGACGGGTGCCGAACAAGCCGTAAGAATGGCTGATGGCCGACTCGTGTTCCACGATGCGGCGGTCGGGCGCAGCCGCGCGCCAATCGAGCGCGGCCAAATCGGATACATTCGTGAATACGCCGCCCGCCTCGCGAAAGGCGATAATCTGATCCGCCAGAACGCCGGCTTCCGCCAAGGTCATCACGTCGTTGGTGTTTTCCGGGTAGCCCCACGGCATGCCGACAAACGCGGAAGTCAGAACGTGCCGGTTCGTCGTGTTAACGTTCACCAGTCCGCGTCGCACCGTATTCGTGTCGTGCACGGTGAAATTCTCCAGTATTCTGTGGCGAACCAGAGCCGGATGATCCAGCAGCCGAATCGTCTGCCAGAATCCGCCCATTTTTTCGAAAAGCAAATTTCCCAATTCTCCAGCAGAGACCAGATGTCCGCGCCCGGCTACATGCAACGCCGAATCCGTATCCACCGTGTCGGCAAGATTGCTCCAGTAATCGAGAGTCCACGCATTGGTTGTTCCGGGCGAAGGTCCGGCAGGGCTTCCCGGAATCTCAGCGGGGTCTCTCCAGTGAAACGGCGTCGATATCCAGTTGAAGCGTGGATCTATGGTTTCACGACTCGCAGCAAACCAGTGCATGTTCGGCGCACCCAGCGGCGGCTCGATTTCCTCCGAAGTAATTTCCACTGCGGCTCCGCTCCACGGCGTAGGAACCTGATCCACAATGTCGCCGCCGCCCTCGAGCCTGATGCGCGCGCGAATGTTGGCAATCACCTTCACTCTGTCCGTGGTGTTCGACATGGGAACCGGAGCCGGGGCGAATCCCGGCGGACGCACGACATGGTAGCGTTCCGTATCGCCTGGGTTCGGCGGATCGTACGGGTTGTAGCCGCTCGGCAGCGTATTCGTCCGGGCAATCTGCGAGGCCATGCCGATTGTCACATTAGTCAAAATGACGGTGGCTTCGGTTTGCACTTCGAACCGGTGCGGACTGGGCGCAATGAAGGGATAGAACCATTCGACATCCAGAAACACGCCGGCGCGCGCAAACATGTCGCTGTCTATATCCTGACGAAAGACGCCGCCGGTTACAATCATTTCGTTCAGCATCGGAACCGCCTTCGTGTTGGGCGCGGCCAGATGCGTCGGCACGGGCGAAGGATCCACGTAGTCCAGCAGATTCGTGAACACGAACGGCGCCTGCCCGGGCTCGTCGATGCCGCTGGCAACCAGGCGCGAAATGATATCCGCGCGAATGCTGTTCAATCCGGCGCGGTCCCGCCCCCCGATGTCCAGCGCGTCCTGGCGAACTTCCGTTCCGTCGTACGAGCCCCAAGGATACTTGGAATAGGTTACGAAATTGGTCGGCAATGCGCTCAGCCCCCAATTCGACTGGCACACATAGAGATCCTGCAGCGTCTCGTACCGCAGATCGGTGCCCTGTCGCGCATTCACGAAATCGGCCGCATCGAGTATCTCGGCCAGATTCGTGATCGCAATCTCGGCCGGTCCGTAGCCCGCCCAGCGATTGCTGCCGGCCGCATGGTTCGCGTCCAGAAACCCCGACACGTTGACCACCAGATAGGCCAATCGGCCCTGGATGCTGCCGTCGAAAGAGCTGCCGCCCGCCGTGCCGCCCACCACCCAGCCCGATTGGGCGTCCTGCACCTTTTCCCGCAGCGCCGCCGGCACGAAATCGGCCGAATCGCCAAACGCGATGCGCACCGATCCGAATCCATCCGACGGCAACAAATCGAAATTCGGATACATGTAGCCGTTGGTGGCGATGTTCTCGTGAATGGCGTCCACCGCGCGCGCCAGCCCGGCCCACACCATGTGGCGACTGCCAACCCCGAACCGGAAACTGCCCGCCCCCATCCGTTCGGCGCGCATGCTGATCGAGAACGCGACGCCCATGATCATCAGGATGGCCATCATGCCAAGCACGATGATCAGCGCGATGCCCCGGCGATCCGAGCCGGATGTCCCCCGGCCGGTTCCGGGCCGGTTCCCGGCCGCTCTGTCGCTATGGTCTTTCATGGCGGTTCCTTGTGTTACGGAATTTTAACAGGAGCAAGAACGAGAGGGGAACGAGGGAACAAAGTCTGTCGCCCCTTTTGTTCCCTTCGTTGCCTTCTGTTCAATTCCTCTGGGTTGCGGGCGCAGCCCGCCTTAAACCCTTTCTCAAGAACGGCGGTCGCGGCCGACCGCCCTCCAAACCAAAACCGAAGAACTACGAACCGGAAACTCTTCCCTCCGTCTCTCCGCTCCCTACTTGCCGGTTGCTTCTCCTGAACCAAGGACCAAGGACCATGGACTTTGGACCTCTTCAGGTTTCAGGTTTCCGCCCTCCGCCCTCTCTTCTCTCTCACCGTCCCCGATGCCGGTTCGACATGTAGACGCGCGTATGGAACTGGGTTTCCCGGACAATTTGGTCGCTGGAAGTCTGCACGCGATACGCACGGCCCCAGGGATCGAGCGAGCCGCGACTTTCATCGCGCCGCGAGAACGCCATGAACTGAATGTCGTTCGTGTTGGCGGAATGACCGCGCCCCTGGAGAATCGCCACGGCGTCCGCATTCATTTCCGTGACAGCGGGCCATTGCCGATACAGATCCCAGTACGCTTGCCATGCCGCGGCGATTTCCCGCGCCTCGCCACGCGCCTTGGCCACGCGCGTGTAGTTGCGGGCGGCGATCAGGGCCGGCATCAGCAGGGCCGCCAGCAGCACAATGATCAGAATCGTGACCAGCAGCTCGATCAGCGTGAACGCGCGAGAAGAATGGTTGATGGTTGATGGCTGATGGTTCATGGTTTCACGTTCTTTGTGCATGGTTCTTCTAATTGTCGCTCCAAATATTGTCGTCTTCGTTCCCCCAGCCGCTGCGTCCGCCGGAGCCGACGCGCACATGCGACGCCCGGCCCCGGTATCGCATGGTCAGCTCGATATCCACCCACGCCGGAAGATTGGTCCTGTATGGACCGCCATCCGGCGTAATGAACTGAAACGAACTCACGTTGCGCGCCAGATAACCTTCCCGGATAGGCCCCGGGGCCACGTACGGACTGAATGTCACATCCCGTACACTGCGACGGATACGGTCTCCCGCATACGAATAGGTCACCTGCTTCACCGCCCGGCGCTCCGGCGAAGCCTGGTCCAGCATGTAGAAGGTTATGCCCTGCCCATCCTGAATCATGCATTCCAATGTCTCGTCGGCCACGGCCTGGGCCAGCTCGTTGGCGATGAAATCAATCACCGCCCGCCCTTCCATGGCCATGCGCGAGCGACGCAACCCGGTTCCCCACGCCACGCGGCTCTGAAAGAACACACCCGCCATCATCATGACAATGATCACCAGAATGGAAATCGCCACCAACAGCTCGAGCAGCGTGAAACCGGCGCGACGATTTTCGGTATTCGATTTTCGATTTTCGATTTTCATGCTCGTTCCGCCGTGAGAGGCTTTTTCAGAAAGACAATCGTTTTTGCGTGTATCTTTTGTCCCTGGATTGTTTGAACACCCGCTTCGCTCAAGATAACGAAGGAAACGACGTGTGCCCGCCCTTCTTTGTTCCCTTCGTTGCCTTCTGTTCAACTCCTTTGGGTTGCGGATGTTGCTCCGTTCCCGCCCCTCTCCAACAACTGGAGGGCGACGGGCATGCCGCGCCGCAGGCTTTGCGAAGGCGGGCCTCCGTCGCCGGTTCATCGTCCGGCGGTCGGGGCCGCCCGCCCTCCAAACCAAAATCTCTTCCCGCCGATTGCCGATCACCGGTTACCGATCGCTTCTCCTCGACCAAGGACTCTCTTCCCCTTCAGGTTTCAGGTTTCCGCCCTCCCTCCTTCGCCCAGGCGCTTCGGCGGGCAAGCACCCCTCTCTTCCTACTCCACGCCCATAAAGAAGAATTCCGTGTAGAACCACTGGGCATCGTCGTCGTCGTACGCGCCGCCGATGTTGGCGCGCAGCACAGCCCGGCGCAAGTCCGGGCTCCCGGACACTTCATCCACGTTCAACCGATAGG
The DNA here is from genome assembly GCA_007134465.1 of Kiritimatiellia bacterium. Classification (GTDB taxonomy): domain Bacteria; phylum Verrucomicrobiota; class Kiritimatiellia; order UBA8416; family SLMC01; genus SLMC01. Next base: position 563 of record SLKS01000077.1, on the reverse strand, counting down.
AAATATGGACCCCTTCGCTGATCGCGTCGGTCACGGTTTGCGACGTGTTGTCGCCCCTCATATTGTGCCCTTCGATCTGGACCGGCCACACGGCCAGTTTCCTGAACGAATCAATGTCGGCCCAATCGCTCCAGTCGGAAATCAGTGACGACTCGGCGCGGATGCCGGAAAAGACGCGATCGGCGAACAGGCCCAGATGCGTGTCCTTCATCGCGTTGTCGCTTTGCCGCAATCCGGCGGGGAACAGAGCGAACAGCGTGGTTATGCCCAGCCCCACCATGAAGATGGCCAGCGTGACCTCGACCAGACTGAATCCGGAAGAAGAATGGTTAATGGTTGATGGTTTATGGTTCATGGTCAAGCGTTCTTCGTTTTTGGTTCTTCGTTCTTCGTTTTCGAGGCCTGCCATCCGGCGGTCGGGGCCGCCCGCATCCAAATGAGCGCCTTATGCCCGCATTGCTGCGTCAAAAAACAAGAGAAACGGAACACGACTACGGCGACGACTACGGATTACGAGTGACGGAAGCCCGCCTGCAACGCTGTAGCGCTGCGGGCAGGTCGTC
>SLKS01000220.1 GCA_007134465.1 Kiritimatiellia bacterium | reverse complement strand
GCCATGATTTCCGCGATCGGCATCGGCATCATCGTGGACGATACGATTCATTACACCTACGCCTACGGCGAAGCGTTGCGCCAAAGCGGCGGCGACCATGGCCAGGCCATGCGCGCCTCGATCCTGTCGGCAGGACGGGCGATCTTCTTTACGTCGGTCATTCTCTTTGTTAGCTTCGGTTCCCTGATGGCTTCGCAGTTCATTCCGACATTTCAGTTCGGCCTGCTGAGCTCGCTGGTGATGGTCAATGCGCTGGTGGCCGATCTTTTCGTGCTGCCGTGCCTGTTCACCTGGCTGAAGCCGACGTTCCCGCAGCGGGCCGGCGGCGAGGGCGATGACGGGCGGAAGACCTGACGCTATGGAAAGAACAATTGCATGACAGGTAAGCGCGCGGTCGGCGCTGTCATCCCGAGCTTGCGAGGGATCTCGGCCGAAGGCCGCGACAAAGAACAAAAGAGAGGATCGGTGAACGCGTACGGACGACGGAAGTTCCGATCGTCCACCGTAATCGTCGCCGTACGCGTCCACCGAAAGAGACGGGAAACAGAACGAACGGGAAAGGAGCGGAGCATGAAACAGGTGATGGCATGCGGCATGGCGACATTGGGCTTGGTGGCTGGTATGGTTCCCTGCGCGCGGGCGCAGGCGACAACCGGCAAGCAGGTGGCGGAGCGCATCTACAACCGGGACGAAGGCGCGGACAACGTGTTTGCGGTGCGCATGACGCTTGTGGACCGAAGAGGCCGCGAACGGCAGCGGACCATGACGACTTATTCCAAGCGGCTGGCGGACGGACGCATCAACACGTTCATGCAGTTCGACAGTCCTGCCGACATTCAGGGCACGCGTTTCCTGACGCTGGAACAGAAAGGCGAAGACGATATCCAGCACCTGTACCTGCCCGCGCTTGGCCGTTCGCGCCGCATCGTGGGCGGGCAGCGTCGGCAAAGCTTCGTCAACACGGACTTTACCTTCGAGGATATGGAGCGTCGGCATCCCGACGAAGACACGCACACGCTTAGAGGCGAGGAGAAATACAAGGACTGGGACTGCTATGTGGTCGAAACCGTGCCGGGCGAAGGGCGCGATTCCCAGTATTCCAAGGTGGTTGTCTGGATGGACAAGAGCAGCGACACGGCTGTCAAGATTGATTTCTACGACCGGCGCGACCGGCATGTGAAACAGTTCCGCGTGGATCGGCTGGAAAAGAAGGACGGCTTTTGGACCGTTATGGACAGCGTGATGGAGAATCTGGCGCGCAACACGCGGACACGGCTGGAAACGCTCGAAGTGAAATACAACCAGGGCCTGGACGATGCTATGTTCACGGTTCGGCGCCTTGAGGAGCAGTAGCGAAAGGGGACAGGGTGACAGGCTGGAAAACAGGCAATTTCGCTGCGCGCGTGCCGGCGCGCCGTTGGCGAGTGGCTGCAACACTGGTGCTTCTGGCCGGCATGGCCGCCATGCCGGCACTGCCGGTGGCGGGGCAGGCGCGCGCCGCCGAGTTCGAAGACTTGGATTGGAGCGTGAAGGGCGATTTGTCCGCCAAAACCATGGTGGACGTGAAGCGGGAAAGCGATCTGCAGGCGCGTCAGGCGCTGGACGGTCGCGCGCGTATCGAGAATGTCTTGCGCTTCGGCAACAGCGGCGGGCGGATCGGGCTGCATGGCGAAGCGCGCTACGAGGCTTTCGATACGCGCGAATCGGGCGCATGGTCATTTCTGCTGCGCGAAGCCTACGCGGAAATTCGCCGGGAAACCTTCACGCTCGGGATTGGCAGGCAGATTGTGACCTGGGGCAAGCTGGACGATCTGATGATACTGGATCAGCTTTCGCCGCAGGATTTCCGCTGGTTCGCCCTGTACGACAAGCAGGACCGCAAAATACCCGTGTTCATGCTGACCGCAGGCTATTTCGGGCCGCGCTACGGGCTGGAGGCCGTGGTCATCCCTTCGTTCGAGCCCTCGGAGGCGGACCTGTTCGGCACGGACTGGGCAGTGTTCGGGCGCCTGAAGGAGCAGCCTTGGCCCGAACCGATGCGCGGCATGGTCGAGGCGATCCGCGTGGACGATCGCCAGGCGAAGGGCGAGGCCGAAGGCGGCATTCGCTTGCGCGCGACAGAGGGCCGTACGGATTACGCGCTCTATTACATGACCTATTTCGACCGGTTCCCGGCGCTGCGCGAATATACGCCCGTCGGCCGCCTGACCAAGCAGTTCCTGTTCGCGCCCGGCTTGGAAACCCTGACGGCGCTGGCAGCGGCACGTCCGACCCCGCTGGATCTTACGCTCGATGCCGGGCGCGAGCGCGTCCATGCGATGGGAATGGATTTCGAATCCACGGCCGGCTCCTACGGACTGCGCGGCGAACTTGGGTTTTTCGACGATTTGCCCTATACGCGCGCGCGCGACCTGGCCTATGTGCGCGAAAAGACTCTGGCAGCCGGCATGGGCGTGGACTACACGACCATTCACAACCTGTACTGGAACGTGCAGTTCATCGCCACGCGCATTCTTTCGAACGAGACCATGGCCGGCGCGGAATCGTTTTCCCAGGAGATTGTGTTCAACATGAACCGCGAATTTCTTATGGGCGACCTGCGCCTCGAATTCAGCGGCCTCTACCAGATCGCCGAGGGCGGCTGGATGGCGCGCCCGGAAGCGACCTACAAGGCGCGGCCCGGTCTCGATCTGGTCTGCGGCCTGTTCCTGCTCGGCGGCGACCGCGACTCCCTCTTCGGCCGCTACAGGCACAAAGACATGCTCTATTCGCAAATCCGCTATCAATTTTGATTTTTTTCGTGATCTTTTTCGGCGCAGGCGCTAGTGTGGCATCGTATTTTTTTACTGGTGCGGGAAACGGGTATGCGATACGCGATCGTTTCGGACATTCATGCCAATCGGCAGGCTTGGGAAGAGACCCTCAACGACATCCTGAAGTGGGGCGTTGACGCCACCGTTTGTCTGGGAGACATTGTCGGGTACGGGCCCATGCCCGAGCCGGTGCTGGAAAGCGTCTGCGAATACGCCGACGACATCGTGATCGGCAACCATGACGCCGTGATCGGCGGCCGTTCCTCGCCGGAATTGTTCGGCGCGCACGCGCTCAAATCCCTCGAATGGACCCAGTCGCGGCTGGACGAGGCCTCGGTGCGTTTCCTGGGCGATTTGCCTTCGCTCATCGAAGGGGACGGGTTCGCGCTGGCCCATGCCGAGGTGCTCGATCCCGAAATGTTCGGCTACATCGAAAACCCGACCGACGCGCGCCTGAATTTCGAAAGCTGCTCCTATCCGCTTGTGTTCGTCGGGCATACTCACTATCCCGAAATCTACGCGCTCGACATGGGAACAAGCGCCGTGCAGCGCATTCCCTGCCAGGACATTGTTCTGGCTTCCGATCACCGCTACCTGATCAACGTGGGCTCGGTCGGCGATCCGCGCGACGGCACGCGAGAGGCCAGCTATTGCATCTTCGACGACGAGGCGCGCACGGTTGTTTTCCGGAAACTGCTGTTCGACCTGGACGGCTACCGGCGCGACATGGCGGATCGCAAGGTCGAATACAAGCCCTACTTCGTCATGGCCGCCGCGCATCCCGGCGCGCGTCCTCCGCCCAAGGACTGGGCTATGGAAATGCCGGCCCGCTCTCACGAAGCCCCGAAAAAACCTGTCAGGGTTTTGCACGTGTCGCAGTCGGCGGCCGACAGAACCGAACGCCAGGAAGCCGAGGCCGAACAGGAACGGCTCAAACGCGAACGCTTGCTGACCGCCTTGCAGCAGGCGCGCGCGGCGGACGAGCAACGGCGCAAGACGCAAATCGAAAACCAGCGCGAAGCGCTACGCAAACGACAGCAGGCCATGGAACAGGCCCGGGCGAGAAAGGAACAGGAACGTCAACGGCAGGCGGAGGAGAACCGGCGCAAAAGCCTCGAAATGCTGGCGCAGTCGAAAATCAGGGAGGAAGAACGCCGGAAGCAGCAGGAAGCCCATGCCGCACGCCTGAGGGAAACGTTGGAGGAGCGAAAGGAAATCGCGCGCAAACGGGCCGAAGTGCGGCGCTGGAAACAGGAGCAGGAACGTCAGGAAAAGGAAAGACGTTTGCAGGCGCGCAAGGCCGAACTGGCGAAGGCGGCCGAGGAACGGCGCCTTCGGCGCGAAGCCGAACAAGAAGCCGCGCAAGCCCGCATCCGGGAAGCCTTGGAACTCAAGAAACGGCAGATGGCTTCTCCGGCTTCGGCCACGCCATCGGCGGGCAAGTCGCGTGCCGCACACCCGCTCCCCGTTCGCGATTCGGCGCCTCCGCCTCCCGCCGCGCCGGTTCCTTCCCTGCACGAAACCCGTGAAATCGTTTTGCGCCCCAAAACGGATGCCGGCCGCGCTTTGCCTGGCAGGGTTTCGGAACCTGCGCCCGCGCCGCCCGCGTCTCCGCCTGCCGATATCGGCGATACTCTGAAAGAACTGACCCACGCCGAGCCGGAAGAGCGCCGCTCGGCCATCGCGGAATTGGCTGCCGAAAAACAGCGCCGCCGCCGCGAAGCCGATGCCGCCCGCCGACAGCGGGCGCGCGAGGCCATCCGAAAGAAACAGGAGATTGCTCGCAAAAACAAGGGAGAGAACGCATGAGCGGAACGAAGAAGACAGGCGATGCGAAGACGGACAGCCGCCCGTTGCGGCTGGTCGTGGTGGGGTCGGTCGGACTGGACACGGTCGAAACGCCAGGCGACAAGCGAACCGACGTGCTGGGCGGTTCGGCAAGCTATGCCTGCGCGGCGGCATCGTTCTTTACGGGCGCGGGCATGGTCGGGGTTGTGGGCGAGGATTTCCCGGAGGCGTACACGGCGCTCTACCGCCAGTTGGGGATTGATGCGGCCGGCTTGCAAACGAGGCCCGGGAAAACTTTCCGTTGGTCTGGCGTGTACGAGCAAAACATGAATGTGCGCCGCACGCTTTCGACGGACCTGAACGTGTTCGAGTCCTTTTCGCCGGAACTGCCGCCAGCCTATCGCTCGGCGCCGTTCGTGTTGCTGGGCAACATTGCGCCGGATTTGCAGGCGCATGTGCTGGATCAGACGGCGCCGGACGCGTTCGTCGTGACCGATACGATGAATCTGTGGATCGCGCAGACACGCGACGCGCTTCTGCGCGTGATCGCCCGTTCCACGGTTCTGATGTTGAACGACGAGGAAGCGGCCATGCTGACGGGCGAGAGTTCGGTGCGCCGCAGCGCCGCGCGATTGCTCGAACTGGGCCCTGCGCATGTGGCGATCAAACGCGGCGAATACGGCGCCGTATTGGCGTCGCGGGACGGTCTGTTTCTGGCCCCGGCCTATCCCGTGGAAGCCGTGGCCGATCCGACCGGCGCAGGCGATTCGTTTGCCGGCGCCTTCATGGGCGCCTTGGCCGCCGAACCGGCGCCGGACGCCGCCGCCCTGCGGCGCGCGCTGCTGTACGGCGCGGCGGTCGCCTCGTTCGGCGTGGAAGCGTTCAGTCTGGACGCCTTCGTCAAGCTGTCCCGCGCCGATATCGAGGCGCGATGCCGGGAACTGCTGGCCATGATTCGCGTGGAGGCATCATGAACAAGGCGGCTGGCCGGCAGCGAACGAAGACCGAACCGGCCGATGTGCTGATCGAAGGCGCGCGCGTATGCGACGGTACGGGCCAGCCCGCCTTCCCGGCCAACGTGGCGATTCGCAACGGCCGGATCGCGGCCGTGTCGGTTTCGGCTTGCCCCCCGGCGCGCCAGCGCCTGCGGGCGAACGGCTTGACCGTCGCGCCGGGCTTTATTGACGTACATACCCACGGCGACCGCATCGTCGAGTTCCCTGCCGCCGAGAATCTCGTGCGCCAGGGCATCACGACGATTGTCAGCGGCAATTGCGGCAGCTCCTGCCTGCCGGTCGCTCCGTTTCTGGACAAGGTCGCCGCCGCCGAGCCGGCATTGAATTACGCGACGCTGGTCGGGCATGGTTCTCTTCGGCGCCAGGTGATGGGCATGGCCGCGCGCGCGCCTTCGCGCGAGGAATTGCGCGCCATGTGCCGGCTGGCCGCGCGGGCCATGCGCGAGGGCGCGCTGGGCATGTCGTCCGGGCTTTTCTATGTGCCGGGCGCCTGGGCGGGAACGGACGAGCTGGTCGAAATCTCGCGCGCCATCGCCGAAGCCGGCGGCGTGTACGCCTCGCACAAGCGCAGCGCGGGCGGCAAGGTGTTCGAGGCGGTCGAAGAGGCGGTGGAAATTGGCAGACGCGCCAGTATTTCCGTGCAGATATCGCATCTGAAAACCCTGCATCGGCGCGGACGAACCCGGCCCGACCGCATGCGAGAGCTTCTGGCCCTGATCCGCCGTTGCCGGGAGGAGGGCGTGGATGTCGCCTTCGATATTCATCCCTATCCGGCCACCTTTACGAGTTTGGCCGCCGTAACCATTCCCGAATGGGTTCGCGAAGGCGGGCGCCAGGCCGAACGCCTGCGCGACGCGGCCGTGCGCAGGCGCATTCGCCGGGAGGTGGCCGGGAAGATCGCCTGGATCGGCGGCGCAGACAAGATTCGGGTTCTCGCCTTCGAGCCGGACCGCAAGCTGCGAGGCCTCACGCTCGATGTCATTGCCCAACGCCGCAAGACGAACGCCGTGGAAACCGCCATGGACCTGGTCGCCGACGGCGAAACGCTATGCACCTTCCATGCGCTGCGCCAAACCGATACGGATCGGGCGCTGACCGACGAGCTGGCCATGATCGCATCGGACGGCGGCGTGGTGTCCCCGAAACAGGCGTTTGCGCATCCGCGCAATTTCGGAACGTTTCCCCTCGTGCTGGCGCGCTATGTCCGCGAACTGGGCCTGCTACGCCTGGAAGACGCCGTTCGCAAAATGACCTGGACGCCCGCGCGCAAGTTCGGCCTGACCGGCCGCGGTCTTGTCGCCGAAGGCATGGCGGCCGATCTGGTCGTGTTCGATTCCGCCCGCATCGGTTCGCAAGCCGATTTCGCGCGCCCGCGCCAAGCGCCCTCCGGCATCCGCTGGGTGTTCGTGAACGGCCGCCTCGCCTGGGGCCCGCGTCGCTCCGACCGCGGCCGCTGGGGACAGGTTCTGCGCGGAAGGGACGCAAGCCGTCGGATGTGAATAGAATAGACCGAAGAACAACGAACGACGAACCAAGAACAAAAGGCCTGGTCCTTCGCGTGCGCTGGCGGCTGGCCGTTGGTTTTTTGTTCTTGGCTGCTCACAGTCTTGCGGGGGGAGAGGGACGTGTTGTCATGGAGGCGGAAGGCTGGCCGTTCGTGTTCGATCTGGATGTCGGGCAGTCGCAACGCGTCCGGCGCACGGTCGCCGGCGCGCGACTGACGCGCACCGTGAAGCTGCTCGGCGTAGAGCATCGCAGGCAGCCGGACTATTGGTGCGAAAAAAATCACGATCGCGCCGTGTTCGAGGATGCGCAGGTGTTCGTCGAGGTGGACGGGCGTCCCTATACGCTTCTGGCCCGTCCCTATCAATTCCCTCAAGAGGCGAACGGGTTGCGGCTGTACGTGGAAACAACCCGCGAATGGGCGCATGACGCGCACTACGCCGTCCTGCGCGATGTCGAACGCGCCGTGCGTCTGTCGGCCGTCGCCGTTGACGAAACGTGGGGACCGGAAAGCATTCGTTTCCCGATCCGATCCTACCGCTGGCGTTCGTCCACCTACAACAACACATGGCTTCAACTGGTGCCCTACAACCATCTGTACTATCATCGCGGCGAGGATTTCGGGGCGATCCCGGATCTTATGGACGTCGTGGCGCCATGGGACGGGGTTGTGGCCGTTTCGCCGTTGCCGGATGGAGACGGCCGTTCGAACGGATTGACGGTCTGTCATGCCGACGGACTCCTGGCGCGGTTCGGGCACATGAATATCGAGTTCATCCCCAAGACCTTGACCGAAGGCGTTGCCGTGGCGGCTGGGGCCACGCTGGGCCGAACCGGTTCCACATGGGGGGGCCGCAAAGCCCAGCGCAACGATCCGCATTTGCATGTCGGTTTCCATTGGAAGAACGTTTGCATCAGCCCGTACCCCTTCCTGATCGAGGCCTATTTCCGCGACTATGCGGACGCCATCGTTCCCAATGCAGGCGGATATCTCTTCACCACGCCTGGTCGGCCGGTGACGCTGGACGCCAGCCGCAGCCTGGCGCGGCCGGGTCGGCGCATTGTCTCGCATGTCTGGCATTTGCAGGATGGCCGCACCGTGGAAGCGCCTGTGACGGAAACCGTGTACGAGCGGCCGGGGCTCTATTCCGAAACGCTGGTCGTGCGCGCCGACGACGGCAGCGAGGACCGCGATTTCCTGCAAGTGCGCGTGTTCGATCCCGCGCGCGGCCGGACCATGGCACGCGGCTGGGTGCACATGAGTCCCGGCCGCGGACTCGAACCGAGCAAGAGCGCTTTGTTCTGGAATCGGCTGACCGATGTGCGCGACGCCACCATTGATTTCGGCGACGGCTCGAAACGCCGTTCGTTTCCGGCGCAAACGCGCCATGCTTATGCCAAGCCCGGATTGTATACGGTCGTCGTTGCCGGGCAAGGGCCCGTCAACGAGCCGGTCATGGTTCGCCTGCGCGTGACGGTTGAACGTTATTGAGCTTGGATTAAACGGATGATCCGAGCCGTAAGCGCGTCTGATTCCAGAAGAAGCGGAGCAGCGATTCGCGGCGGCCGTAGGGCGCGCAACTCGTGTCCGGCCTGACCAGCCTTGCGCGCAGATGCGCCCAGGGAGATTCCGGCGGCAGCCGGCCATCCATGCGGAGTCCGTAGCGGCCGGCGTCCTCGCAGGCGGAGGCAAGGGGCAGGGGATCGCTGCCGGGCAGCACGGGGATGTTTCTGGCGCGCGCAATGCCGAAGGCTGCCGGCTCCGGCCACAGACTCGGACGGTTGCCGTTGTCGCCCAGACAGAAAGCGCCGGAAACAGCCTCCCGTTCGAGATGGTTTTTGACCGCGCGCCCGCGCCCGCCTGTCCATTTCCCGAAGCCCCATGGCAGAACCGGCAACCCGCCTTCCGCGAGAATGCGTTCCGTCAACTCGCACAGAGAATGAACGCGGTCGGGCAGATCGGCATCGTGGCCCAGACAGAGAAGCTCCAGCCGTTCCGATGCGACGATCTGGCGGCCGGCCACGAACCAGAGGCTGTGTCCGGCTTCGTTTTCGATGCGGATCGAAACGGGCTCCGGCGACTCGCGGACTCGCCAGGTTCCGGCGACCGTCTGTTCCCGTTGAGCCAGCATGGTCCGGAAGAAGCGTTGTCCATGCGCTTCCGTCAGACAAAGGACCCGGTCAAGCGGATCGGCGGAAGCGATCTCCGCGTTCATGCGGATCCGTGCGGCATCGAGAAAGTTCCCGATGTCGAAACACGGATGCGCATGGATGTGCGTGTCAACCAGAATCATGGGATTACGCAGGCTGTCTTTCGGAAACGAGGGCGACCCATTGGATGGGTCGCCGATTTAACCTGGAAAGAGCAGATAACCGCAAAGAACACAGAGAACACAAAGATGGAGAACAGCTTGCAGAGATGCGCCCTAACACCCGATTGGTGTGGCCATAAAACTGCACAACTGTCTTTCTTT
>SLKS01000078.1 GCA_007134465.1 Kiritimatiellia bacterium | reverse complement strand
TTTCCCGATTCGATCTCGCGCAGCACCTGCTGCTTGAATGCCTCGCTATACCGTATGCTCGCATCCATACACACCTGCTCCTCACTGTTGCAAGTGTCAACCTATATCAGGACGCGACAATCGCTCCGCTGTACGATGAACTGCGTCGAGAAAACGCCTTGGCGCGCGGCGCGTCTCACGCGCTGGAGATCATGGGCAAGCAGGGCCTCGCGCGCATGGGTTTGCCGCTTCGACTTGGAATCTGCAACTGGCAGCAGCAAGGGTTGTTCAGCGATTCGGCGCTTGCGGCATACCTCCTCGCGCTGCAAGGCTATATGCCGGGACGCCCGAGTCCGATTCGGGAAGGCATGGCCGAGACCGCGCGAGAGCATGTCCGATTGGACGAGTTCGATGCGCGGGTGGCCGCTGCGCTTCCGATCCCCGACGCATTGACCTGGCTCTCGGACTCGTATCCGGAAGCTCCGCTTATCGCCGTGCTGCGACTCTACGGGCGCATGCATTCCGGCCGCTATGGTTCGGTTGGATTTGGAGAAGCGGGCGAAGAATACGCGTTGCGGGGCGTGACGCTTGCGGCGCATCCGATGCGAGTGGACGCGGCGAGGGAATGTGTTTAACCGCAAAGAACGCAGAGAGCGCAAAGAAGACGACTCGTTGCAAAATGTGGTTTTCTTTGCGATCTTTGCGCTCTTTGCGCTCTTTGTGGTTTATTCTCCGGAAGTGCGCCCTGGATCGCTGGAGGGATGTTTAACCGCAAAGAACGCAGAGAACGCAAAGAGGTGGGATGATGGAAGACGAAATCAAGGATTTGTGTGACCAGATTCGGCAGGTTGCCTATGACATTCATGTGTATCATGCGCATGGGCATCTGGAGAAGGTGTACGAGAATGCTCTGGGACATCGCCTGCGGAAGGCTGGGCTGAAAGCGGTTCAGCAGGCGCCGATTCACGTCTTTGATGAAGACGGCACTCAAATTGGCGAGTATTTCGCCGACTTGTTGGTCGAGGATGACATCGTCGTTGAACTCAAAGCGACCAAGGTGTTGGCGCCGGAACATGAAGCGCAGATTCTCGGCTATCTGAAGTCGTCCCGAAAGAAACACGGGCTACTGATCAACTTCGGATCATATCGGTTCCAAATCAGGAAGTACGCTCTGGATCGCGGGAGAGCAGTGTAACCGCAAAGAACGCAGAGAGCGCAAAGAAGAAGACTCGTTGCAGGCTGTGATTTTCTTTGCGCTCTTTGCGCTCTATGTGGTTAATTCTCCGGGATTGTCATGACCAAGACCGAAGCAAACAATAGCGTGATGGATCTGCCCCGCATGGCCGAGGTGTTCGAGGCGGTCGCGTTCGAGGGCGGGGCGTTTCCGTACCGCGCAAGGTGGCGGGTTCGGGAAGACAGGGTCTTGTTTCTCGACACAGCGAGCCTGATCCGAATGGCGCTTAGATAGATGGAATCCGAAAAGGGGCTGCTATGCCTGTCATTCCGAGCCTGCGAGGAATCTCGCTTCGCGAAAACCCTTTGTGTAGCGGCGTTCCGCCGAGATCCCTCGCAAGCTCGGGATGATCTACGCGCATCATGTGCTGCGCGCATCATGCATTCGACACGAAAAAACAACACGAAAAAACACTTGCGATAAATCGGTTGCGCAAGAAATGATCGGGATTTCTGCCCTTGCAGACAAATAATCATTCGGTTTTTGAATTGTAACGCGATGAATCTGCATATTCCGGAACAAACAGGCCTGTTCATTAAATGATTCGCGGCGAGCGCGATAGACATCCCATTGAGCGTTTTTCCTGCCGCGCATGTTTTTTCTGTTAAGTATTCCTTTGTTTCGGGATATGCCTATAGGCAGTCAAGAGTTGGCTCAAGGATGTTTCAGCCCGAAACAGACGGCGATATCCCTCTTGTTTTCGGCCTAATAAGCATGCATACGACAAAGAAAAAAGCCTGCTCCTAAAACAAGCGAGTTTTTCCGTTACGAGCATGCCATCTGCAGACGTTTGCGCTCTCTCGCGACGAAACCATCGTTTATTCCAGGCCTAGTCGGCAACGAGGTTGATGCGTGGCTGGGAACAGGAGGATTCCATGTCCCGAACAGGCGACCGAACCGCGAAAAGACAGACCGTTTCCCGCGTACTGCTTCTCAACCCGCCGCTTCGGCCCGAGCAGGTAGCCGGCAAGTTCGCGGACTGGGGCGGAACATATCCTCCCATGGGGCTGTGCAGTCTGGCCAGCGTGCTGCGTGAGGAAGGATACGAAGTTTCCATCCTCGATGCCGAGGCCGAGCGTTTGGGAGAAGACGAGACCGTCGAGCGCATTGTCCGTTGGGCGCCGGATCTCGTGGGGTTGACCTGCAAGTCTTTGTGGATCAAGAGCGCTGCGCGGGTTGCCGCCCGTCTCAAGAAACGCCTGCCTCGCGTGCCCCTCGTGGCCGGCGGCCATCACGTCACGGCTTTGCCGTTGCTCTCGCTGCGTGATTTTCCGGCATTCGACATCATTGTCGTGGGAGAGGGCGAGAGAACCTTGCTGAATCTGGTCGAAACGTGGAACACGGGGGGCGACTTGCTCGCCGTTAAGGGGCTCGCGTTGCGCGATGCGGATGGTTCGGGTCGGCTCACCGCGCCAAGAGAACGGATACAGATGCTGGATTCCCTGCCGTTTCCGGCCTGGGATCTGTTGCCGGACATACCGAACAACTACCGGGCGCCGGTGTTCCAGACCCGTAGCTATCCGGTGTTCTGGTGGGTCACCTCCCGCGGGTGTTCGGGCCAATGCCGATTCTGCGACCGCACGGTGTTCGGCAACAAGGTGACCCGCTATGGCACCGAATATGTGATGACCATGGCTCGCCAGCTTCAGGAACAATACCGCTTCAAGCATATAATGTTCGACGACGACAACTTTCTCGTCAACCGCGCCCATGCGCACCGGCTGCTCGATGAGCTCGAGCGCGCCCGTCTCGGCTTTACCTTCACCTGCAACAGTCGCGTCGATACGGTCGACGAAGAAACCCTTGGACGCCTCAAGCGGGCCGGCTGCTGGCAAATCACCTACGGAATCGAGTCCGGAAGCCAGCGAATTCTCGACTCCATGAACAAGCGCATCAAGGTGGAGCAAATCGAACGGGCCTTGCGGCTTACCAAAAAAGCCGGCATCCGAACCTACGGCTTCATCATTGTGGGATATCCGGGCGAGACAAGGGAAACTATCAAGGAGACCTATGATCTCATTCGCCGTAGCCCTATTGACGATGTCGGGGTGTTCGCATTCACCCCTTTGCCGGGCTCGGCGATTTACGACAGCATCGCGGAACATGGCCAGTTCGATGAGGACTGGGAGAAGGGCAACTCCCTGAGCCACTCGGCTTTTTTGCCCGAGGGATGGTCCGAGCCAGAGCTTCTTGCGGCCCTCGAGCGCCTGCTCGATGCGTGCTACCTCAAGTGGAGCCAGCTTTCGGCGCTGCCTAGGCGGCTCACATCGCCCTACCACGCGAAGATGGTGTGGAAGTCGCTCGTGAAGGCGATCTAGCCCTAAACAAGAACCACGCCTTTTTCGGCATTTCGTATGACATGGGTTTCTAAGCCATGTGCGGACGTTACACCAGAAGCTGCGAGTCCCAGGCCATTGTCGAAGCCTTCGGCGTGGACGAGGTCGCCGCCGAGGTTCTGCCCGGCTTCAACATCGCGCCGGGCCAGGATGTCGCTGTCATCGCCGGTTCCGACAGGCGCAAGCTCGGAACGTTGCGGTGGGGATTGAAGAACCCGCGCGGCAGCGGCCTCGTCATCAATGCCCGTGCCGAAACCCTGGCCGAGCGGCCGATGTTCAAGGGGCTGCTCGAACGCCGCCGCTGCCTGATCCCTGCCGATGGCTTTTTCGAGTGGGGCAATGCCGCCGGCGCCAAGCGGCCGCATTATTTCTACAGGAAGGATCGGCGCCCGTTCGCCTTTGCCGGGCTCTGGGACCGCCGGGACGTTTCCGGTTGCGTGATCGTCACCACAGCGGCCAACGCGCTTGTCAAGCCCGTCCACGCCCGCATGCCGGTCATGCTGGACCCCGATGCGGCCGGCCGGTGGCTGGAAACACGGCCGGTCGCATCCGGCTTCGAGGCGATCTTGAAACCATTCCCGGCCGAACTCATGGCCGGCCATGCCGTCTCCGATCTCGTGAACTCTGTGCGCAACCGGGGTCCGGAGGTTGTCTTGGCAGCGGAATAAGTTCCGGCTTTCAGTTTTGACTTCAGGCCCTGTTCGGGTATGGTTTCGGGCACACAGGAGGATTGGATTATGCCGAACCCTATTGCTTTGTGCGTCGAACGTGTCGGAGCCGCGCCTGGTTCGCGGCGGTTCATGCGTTGCGTGGCGATCGCGGGTCGCGAGCCGGGGCTGCGTCTGGGGCTCTCGGGCGAGACGCTTTGGCGGGAGGAGACGGCGCCTGCCGCGGCGGAGCTGTGGGTTTCGGCCGACGAACGGCTGATCCTCTACCGTCTTGCCGACGCCCCGGCCGTGACTCTGCAACGCGCCGGACGGCGCCTCGATCTGCCGGAGTGCAAGCCCGTGGTGACCATGGACCAGGATCTCGTCGAAATTGGCGGGAGCCGTTTGCGGCTCCATGTCCATGGTGTCGCGCCGGCCGTTGCCGCGCCATCGCCATTGCCCGAACCCGCCAGCCAGAAGCGCGGGCTGGCGCGGGCGGCGGCCATTGCCGTGGGCTCGGTGGTTGCCGCGACCGGTTGCAGAATCGAGGTGCGCGATCAGCCGCCCATGCCTCCGGAGCCGGACCCGATCGAGGTGCGCGATCGTCCGCCCGAAATCGCCATCTCCGAAGATGTGCTCGAGGCCCCGGAAACGGGCGAGGCGACAACAGGCGAGGCGACCGATCCCGCCGGAGTCGCGCCGATCGAAGTGCGCATGGCTCCGCCTCTGCCGGCGTTCCCGCCTCGGCCAGAGCCGTTGCCTCCGCCCGAGCCGCCCGCCACCCCGTCGGAACAGGCGGAGTGAGGGCGCGATGACTCGCGCCATGGCAGATTGTCGGCTGCCCGCGGATGCGCTTCTGCTGCCGTTGAGCGACGGAGCGTTGCTGGTCTCGCGCAAGGCCGCCGTCTTCTGCCGCATTCCGGCCGAACATGTGGCGGACGTGCAAGACGTTCTGGCCGATTCCGGCGATGCCGGAGGCCTGTCGCCGGAATTGATCGAGGACATGCGGCGTCATGCCTGTTTCGCGCCGCCCCGGCCCGAATCGCCGGCGCCGCGCACGGTGCAGCTTCAGATCACCAACGCCTGCAACCTGGCCTGCGCATATTGCTGCACCAATTCCGGCCCCGCGCGCCGTCGGGAGGTGACCTTCGAGCAGATGCTCGATGTGGTGCGACGCATACCCGAGGTTCTCGGCCCCGCCACCTCCGTTGCCATCCTCGGCGGCGAGCCGCTGCTGATCCCCTGGGCGCTCGATCTGGCCGAAGCCATCGTCGAGCAAGGATTGAGTTTGACCGTCTTCACCAACGGCCTTCCTCTGATCGAAGAACCGCTGGCGCGGCGGATGGCGGAACTCATGGCGCGCGGAGTCAACGTGCGCATCAGTTTGGCGGGCGCCGGTCCGTCGTCGTGCGACGCCGTATCCGGCACGCCTCGCTTCGGGCCGGTTCTGGACGCCGTCCGGCAACTGGTCCGTTTCGGCGGGAAGCCGGCGCTGGATGTGATGCTGATACCGGGGCTTCTCGACGATATCGTCGCCGAACTGCCGTCTCTGCGCCGGGGTCTTCCGCCCGGAATCAAGCTCAGCCTCGGCGTGCTGTACCGGAGCGGACGCGAAACCGGCGAGCGCCTGTTTCGAAGCCGGCGCGAGCTCGAGGCGGCGCTTGATCGGGTGGCCTTCGAAACCGGCGAGTGCATTCCCGCGACGAAATCCCGTCCGGTCATGGAGCGGCGCGACGGTTGCTCGTGCGCCCTTGGACGGCATGTGCATGTGCGCAGCGACGGGGGCGTGTTCAACTGTTTCAAGATGGAGGAAAAAGTCGGCGACCTGTTCCGGGAAGGGTTTGTCGCCGCCGCCCAGGACATTGCGGCGCATCCGCACAGAGCCACCGCATTGCCCGTCTGCTCCGACTGTCCGCTGGCCACGCTTTGCGGAGGCGGGTGCCGGTCGGAAAACCTGCTGTACACCGGCGACCCGGACTGCCCGCCCTGCGGGCCGTGGCGGGTGCGAACGCTTTCCGAATTGCTTGCCGAGGATTGCGTGTCCGCCGTCGACTGGCCGCTGGCCTTCTTGCTCGAGGAAGCCCGCGCGCGCGGCATCGAGCCGCCGCCGGATCTCGAGCCGAAACACATGTCGCGCCACCTTCTCGACACCTGAGACAGGGCCGCGCATGCGGCTTGCGGCGCGAGAATGAAGGAAGGACAACAGCCGTGCGCCCGCTTATTTCGGGGCCAGTTTGTCGGCGGCTTTCTGCATGTTCTCCAAGGCTTCCTTGGCTAGTAGTTGAACAGATCCTGTAGGGCGTAGGTTTTGTCGGCGGCCCTGTTTAGCGCATGGCAGACCTTGAGTTTGGCGTTGGAGGTCAGGCGTCTGCCCTTGCAGGCTCTCGAGACCATCTTGTGGGTGATTTGATCGGTCGAGCGCGCGACGAGATCGTGTGCCTTCAGGTCATGGCCGGCCATGATTCGCGCGATGGGCTGCTCTCCAAGATTGCGTTCAATCTCCATGGCCGATCTCCCTGCTGCTTCATAGCAACAAAACAGTGCCATCCCATAACACTGGGAATGATGGACTATTGGAAAAGTGGAATGTTGTAAACCCTTGACAACCAGTGGTCGGTTCTTTTTCTTCCGTTTGTCGGCCGCGCAGCGCGTTGCAGAATTTCCGACGGAGGAGATCGCCGTTTCGCAGTGCATCCCTGATTTACTGATCAATCGTCCTCGTTGTCGTTCTCGTTCTCGTCCTCGATTTGGCTCTTCCGCAAAATCTGTTGGCGGAATTGACGTCGTATGACACCACGAACTGACCAACCGAGTTGGATCGTCAGAAGCGGGTCGGGTATTCGAGATTCTATCTCAACACACGGGCCTTCAATGCATCCCGGATCGCGGACACCTCGGCCGGTACTTGTCCGTTAGCCGCCTGCCACTTCGCTACGGAGACAGCCAGGTCCACATCCGCTGTGGAGGTCGAGGTGCCGGGCACATTGTAGATGCGACTGAGCAGGCGGTGGAATATTTCCTTGCCAGAAAAAGACTTGCGCCAAGAGCCGTTTGCAAGGGCGGCGCTAAACCGATTGGCGGAAGTCTGGAGATGGGCATGAATCTGGGCGCGATCAACGACCTGAGCACAACGGAACGGGAGGGTCTGCATCCACGGTTGACCACAGATGTAGTTTGATGTTCGCCGCGAAGAACCTCCAGTGGCTCGGCGCCGTTGCCCCAACGATTCATATTCGGGGTGCCGAAGTCCAGGTCAACCAAACCGAACACACGGGGCTTCCCGGCCGCCTGCGGATCGTCGTGTTTGCGCAAATCCGTCACTACTCCCCTGACAACGGCATGAGAGCCGCCGGCGACAACCATGAAGAACTTACGCTCTGCGCCCCAGGCGTGCAGCAGATATTCTTTCGTAAGAAGATCCTCCACGACCAAGGCGATGGGCTTTCGTCCTAGCATGCCGATCAACTCGCTCGTCCGCGTCATTCGTCACCGCCTTCCGCAGTACGATTCGATTCTCGCCCCCTGACGCGGGGATCGTTTTCGGGCAGCAGCGTGAACCGCTCGAAACTATAGACGGGATCGAGAATCTCCTCCGAATGCGTGGCGCAGATGAACTGGGTTTGCGGGGCTACCTGGCGCAAAGCGGGCAGAATCGCCCGATGCCAAGCCAGGTGCAGGTGGAGTTCAGGCTCATCAATGAATACGATATCGAAGCCCTCTTTGTTCAACATGAACGCGCCTGCCATCGAGAGTATTTCAATCTCGCCGCTGCTCAGTTCATCCACCGGAATGCCCCCGGCATGCTTGTCGTCGTAGTAAAGCAAGTCGAACGAGAGGTTGTCCTCCCGTTCAGTATCGCCTTCCTTCACGCGGTTGTCCGCACCATCTTCTTCCCTTCTCACATCCGCCGCAAATCGATCCCGGCGTTCCGGATAAAATAGGCTCCATACTTTGTTCAAGCGATCCAGAAACTTATCCGGATTGGCCGCTGCATACCGGAAGGAGGATGCGCCCTTCAAATTGACGAGGTGCTGTTTAAGCCTCCACAGCGAGTTCTCCTGGTTCGCTGCGGGGCGCTTGCCTCGACCGACCGTGAGGCCGACGCTGCCAACCAGCTTCGGAGCACGCCAAGACGAGAAGTAAAAGCAAGAGAGCCCGTAGACAGCCGCGTTGATTTGTTGCGGTTTCCCGTCGGCGTAATTCGTGACATGGTGGCGATGACGGTCCCTGACGATAGAAATTCGTTCACCCCGATGCTCCACAGTCATCTCTATGCTGAAGTCCTTTTCAGGCAGTTTGCGGGGTATGAGCTTGTCTTACTTGAGCCCCCAGAGGCATGCCTCTAACACACTCGTCTTGCCGCACCCATTCGGGCCGGCCAATAGGGCCGTATCCAGTGTGGCGCGGCCGGGGTGAACGAACTCCAGGTCAAGATGATCGATCGCTCGGAAGTTCTTGATATGCACTTCGCGTATTCGCATGTCTTGCCGCCTTTCGTCCGTTGTCCGTCATCGGTGCGGAGAAGAAGGTGATCGGTAGTCGGTTATCGGTGTCGCGTCACGTTCACCGCTCACCGATTACCGTTCATGCTCCCCAGCCCATCGCGTCCTCCACCGTCTTGCCTATGGCGAGGGCTTTTGCCTTCTCGAATTCCTCCGGTTTCCGGCATGGTTTTTGGAACCCAGAGATAGAAATCTACTCCCACCGCCTTTCTCATGCAACAGAAAACACACCATGCCATTCCATTCCAATTCATCCCTGTCTCTTTCCGCATCTCACCGGCGCAATTGTCAGACAACACTTGCCGTTGCCAATGCCGACAGACAAATTGGATGCTTGGATAATCAGGCACACACATTGCGGCATGGGCGTCCTGCCATGGAACGCTTCGGAAAAACACGGGCAAGGCCTGCCTGCCGCGCTTCGCTTGGCGCAGGCGGGTGCCCGTGCCATGATTCAAGGAGGAATGGTGGTTGATCGTTTTCTGCGAGGGCGCTAGGTTCTCCGCATGAACAAGTTGCCCCTGCGCTTGGCAGGGCATGGCAACGGCAAAACTTCACAGGAAGGAGAAGACAGCATGGCCACGTTCAACAGAGTCTATCTGGTCGGGAATTTGACGGCGGATGTCGAGCTGCGGCATTTGCCGTCGGGCATGGCGGTAGCCGATCTGAGGCTGGCGGTTTCGGAGAAGTACAAGAACCGGCAGGGCGAAACCGGCGAGTCCACGGTATATGTGGATGTCGTGGTTTGGGACCGGCAGGCCGAGAACTGCGCCAAGTATCTGGGCAAGGGCTCGCCGGTGCTGGTCGAGGGCAGGCTGCAGCTCGACGAATGGACCAGCAAGGAAGGCGAGAAGCGGTCCAAGCTGCGCGTGCGCGCCAATACCGTGCAGTTCCTGGGCCAGCCGCGTCA
>SLKS01000236.1 GCA_007134465.1 Kiritimatiellia bacterium | reverse complement strand
GCAAAGAAAGATAGTTGTGCAGTTTTATGGCCACACCAATCGGGTGTTAGGGCGCATCTCTGCAAGCTGTTCTCCATCTTTGTGTTCTCTGTGTTCTTTGCGGTTATCTGCTCTTTCCAGGATGAGGAGAGCGCCAACCAAGCCTCCAGCGACTTCGGATTCCGCGCAAAGCGCTCCACCCGAAGCGCTTCAAGTTTGCGCGACCCCGTTGGGGTCGGGGGTTGGGTGAATGCGTGCGATACCGGGGCGTTGCCTGTCCGCAATGTCTGCGACGCAGTCGCTGCAGGCGGGCCCCGCAGCCTCTGTTGCATGACCCCGTTGGGGTCGCGTTGGGATCGCGCCTATCGTCCTCGAATCAGCGAGGGAAATCGAGGACGAGGACGATCATGTCCCCCTCTTTTTCCTTTTAAGAGGACCCCGTCCGAAAAGGGCCTGCTGCTCTTTCCAGGCTCAATACAGACGTAAAGCGAGAGCCAAGGCGGCGAAGAGCAGACCGGTCGCGAGCTTGCCGACGACCGCATGACGGCGGCTCCAGGCGAGCAGCCGTTCGTTGCCGGCGCCAAACCAGGCGGCGGTCATGACGGCGATGAGGGGAATCACGAACATGAGGTTGTACAGAACCAGCAGGGTCAGCGCGCGCACGCGCGTTTCGCGGAAGCGACCGAGCAGCGCAAGCGTGGGAATATAGAGCGGCCCCGTGCAGACGGCATCCACCAGCGTCACCGCCGCGCCGATCGCCAGACCGGCGGCGAAAAGCGATCCGCGCGCGAGCCGGCGCCGCATGAAGCCATGCGCCATCTTGCGCAGCCGAACAGGCGTGCGCAGCCAGGCGCCCGAGCTCCGCCCGTCCCGATGGCAGACCCAGGCGTCCCGGAACGATACGGCGGCCAAGACAAGCGTTCCCGCCTGAAGCGCCAGCCGCAAGCCTCGCTGGAGCCAGGGCCGGGCGCCCATCAGCGCCAGAATCCTGCCCACGCCAAGCCCCAACCCCAGATACGCCGCGAATACGGCCAACACATATCCCGAGCCCAACGCAAGCACGCCACGCCCCCGAATGCCCGACACCGTTAATAATGTTACGAGAAAGACGATCGTGGCCAGAGAGCACGGGTTCAGTCCATCCACGAATCCGGCCAGCATGATGGCGGGGATGCGGAACCGGCGCAAGCGATCCTGCAAGGAGACGGGCGGGCGGTCCGGGCGCGGGCGAACGGCGCTCGGAGTGGCGACGCCGCGAGAAGCCGACGTCGGCCCCTGCCCCGTTTCGGTGTCAAGCGCGAGCGGCTGCGCGCTCCGTGGCACGGGCATCCTGCCCGTGTGATTGTCCTGCTCCGATTCGAGCGGTCGCGGCTGCGCGCCCGACGCTGCCGCGAACAGACAACCGAGAAGAAGACAGGTCGGGAAAAGAAGGCGACGGGTTCGCATGGCCGTTAAGCCCTTATCCTGCCGCCTCTGCCATAAACAACAAGAAATTGGAGGCGGCATTGTTTGCGAGTGTGCGAGTGTGCGGGGGAAACGCACATACTCCCGAACCCACATACCCGCAAACTTGGGTTGCGGGCGTCAGCCCGCCTTAAATATTCCGCGCGTTCCATCGGAAAAGAAACGGTGGCGAGAACCAGAATCGAACTGGTGACACGTGGATTTTCAGTCCACTGCTCTACCAACTGAGCTATCTCGCCACGTCTCGTGCCTCGGCTCCGGCGAGAAGCGTCGCAACGCCTTTCGCGCGGATTTGTCTGGTAGCCATACGCGAAACGAGCGGGCATGTCAACTGTCTTTTCTTCGCCTTTTCTCGTTCTCGTCCTCGTCCTTCGTCCTCGTCCTCGAAACAGCGAGGGGAATCGAGGACGAGGACGATTGGCAAGAGGCTGATATCTTCGTCCCGATCCTTGTCCCCATCATCGTCCAGATCGTTGTCCCGATCAGACTCGGTTCCGGCCGTCTTCGTACGCCTGCTCGCGCACGCAAATCTTTTGAGGCGGGCTGACGCCCGCAACCCAGAGGTCGGAGGTCGCGGAACACGACTACGGCGACGACTACGGGGAACGACTTCTTTCACTCGCAATCCGTAATCGTCGCCCGTAATCGTCCTCCGATTCCGAATGCAGCCGGCGCAAAACATACGCGCGAAAACGTGTGTCTTTTCCGTAAACTTCGGCGATCCGACAAGCCCTTCGCGCTTCGCGGCTACGGCGGGGCGACATTGGCGTCGGTTCGCAGTTCCTCTTCGATAATGGCCTGGACCATGGCCACGTAGGCGCGCGTTTCGGCCGGCAGCCGTTCGCGAATGTCTTCGTAGTCGTTGCCGCCGGTTTCGAGGAGCAGGCGCTGCACGCGATTCTCGCCGGCATTGTAGGCGGCCAGAACCAGGGTCCAGTCGCCG
This sequence comes from Kiritimatiellia bacterium, assembly GCA_007134465.1. Classification (GTDB taxonomy): domain Bacteria; phylum Verrucomicrobiota; class Kiritimatiellia; order UBA8416; family SLMC01; genus SLMC01. The sequence continues at coordinate 26,228 of SLKS01000236.1, read as the reverse complement.
AACCGCTTGTGAAGCCGGTTCAGGTAGCGGGCCGCCGTGCGCGCGTTGCTTTCCGGGTCCGCGCGTTCGTCGCGAAGGTCGTCGGCCAGGTCGAAACGCCGAGCGGTCTCCGGCATGATCTGGAAAAGGCCCACCGCGCCGGCACGGCTTTGCGCATGCGGGTTCCATGCCGACTCCACTTCCGCCACCCACAGATATTCGGGCGGCACGCCTTCTTCGGCGAACACGCGGCGCAGCATGGCCAGCAACGGTTCGGCGGACGCATCGTCCGGCGCCTGTCCTTCCTGCGCAACGGACAGGGCGGCCGCCGCGGCCATGCCGACGGGCTCATGGTTCGCGGGCGACCGAGCGCGCATCAGGCCAGCCGCCCCGGCGGCCAGGCCCAGCGCCGCGACGATGGCCACGGCCCATTGCCAATGCGATTGCAGCCTGTTGAACATAAGGGACAGCGTGCGATATTCCGGGCCCGTTGTCAAACTCGGATTTTGCTTGTCATCCGCCTGCGCATGTTCTATGCGCTTCTCATGAAACTGCTTGTAGTCAAGCTCAGTTCGCTCGGGGACCTGTTCCACGCTCTGCCGGCCGTGCACAACATCCGGGAACAGACCGGCGCGGAGATTCACTGGGCGGCGCACACGCCCTATGCGGAACTGGTCGGCTGCTTCGGCCCGGTCGCCCGCGTCGTTCCCTGCCCGCGCCAGCGCACGGTGGCGGCGTTGCCGGCGCTGGCGCGAACGCTCGCCGCCGAACGCTACGATCTGGCGCTGGACATGCAAGGATTGCTGAAGAGCGCCTTGGTCGCGCGTCTGGCCCGCGCGAAGAAGACGGTTGGCCCCTCGTTCCATCGCGAAGGCTCGCGCCTGTTCTACTCCGCCGTGGCAGGACCTCGCAACAAGAGTCGGCATGCCGTCGAGGAAAACATGGATTTCGTGGACTGGCTCGGGCTGGAACGGGTGCCGCCCGCCTTTCCGATCCGCCTGCCCGACAGGCCGCTGCCCGGCCCGGGCCCGCAAATCGCCTTGCTGCCGCAATCGCGCTGGGCGACGAAGAACTGGCCCGTCGCCTGTTTCGCGGATGTCGTCCGCCGACTCCAGCGCCACATCCGGCCCGCGTTCTGGCTGCTGGGCGACGACAAGGCGCGCGACGCCTGCGCCGCGATCGAACGCGCCGCCGACGGAACCGCCACCAACCTTGCCGGCTCGGCGTCGCTGGTGGAAACCGCCGCGCTGCTTCGGCAAGCCGATCTGCTGATCGCCAACGATTCCGGCCCCGTCCACATGGCGGCCGCGCTTGGCACGCCCACGCTCGTCGTCTTCGGCGCCACCGACCCCGCGCGCACGGGCCCCTACGGCACGGGCCACCGCGTGCTCAGCGCCAAGCTTCCCTGCCAGCCCTGCTTCTCGAGACACTGCCGCCGCAACGGACTCGCCTGCTTGCAAGGCGTCACCCCGGAACATGTCGCGGAAACCGCGCTCGCCATGCTCCGCCATGGCAAAGGCAGGCCGACGGCTTAATAAGGAAAGGTCTTCCGCAGAATCTGTGGGTTGTTGGCGCCGTTCGCCATACCGGGGATCGACGAAGCGTGGGGACGAAGTGTGGCGACGAAGTGTGGGGACTAGGTGTCATCGCCAACCGCCTTCGAGAGTGATCTGAGCATGGCTGCGATTCGTCGCAGCAGGTCACGTCCCTCATGCCCGAATAGCTGTGCCATAATGGCCACGCCTCATTGCCTCATCCCGCTCCACACTTCGTCGATTTCTTCGTCCCACACGTCGTCGCTTACGCTTCGTCGAACTGCTTCGTCGTTCTCCGGATCCCGCCTGTCTTATCTCGATACGAGATCGTAGCGCCTTTGAATTTCCCCAATTCCTCCGCTTTTCTTACAGAATCGCCGCCTACGCCGCTACCTGTCATGGTCTCTCACCCACAGATTCCGCTGACGAGGCATAAGGAAAAGGCAGGGGATCGTTCTCGTCCTTCGTCCTCGTCCTCGATTTTCCCCTCTCGGTTTCGAGGACGAGGACGAGGACGATAGGAAAGAGGCTGAGGTCCATCCTTGTCCCAAAAGTTTTTCTTTTCGCCTATTGACACTGCCATTTCATTCTGTTAACTCTTCCCATCTAGTTCAGATCGAGTTTCGGTTCAAGCGGAGCCTGCGGTCATGCGAGCGTTTCGTTCCCGACGGCTGCGCTAGAGGGGAATGCGGCGGCGCATCAATTTTTTTTCAGGAGATTTTGTGGGAGCTTTTTTTGCCAATCCTCTTATGATGCTGGCCATTCTGGCGGCCAGTCTTCCCTGGATCATCGAATGGCTGTTCCGGCGCCGGAAACGCCAAGTGGACCTGCCGACGCTCCGCTTCCTGCTTCGCAACAAGGAACAGGAGAACATCAAGCGGCAGGACCGCATTCTTCTGATCGTGCGCACCGTGCTGCTCGTGCTGCTGGCGCTGGCGCTCGCCCGCCCGCAATTGCGACGGGGCATGATGGGCGGCGGCCGCCGGCGCCATTTGGTCATTGCCCTGGACGCCACGGCCAGCATGCACCAGCAAGTGGGCGTGACCACCGCCTTCGGTGTGGCCCAACGGCGCGCGTCCGGCCTCATTCGCGGCGTGGAAGGCGACGCGCTCATCACCGTCATGCGGCTCGGTTCCCGCGCCGAAAGCGTGCTGGAAATGGAAACCGACACGCACACGGCCGCCGCGCAGGTGGATTCCCTGCGCGCCACGCTGGGCGCCGCCCCGATTTCCGACGCGCTGCGATGGGTGCGCGACTATTTCGAACGCACTCGGGAAGAAGAGGCGGAAATCTACTTCTTTTCCGACTTCCAGCAATACACATGGGCGCGCCCCGGCGGACCCACGGCTGAAATCGCCCAAATGCTGCGCGATCTGGCCAACAACAACGATCTCTATATGGTGGATGTCGGCAGCGAACACGAATTCAACTACATCGTGACCGACCTGCGCCCCACCGAACAGGTCCTTTCCACCGGCTTCCCCGTCACATTTCAGGCCCGCATCGAAACCTGGGGCAAGCCGCCGGCCGACGCCAACCCGTCCATCTCTCTGATTGTCAACGGCGCGCAACAGGGCGTGCGCTACTTCGACCCCGCAGGCCACGAGGCGGTCGTCCATTTCGAATACCAGTTCTCGCGCGCCGGAGAGCATCTGGTGGAAGTGCTGGTGGAAGGCGATCAGCACCTGGTGGACAACCGGCGCGCCTATCTGTGCACCGTGCCCGACTATTTCCCCGTGCTGATCGTAGACGAAACCGCGCCCATGGCCATGGCCGGCATGCCCGACGATCCCGCCGCCGATCTTCAGGAAGACCCGCTTCGCCTGGAAAGCGTCTTTCTGCAACGGGCCATTGACCCGCCCACGCATCCGGCCATGGAAAAGATCACTCGTTTTTCCACCACGGTCGCGCACCCGACGGCATTGCGGTTCGAGAATCTCGAGCGTTTTCCCGTCATCATCGTGACGCAACTGGCCTCGCTCGACGAACGCACCGCCACGCGCCTCGAGCAATACGCGCGGGACGGAGGTTCGCTCTGGTTCTTTCTCGGCCCCGACATTAACGCCTACGATTACAACCGCTTCTTCTTCAAGGATGGCGAAGGTCCGTTGCCGGCCAGAATCCTGGAACGCCGCATGCTCTCGGGCACGTCCGGCGAAGAGGACGAACGCCCGTTCGTATCCTTCGGCGCCACAACGCATCCGGCCTTTTACTCGCTGGGCGCCAGCGAAGCGCGCGAAGCCCGTTTCTTCGGCTCGTACAATCTCGAGCCCGGCAACAGAGCGCGGGTAGCCCTGGCGCTGTCCGACAAGACCCCTTTCCTGCTCGAAACGGAATACGGCCGCGGCCGCGCCATGCTCGCCAACACCACGGCAGGCGTCAACTGGACCTATCTGCCGGCCGTGATCGAATATCCGATCCTGATTCAGGACATGCTCCGCTACCTGGTCGGCAATCCGGACCGGGACGTCAACCTGGACGTCGGCGACGCCTTCGAGCAACCCGTTTTTGTCAGCGCCCAGCATCTGATCGTTCAGCTCCCCGACGGGCGGCGCGTACGCTTGGCGCCGCGCGACCGCGAAGGCGATACCGAAGCCTGGTTCGTGCGGTTCGACGAGACGGATCAGCAGGGCGTGTATTCCTTTGTCGAAACCATGCCGGGCGTCGTGCCGCGCACCCGGTTCGTGGTCAACCAGCGTTCCGAGGAGGGCGACCTGACGCGGCTGGCCGAATCCGCTTTCCGCAGCGCGTACGGACGCGGCTTCTACACATGGGTCGATCCCGGCATTCCCATCGAGGATTTGGCGGCCAAAATGCATGCCATCACGGAATTCGCGCAGGCCATCCTGTGGATTCTGCTGGCCCTCATGGGCTTCGAAGCCTATCTGGCCATGCGCTACGGACGCCGCAGAGCAAGGGGAGTTAGAACGGCATGAAGCCTACGATGCTGTCCAGCGAAGCGTTCGTCCTGTTCCTGATCGTAGTGGGAATCGGCCTGGCCGTTCTCTACTCGCGCTTCTACCGCCAGGAAGCCCTGCAAGCGCGGCGGCTCACGCCGAAGCAGAAGCGCTACCTGTGGGGCTTGCGCGCCCTGGTGGCGCTGCTGGCCATTCTGGCGCTGGCCCGTCCGGCCGTGACACTGGTCCATACCACGCGTCGGCTGCCCGCCGTCGCCTTCGTGGTGGACGAATCACTCAGCATGGAATTCCCCGACACGCTCGACAACCCGCTCGTGCAGGCCGCCCCTCGCGACGAACGCACCCGTTACCATACGGCCCAGCGCGTCGTGCATACGCTCCAGAACCCGTTGACCCTGACGCACCGGGTCCGGGTCTTCACCTTTTCGGACATGCTCAGCCTCCTGCGCGAACTGCCCCATCGCGAAAGCCGTCGCGAGGCCGCGCTCGGCCGCGACGAGATATTCGCCAACGCCCGAGTCCCCACAGGCGAATACACCAATGTCGGCGACGCGCTCGCCGATACGCTGCGCAACATGGCCGAAGACAGGATTTCGGGCATCGTCATGCTGTCGGACGGCCGGCAAACCGGCGGCATGGCCATTGACTTGGCCGGCGAGCAGGCGGCGCGGGCCGGCGTGCCCGTGCATACCGTCGTGTTCGGCACGGAACATCCGCTGCGCGACCTGAGCATCGAGGAGGTGCTTGTCGATCCGGAAGCCAGCCTGGGCGACGTGCTGATTTTCGACGTCAAGATCATCAACCAGATCCAGGACCATCTCACCACCACGCTCGTGCTCGAAGAGGAAGGCGAGCAGGTGGCCAGCCGGCGCGTGACGCTGCGCCGCGGCGAGAACCGCGTGCCGATCGCCACCATCCCGGAAACCGAGGGCGTGCGCGAATTCCGACTGCGCGTCCCCGTGCAGCCCGACGAAGTGAACGTTGAAAACAACGAGGCGACCGTTCACGTGAAAGTCGTGCGCCGCTCGCTGCGCATCCTCCTGATCGCGGGCGAACCCACCCGCGAATACTTCTATCTCGTGCCCGCCCTGCTGCGCGATCCGGTCGTCGAGCTGTCCTGCTGGCTGCAGAACGCCGACGTGGACTACATCCAGCAGGGCAACGCCACGCTGCGCCGGCTGCCCGAAGACCTGGCCGACTGGCAGCGCTACGACGTGTGCATTCTGTTCGACGCCGATCCCAACAAGCTCACGACGCAACAGATCACCGGCATGGACGACATGGTGCGGCGCGGCGGCGGCCTCATGATCATCGGCGGGCGCAACCACGGCATCGCCCGGTTCATCCAGGTGCACGCCGTGCGCATGCGCAATCTTCTGCCCGTCGAAATCGACCGCAACATTCTCCCCAACCATTTCGAGGAGTTCGACCGCGAAATCGCCGTGCAGCGCACGCCGATCGGCCGCGACCACCCGATCATGCTCGCCTCGAGCCATTCCGAGGAAAACGATCGCATCTGGCAAACCTTCCCGACCTTCTTCTGGCACCATCCCGTCCAGCGCGCCAAGCCCGAAGCCGTGACCCTGCTCGAAACCCGCGGCGGCGGCGAAGGCGGGCTGGCTTCCGGCTCCGTCCCGCTCATTGTCATCCAGCGCTACGGGGAAGGCGCCGTCCTCTATTCGGGCCTGAACAGCCTCTGGCGCTGGCGTTTCCCCTACGAAAGCTTCGATTACGACCGGCTCTGGACCCGCGCCATCCGCTATCTCGGCGAAACCCGGCTGAAAGGCACGCAGCAGCAGGTCGCCCTGGATACCGACCGCAGCACCTATTCGCCAGGCGAAAACGTGCGCATCCGCCTGCGCGTGCTCGACCCGGCCCTCATGGCCCAGTTGCGCGGCGTGCCCATCTTCGCCTCGGTCACCACGCCGCAACAGGACGAGCAAATGGTTCCGCTCCAGCCCGATCCCGGCGGACGCATGCTCTACACCGGCGACTATCGCGCGCGGCGCACCGGCAGCATGGTCGTTCGCTGCACGCAGGCCGCGCCCGGCGCCGATACCGAGGCGCGCCCGCTCTTCGACATCCAGCACGCGTTCCGCGTCCACATGCAGTCGCTCGAATACCGCGACACCAGCGCCGATCTCGACGCCATGCGCGACCTCGCCGAACAAACCGGCGGCAAGTATTTCGACTACCGCAACATGCAGGATATCGCCTCGCTCGTGGATGAAATCCCCACCGAGCATCAGATGCTTCGCCGCTCGGTCATGGTCGAAATCTGGGACGGCATCGGATTCCTGTTCCTGTTCCTGCTCCTGATCGGAGCCGAATGGTCGCTGAGAAAATGGTGGGGGTTGCTATGAGCAAAGGCGGGAACCGTACGCTAGGCATCGCGCTGCTGGCCGCCGGCCTGATCGTGGCCGTCAGCGCCCGACAGGGCCCTGGCGACGAAAAGAAACAGGGCGAAACGGGCGAAGACACGCGCGCCGAACAGGTCGTCGAGGAACTGCTGAAACGAAAGGCTCTGGAACAAGGGCCCGTTTTCCCGGGCGAAGATCCCGCCTTCCTCGTTCTGCCGCGCGCCACCGAACGCACCAACATGGCCGAAGAATTGCTCACCGACGACGTCCGCGACATGATCGAACGCGCCCTGGCATACATCGCCCAGGCCCAGGACGCCGACGGCGGCTGGTCGGACACGGATTACCAGTCCAATACAGGCGTCGCCTCGCTCTGCATTATGGCGTTCATGTCGGACGGCAGCCGCCCGCGCATCGGCAAATACGGGCGCCACATCAACCGCGGCATCGAATTCCTGCTGCGCAACGTCCAGTCCAGCGGCGTGATCGTCGGCAAAGGCGCCAACCCCTACGGCCCCATGTACGAGCACATGCTCTCCACGCTCGCGCTGCTGCTCGCCTTCGGCGACATGCCGTGGGAACCACAGGCCCGCAGCGTGATCAGCCGCGCCATCGAAGTCATTCAGCAAAGCCAGAAACTGGACGGCGGCTGGCGCTACCAGTACTCGTCCGAAGGCCAAAGCGACGTGTCCGTCACGGCCAACGCGCTCTGGGTCCTGCGCACAGCCAAGAAATCCGGGTTCACCGTCTCTCAGGAGGTCATCAACAGGGGCGTGCAGTTCGTCGAAAACTGCGCCTTGCCCGACGGCACTTTCCGCTACCGCTACTGGGGATTGCACGCCAACCCGAGCATGGGCGGCACGTGCCTGATCGCCCTGGCCAACGCGGGCAATCTCGACCATATCCTCATCCCGCCCGGGCGCGACCGCATCGCCTACGACTATCAGCGCTATACCGTGCAGGATTTTCTCGAGCGCGAGTACTTCGTCTACGGCATTTTCTACGCCAGCCTCGCCATGTACTCCTCCGGCGACGCCTACTTCATTCCCTTCTACAAGAAAATGGTCGAAATTCTGGAAGCCTCCCGCCGCAAGGACGGCGAGTTCCACGACCATCGCGACAACACCGTATATGTGACCGCCATGGCCGCCATCGCCCTGCAGGCGCCGTACGGCTACTTGCCCATTTACGAGCGATAGGAGATTCGACATGGACATCAAGCAGATCAACCGAATCTGCCTCGCCTTTCAGGCACGTCTCAAGGCCGCGCTTCTGCGCGTGGGCATCGCGCGGCTGGTCATGCTCGGGCTGGCGCTGCTGCCGCTCTTCTTCGTTCTCGACTGGTGGATTCATTTCCGCACCGTCTGGCGGCTGCTCAATCTCCTTCTCTATCTCGCGCTGCTGGGCGCCACCGCCTGGTGGACCCTTGTCAAGCCCCTCTCCCGCCATTGGAGCCGGAAGGAAACGCTGAACTACATTGATTCCGTCATGCCGGAAGACCGGGCCATGGTGCTCGACCTCTACGAGCTGATGGAAAACGAAGACATTCAGGAAACCCAGTCCCCCGTCGGCAAGGAACTGGCCGACAGTTCCATCCGCGACATCGCGCCCGTCGCCGAACAGGCGCGCCATGCGGAAACCATCGAGCGCGCCCGCGTGGCGCAATGGACCAAGCGCATGGGCGTCGTCGCCCTTGTTTTCGTGCTGCTCTGCCTGCCCGTGCCCCGCTACGCCGCGATCGGCGCCATCCGCTTTTTCAACCCGTTCTCCTCCCTGCGCTGGCCGCACCGCACCACCGTCATCGTGGAAGAGCCGGAACGGGGCTGGACCATTCCCGCCCTCGAATCGCTCACGGTCCAGGGCGCCGTCTCCGGCGTCATCCCGCCCCAGATCACCCTCTCCTATCGCGACCGCACGTCCGGACACTGGATTCGGGAAAACATCGCCGTCCGCGACGACAACACGTTCAGCTATGTCTTCGAGGAAGTGCGCGAACAGATCCGTTTCCAGATTCGCGGCGGCGACTATCTGACCGACACGTATCAGGTGGACATCATCCAGCGCCCCTACATACGAACCATCGCCGCCCATTACGAATATCCCGTCTATGCCGGCATCCCCAACCGCACCGTGGCCAGCGGCCAGCTCAACGGCCTGGAAGGCACGCGGGTCCGGCTCGAAGTCGAGACGTCCATGGAATTGGAAAAGGCCCTCTTCGTGTTCGAGCAGGAGGACCCCGTCGAAATGGCCATGCAGCGCGGCGGCACGACCTTCGAGCACTCCTTCTTTCTGGAACAGGACGGCTCCTACCGCATCGAGCTGTACGAGCAGCACGGCTACCGCGAAGTGCGCCCGGAATTGTACGACATCCGCGTCATCCCCGATATGCCGCCGGAAATCGAGGTGCTCTCGCCCGGCCGCAACGTGAGCGCCACGCGCCGGGCTTCCGTGGACATCGCCTTCCGCGTCACCGATGATTACGGACTCGCGGAAGTCCAGTTCCTCTACCAGGCCGAAGGCGACGAGGAACCGCGCGCGCTGGACCATACCATCACCGGCCCCATTGCGCAGCGCGGCCGCTCGAGCGAAGCGCGCTTCACATGGGACTTGCAGCAGTCCGAACTGCCTGCCGCCGGCATTGTACGCTATTTCGTGCGCGCCAAGGACGTCAACCCCACCGGCAGAGGCGTCACGGAATCCGCCCCGTTCGAAATCGATCTCATTCGGCCCAGCCAGCTCCATCTGGACTCCATCGAACAGGCGCGCGCCATCGAGGCCGAAGCCCGCATCGCCTGGGAAAACCAGTTGCAGGCCTGGCGCATCGCCACGCAATGGGCGTCCAAGGGCACCGGCGACGAAAACGACCCGCTCTGGACCGACATGACCGACAAGCAAAGCCTGTCCATCCGCGCCGCGCGCGCCATGAACATGCACCTGCGCGATCTGACCTCCATCTACGAACAGAACGACATGCACCGCGAATTCATGTCGGCGCGACTGAACGACATCATTGCCAACCTGCAAAAGGTCACCGACAATTTCCATCGCGAAATCGATTCGAAAATACGCGATGCGCGGCCGCGCACCGCCGACGAAGCCTTGGCCGGCCCCCTGAAAACCAGGCGCAACCAGGCCTACAAGGAATTCCGCGACCCCCAGAAATACGCCGTGCTCTACCTGGAACGCGCCCTCAAGAAACTCTTCGACTGGCGCGACCTGCAGATCACATCCGTGCGCGCCACCATGCTGCACGAGGAACAGGCCGAAATTCTCGAGCAAACCCAGGAAATCGCCCCGCGCTTCATCGGGCTCGAAATCCAGGACATCCCCGACAGCGACGTGGACCTCCTGCTCACGCTCGGCGCGCGCCAAAAAACCATGTTCGACGTGGAAACCGAACTCGAGAGCCAGCTCGTCTTCATGAAAGCCAACGCCGAACTGCAACAGCGCCTCAGCATTCAGGAACCGCTCGACATCGCCTACAAGATGCTCCGGGACCATCGCGTCAACGAACACCTCGAACGCGCCGCCAATGCCATCGCCAACAGCCAGCCCGACCAGATCATCAAGGACCAGCAAACCGCGCTCAACATCCTGAACGTCGTGCGCGGCGGCCTCATCCTGGCCGGCCAGAAACTGGACGACGAGCCGCCCATCACCCTGGCCATGGCCCCCGTCGAAACGCTCGGCGAAGTCGTGCGCGTCGAAAAGAAAGAGGTCGAGGAAGAACCCGATGTCGCCGTCGCCTCGCACGACGACGAACCGGCCGAACGCATGACGTTCCGGGAGCTGATGGAAGCCCTGCCCGCCGGTACCGACCGGCTTACCATGGCCCTCGATTTCGCCTGGAACCTGCAGTCCGATGTGCGCGCGCGCACCAAGTATCTGCATGAAAACAGCTCCGAAAAGGAAATGCCGCGCTACATCCGGCTCAAGCAGCTCATCATCGGCGACTTCCAGAGCGAAGCCATCGAAGCCGCCGACATGGCCATCAAGGAGGCCAAGGAGCCGAGAGACAAACCCTTGCGCGACACGATCGGCGAAGTCAAAACCGAATTCGAGCAGTCGCTGCGGCTCGTGCGCGAACGGTTGCTGGCGGAACACACCCAGCACATCCAGTCCGACACCATGGACACCCTGCGCGACGCCATGAACTTCGTGTCCTTGCGCAAGGTCGTGGACGACGCGGTCGAGGAAAACAAGCTGCGCGACGGCAAGGACGCCTTCGACCGCAACTTCGTCGTGCGCGACAAGGACCTGGACACCGTCGCCGACATGGTCAACGACATGAACTACGCCACGCTTGTCCAGAACGATGTCCTGCGCAAGGTCCGGCGCCTGGCCGAATTCTCCGACGCGAAGGGCACGCTGGCCGAGATCGAGAAAGCCAACCGCGCCCGCACGGAAAAGAGCTTCGAGCGCGCCCGCGGCCTGGTGCAGGGCGTTGTGAAAAAATCGGAAGGGGTCACGCCGGACATCAAGGCGCGTCTCGACGAAAGCGGCATCGGAACCATGGCCGGGTTCGAATGGGTTTCGCTGGCCGCGCTGGAAAAGGATGCGGCCGCCGCCATTGCCGCCAACGAAAGCGCCGTATCGCTGCTGGCCCGCACCATCCAGAACATCCGCAACCTGCTGAACGAACGCGAACGGTCCGAAATCGAGAAAATCGCCGAAACGCCCATCGAGCACGAGGAAATCACCCAGGAGGAATGGGAACGGCGCCAGTCGGCCGAATTTCTGCTTGAACAGCTCCGGAAGGATACGCGTCTGCCCGAGGAAGTGCGCGCCATCATGATCCGCGCGCTCGAACGCGAGCTGCCAGAACAGTACAAGGCGCTGATCTCGGCCTACTACGCGTCCTTCCTGCAAACGGAGGGAACCCCATGATCCGGCGATGCCTAGCCATCCAACGCCTGCCTGTCCTGCTCTGCGCGCTGGCTCTCGCATGCGCAGCATCCTTCGTGCGCGCCGAGGAAATCTGGCTGTACGACAATACCCGCGTTTACGGGCTCGTCCAACGCGTCACCCGGGACGGCAAACTGGGCGTCTTTCTGCCCACCGGCAAGGAACAGCTCGTCCCGGTCGAAGACATTGTCGCCATCCGATTTCTGGGCCGCGACCCGCTTCTGGTCCAAAGCGGCACTCAGGAATTCCGCTTCATCAATGGCGGCCAGTTGCGCGGCCAGATTCTGGGGTATCGCGGCGACAAGGTGATCGTGGACACCGCCACAGCCGGCATGGTGGACATTGATCTGTCGCACGTGCGCGGGTTCGTCTCGCTGCCCATGATCGGGTTCAGCAGCCTCAGAGCCGAGGAGCTGGTCGAAAGCGAAGGCATTGCCGATCTGGTCCATCGCGACGCGCTCGTGGACCGGCGCGGCTCCGAAATCAAGGGCGTCGTCCGCCAGCTCGAACGCACCGCGCTCCACATGGACATTGACGACCTGCTTCAGGTGCGGCCGTTCAACATCCACTACCTGCGCGGCGTACGCATGGCCAACGCCACCCGTGCCAAGCCCAAGCCCTGGGCCGGAGAAGTGCTGTTGGCCATCACAAGCCGGGACCGCTCCATGCTGCTGGGCAGCCTTCAGAGCATCCGGCTTCGGCAATGGGCCTTGCAAACCGAATGGCATCCGGACAGTCCCTTGCGCATTCCCCTCGACGAAATCTCGCAAGTCCAGGTTATGGGCGGCAAAGTCCAGTATCTCTCCCAGCTCACGCCTGTCGAGGTCAAGGAGCAAACCATTCTCGCCCCGCCCCAACCCTACCAGATGAACCGCAATTGCCAGCGCGACAGCCTTTCGATCGCCGGCAAACGCTATCCGTGGGGCATCGGCGTCCATGCGAATTCCGAGTTGACCTTCATGCTCAACGCCCAGTATCAGGAATTCCGCTCCGATATCGGCATTGATACGCGCATGGGCGATCGCGGCTCCGTCGTTTTCGAGGTGATCGCCGACGGAAAAACCCTGTACACCAGCCCGCTCGTCCGCGGGTCGGACCCGGAACCGCGCTCCATCTCCGTGCCCGTCAAGGGCGTACGGCGCTTGACATTGAAAGTTTCGGACGGCGGCGATCTCGATCTCGGCGATGTCGCCAACTGGGGATCCGCGCGCGTCCTTAAAGTCGCAACGGGGAAATAGGAACCATGTCGGCAACCCAAGAGGACAGCATGAGCAAGCCCGCCATAACAGCCCCGGAATTCTACGAGCGCTTCCATGCCATTCGCCGGGAAATGGCCAAGGTCGTCATGGGCCAGGACCGGGTCATCACCCACCTGCTGGCCGCCGTCTTCGCCGGCGGGCATGTGCTGCTCAAAGGGTTCCCCGGCCTCGGCCGCACCCTGATCGTCACTTCCCTGTCCGAAATCCTCGGACTCGAACACGGCCGCATTCAGTTCACGCCGGACCTGCTCCCCACCGATATCACCGGCACCGAAGTGCTGGAACACAACATGGAAACCGGCGAACGGCATTTCCATTTCTTCAAGGGCCCGGTCTTCGCCAATATGGTGCTGGCCGACGAAGTCAACCGCAGCCCGGCCCGCACCCAGGCGGCCCTGCTGGAAGTCATGCAGGAAAAGCAAATCACGGTGGGCGGCCAGACCTATTTTCTGCCCAACCCCTTCATGATCGTCGCCACCCAGAACACGCTCGACCATGAAGGCGTCTTCATGCTGGGCGAAGCCCAGGTGGACCGCTTCATCATGATGATCGAGCAGGAGTACCCGACCGAAGAGGAGGAAAAGGGCATTGTCTACAGCACGACCGGCACGTACAAGCCGGATATTCGCGCCGTGACCGATCCCGAAACCATCATCGCCATGCAGAACCTGGCCCGGGAAACGCCCGTGGTGCCGTCGGTCAAGGCTTTCGCCATGTCCATTGTCCGCTCGAGCCGCCCGAAAGAAACCGATGCCTGCCGCGAGGTGGCCGAAAACGTAAGGCTCGGCGCCTCGCCGCGCGCCACGCAATCGCTGATTCGGCTGGCCAAGGTCATTGCCCTTTCGCGCGGACGGCAGCACGTCTCGAAGCAGGACATCATGGAAGTGGCGCCACCCGTCATGGCCCATCGGCTCATCGTGGATTTCCGAGCCCAGGCCAAAGGCCGCGACGGCCGCTACGTGCTGAACGCCATGGTGCGGGACGCCCTCGCGAAAACCCTGCCCCAAACATCATACTGGATGCGCGACATCCTCAAAATCGGCGAACGGAAAAAGGCCGAACGACGCAATTTCAAGACATGGCTCAAGGACACGGCGGCTCTCGTCAAACGCAAGAAACCCGACGCCGCCGCCCTCTAGCCGCAAACGCGAACCCTAAGGAATAGACAGCCAGACAACATCAACCAGGAGAACGGCCATGAGATTCAAATGCACCAACTGCGGTCAATCGTACGAAAGCGAAACCGACATGCTCGGCCAGGAAGTCGAATGCGGCAAGTGCGGCACGGTGTTCACCGTGCCCAAGCAGGAGCCGGAACCGGATGCCGCGCCCGATCTGTCGGCCGCCCTGCCGCCGCCGCCCGCGCCCAAAGCCCCCGAAGAGCCGGAAAAACCCTACGTCATGACGCAGCAGGAGAAATGGACCGACGACGACATGGCCAAGATCGAAAAGCTGCACAAGGCCTACAGCTCCATTGACGAGCAGGTCCGCAAAGCGCTGGTCGGTCAGAACGAGGTCGTCAAGCTGGTGCTGGTCAGCATCTTCTCACAGGGCCATTGCCTGCTGATGGGTGTGCCCGGCATCGGCAAAACGCTGCTCGTCAGTACGCTGGCGCAGAGCCTTTCGCTCACCTTCAAGCGCGTACAGTTCACGCCCGACCTTATGCCGTCCGACATCACCGGTACCGAGGTCATTCAGGAGGACAAGAGCACGGGCGACCGGGCCTTTCGCTTCATCGAGGGCCCGATCTTCACCAACATGCTGCTGGCCGACGAAATCAACCGTACGCCGCCCAAAACGCAGGCGGCGTTGCTGGAAGCCATGCAGGAGCGGCAAGTGACCGTCGGCGGCCAGCGCCGTCCGCTGCCCCCGCCCTTCTTCGTGCTCGCCACGCAGAACCCCATCGAACAGGAAGGCACCTACCCTCTGCCGGAAGCCCAGATGGACCGTTTCATGTTCCAGGTCAACGTGGGCTATCCGAAAGAACAGGAGGAAAAGCAGATCCTCGACATGACCACCTCCGGTTACAAAGCCGATATTCAGCCGGTCTTGTCCGGAGACCTCATCGTCGAACTGCAGGCCCTGGTCCGCAAAGTGCTGGTCAGCGACAATGTGGTCAACTACATTCTCAAGCTCGTGCGCTCCAGCCGCAGCGACACGCCAAACGCCCCGGAGTACATCCGCAAATGGGTCTCCTGGGGCGCCGGCCCGCGCGCCTGCCAGTACCTCGTGATCGGCGGCAAGGCCGTGGCCGTGCTCGACGGCCGCAACGAAGTGACGGTGGACGATGTTCGCGAGGTGGCGCAAGCCGTGCTGGGACACCGCATCCAGCCCAACTTCGCCGCCGAAGCCGAAGGCATCACCCGCCAGCGCATCGTTGACGAATTGCTGTCCATGGTTGCCGCGTAACCCGAGAGATAGCCATGCCTGAAATTTTCGACCCGAAAATCATCAGCCGCGTCAAGAACCTCGAGGTTCGCAGCTTTCGCCTGGTCGAAAGCCTGATGGTCGGCATTCACAAAAGCCGGTTGCGCGGCATCAGCACCGAGTTCGCGCAACATCGGCAGTATGTGACCGGCGACGACACCAAGCACCTCGACTGGAAGGTCTTCGCGAAGACGGACCGCTACTTCGTCAAACAGTACGAAGCGGAAACCAACATGCCGATGTATTTCTTCCTGGACACCAGCGCCTCCATGTTCTTCAAAAGCGAAGAGGCCGCCATGTCCAAGTTCGAATACGCCTCGACCCTCATCGCGACCATGGCCTACCTCATGATGCAGCAGAAGGACACGTTCGGACTGACGCTGTTCGACGATAAAGTCCGCACCTTCCTCTCCGCCAAGGGCTCGGGCTCGCATTTCAGGAATATCGTCGACGTCATGAGCAAAGCCTCGTCCGGAACCAAGACCGACATCGGCCGCGCGCTGCTGACCGTGGCCCCGCAAATGAAAAGCAAAGGCATCGTCACTATCATCAGCGATTTCGTGGACGAAGCCGACACCCTGAGCAAGGGGCTGGGCCAGATGAGCTTCATGGGACACGACGTGATCCTGTTCCATATCGAGGACCCCACCGAACGAGACTTCCCGTTCATTGGCCAAACCATCTTTCGCGGGCTCGAGGGCGAGGGCCGGCTGCTGTGCGATCCCGAAGACCTGGCCCACGCCTACATGCGGGAACGAGACCGGCACCTGGCTTCCATCCGCGAGGTCTGCACGCGTTTCCGCTACGATCTCAACGATATCGCCACCGACGAGCGGCTCGACGCCGTTCTTTCGGGCATGCTGTCCAGCCGTCTGGCCCGACGCAGGCGGCGGTAGGACATGACAGCGCCTCGCGCCCGGCATTCCGAATCGTCCGGGCTGCCGCCGACAGCGCGCGCCTTTTGCGTCAACGCCTTGCCCCTGCTTGCGCGGCGCGTCAGCGGCAGGCGCATCTTGCGCGACAGCGCCGCCCTCCTGGAAACGGAACGCTGGAACTCGTTCGACCGCTTCCGGGAAACGGCAAACAAGCTGGAATCGCTTTACGCCGAGGCAGGCGCGACGACCTCCCTGCATCCGATCCGAACCGGCGGGCCAGCCCATTCCGGACGCTGGATCGTGCCTGAAGCCGAAGACATCGTGTCCGCCCGTCTCGAAACAGTGCGGCCGGTTCGCGCAACGTTGGACACCTACGCGGAGAACCCCTCGCTCGTGGCCGCCTGGAGCGCGGCCACGCCCCGCGAAGGCGTCACGGCGCCGCTCGTCGTTCTCGACGAACAGGAAACGCCAACCAAACTGCGGCCACGGGCGCTGGCCGGAAGAATCGTGCTGACCCGCCTCGATCCGCAGGATCAACACCCTTTAGATCGTTTGGCGTCCCTCGGCGTGGCGGGCGTGATTGACGATACGCCCGTTCCGAACCTGCCGAACGCGACGCGTCGGCTCGAACTCGCCTTTGGCGGCCTGCGCCCGGAGTCAACCGGCTTGCGCATTCCTGTTCTGTCCGTTTCGGAGCGGATCGGCCGGCGCATTCGCCGGCTGGCGGCGCGGCACGCGAATCCGACGCTCCGCATCCTGGCCGATATCCGGCGCTACGCGGGTGTCCACCATGTCGTTTCCGGCATTGTTCCAGGCCGGAGCGACCCGCAAAACGACATTTGGGCTGTCGCGCACAGCGCGGGGACCGGCGCGCTCGACAACGCATCGGGCGTCGCCGTATGCGTCGAAATCGCGCGTGTTCTCGAAGCCCTGATCGGCGCCGGACTCCTGCCGCGCCCGCGCCGGTCCATCCGGCTTGTGTCCGGCTGCCAATGCTTCGGATCCTTCGGCTATCTGACCGGTATTCACCGGCATCAGAAGCCGCTGGCCGGCGTGGGCCTGGACACGCTCGGCGCCAAGCCCGGCATTTGCGACGGACGGCTGCAATGGAACGCGGCCACCCCGATGACCGCCGGGTTCGTCCACCGGCTGGGCACGCCGATCCTCGCCCGCTCGCTCCGGCTGATCAATCCCGGTTACAGACTGGATGTCGGCTCGGCCCATTCCGGCCGGGAAACGCTTCTGGCCGATCCGCGCTACGGATTTCCCTGCGCATTTCTTTGCACCGAGCGGCGGCAGGACACGCCATTCGACTCCTTCCGCACGTCGGGCGATACGCCCTCGTTGCTGAGCCCGAAAGGACTGGCCGTCTGCGCAACCGCCATGGCCGCCACGCTCCATGTTCTGGCCGATGCCGGCACGGAAGAAGCGCTGGCATGGGCGGACGCCGAAACACGACTCGCCCTTCGCAAGCTTGCCTCGCTACGCAAAACGCCGCAGACCGGCAAAGCCGACCTCGTTCGCCTGCAGCACCGCATTTCGCTCGAGGCCCTGCGCCGCTGGTTCTGGGCCGGAGACCGAACAGCCCTGAACGCCTGTTTCGCCGAGGCCGAGACGCGCGTCCGGCAGGCGGCCCGCCATGTCGCGCGCCCGCACAGGTCGGCACGAATAACCTCGCGCGCGGCCTGGCGCATCATCCCGCGCCGCACCGCGCCGCTCGCGCCTTGCCCGGAAGCGTTGCCGCCGGAAACGGCCCGGCGTCTCGCGGCGCTCGGCCTGCCGCCATGGACCGTCTATTGGGCGAACGGCCAACGCCGTATCGCCGACGTCGCCAACCTTCTTGCGGCCGACACCGGAACCCCCGCGAATCCGAATGCCGTGGCGGACTATTTCGAGCTGCTGGCCGCCAACGGCTGGGTGGCGGCCATGCGCCCGGACCACAGGATCGGACCCGCACGCTTGCGCGCCGATCTCGTCGCGCTCGGCATTCGACCGGGCATGGACATCATCGTGCACAGTTCGCTCTCGGCCATCGGCGATGTGGCGGGAGGAGCCGACACGGTCGTGGACGCCCTGCTGGCCGTGCTGGGAAAAAGCGGCACGCTGGTCATGCCCTCCTTCAATCATATGGAGGCGCATGTCTACAATCCCCTGACCACGCCGACCAAATGCGGCGCCATCGCCGACGCCTTCTGGCGCCGTCCGCAAGCGCGGCGCAGCCGACACCCTTCCCATCCGGTCGCGGCCATCGGTCCGAAAGCGAACATCTTCTGCGACGGCCATGAACACGCCGGCATCTGGACCGACGCCAGCCCGATCGGCAAGCTTGTTCAGGCCAACGGATGGATACTGTCCCTCGGCGTATCCCAATGGGCCAGCACGGTCTATCATGTGGCCGAAGCCTCCGCCCATGCGCGCTGCCTCGACAATTTCGAACCCGCCTGCCGCCTTCGCCTTGTCCGCTCCGACGGGACCGTCGCCGAAACACCCGGGTTCGCCTACCGGCGCCAGCCTTGCCCGGTTTCGGTGCGGGAAACGGTCCGGCGCCTGAACCGGCGCGAATTGTGCAGGCACGGACGCATCGGCCAGGCTGACTCCGCGCTGACGCCCGCCCGCGCCCTGTGGGCCGCCCACCGCCGCCGCTTGCTTGCTCGCTGCCCGAACTGCCGCATCCGACCCGTCCCCAGGCATACCAGCCCGCTCTGGCCCGACTTTCTCTTGACGGATACGCGCCGAGTCGCTACATAGTGTGAGTTCTGCTCAGGAACAGGTCCCCCATCGCACAAGAAAGGAAGCATTATGTCCGCATCTGCACCGTCGGGGCATCGCCCCCGTCAAATCCTGCTCGTGGACAACGAGAAATCGGTAGTCGAAGCCTACCGCGAAGCGCTGGAAGACCACTTCCCGTACGACCGAGTGGAAACGGCGGCCAACGGATTCGATGCCGTCGAGGCCTTTCGCCTGCGACGGCACGATGTGATGGTCATGGACATTCACATGCCCGTCATGGACGGACAGCAGGCCGAATACGAAATCCGCATGTTCTGCGAAGAAAAAAACATTCCCGAACCCGACATCATCTTCTTTACCGGCTACCTTCCGCCGGATTCGATGAAAGAAACCATCCGCATGAACCCGGCCTGTTCGCTCCTGCTCAAGCCTGTAACCGCCAAAACGCTGATCGAAGAAATCGAAAAGAAATTGACCGCGCGCGCGGAAACGGAAGCGGATGCCTAACGGTCGCCCGAACGCGACAACGACCATGATGAAAACAGAAGCGACAACCTCGTCCACATCGCCTTCCGGCGCCATGGACAAACGCTACGATCCCAAGGCTATCGAGGACGCCTGGTACGCCCGCTGGATGGAACGGGGCCTGTTCCGGGGCGATCCGGCCCGCGCAGGCGAACCCTATGCCGTGATGATCCCGCCACCGAACGTGACGGGCATACTGCATATGGGCCATGCCCTGAACAACACTTTTCAGGACGTGCTGGTCCGCTGGCGCCGCATGCAGGGCCGCAACGCGGTCTGGGTTCCGGGCACCGACCACGCGGGCATCGCCACCCAAAACGTCGTGGAACGCGCCCTGCGCAAAGAGGGCCTGTCGCGCGAGGACCTCGGCCGAGAGGCCTTTCTCGAACGTGTCTGGGCCTGGAAAAACACGCATGGCGACGCGATCGTCGGTCAACTGAAGAAACTGGGCTGCTCCTGCGACTGGGACCGACTTCGCTTCACAATGGACGACGGGCTCAGCGAAGCCGTGGCCGAAGTCTTCGTGCGCCTCTACGACAAGGGCCTGATCCGGCGCGGCCAGTACATCGTCAACTGGTGCCCGCGCTGCCGAACGGCCCTGTCGGACGAGGAAAGCGAGCACCGGCCCGAGCGCGGCAGGCTCTGGCGCCTGCGCTATCCCGTGCGCGCCAACGCTTCGGCCGACGAAGGCGACCGGCCCGCCTATGTCGTGGTGGCCACAACGCGTCCCGAAACCATGCTGGGCGACACCGCCGTCGCGGTTCATCCCGAGGACGAACGCTATCGGCAGCTCGAGAACGCCACCTTGACTTTGCCGCTGCTGGGCCGCGAACTGCGCGTGATTCGCGACGATTTCGTGGACCCGTCCTTCGGCACCGGCGCCGTCAAGGTCACGCCCGCCCACGATCCCAACGATTTCGCCATGGGCCAGCGCCACGAACTGGCCTTCGTCAACGTCATGAACGAAGACGGCGTCATGAACGAAGAAGCCGGCCCCTACGCCGGACTCGACCGGTTCGCCTGCCGCAAAGCCGTCCTGCGCGATCTCGAAAAGGCCGGACTGCTGGAAGGCGCGGACGATCACGACCATGCCGTCGGCCACTGCTACCGCTGCGATACGGCGGTCGAGCCGCGGCTTTCCGTCCAGTGGTTCGTATCCATGAAACCGCTGGCCGAACCCGCCATCGAAGCGGTAAAAAGCGGGCGCATCGTCTTCACGCCCGCGCGCTGGACCAAGGTCTACCTCGAGTGGATGGAAAACATCCGGGACTGGTGCATCTCCCGCCAAATCTGGTGGGGGCATCGCATCCCCGTCTTCACCTGCCAGGCGTGCGCGCACGAATGGGCGGCGAAGACAACGCCCGCCACCTGTCCGAAATGCGGCGCAAACGAGGTTCGCCAGGAAGAGGATGTGCTCGACACTTGGTTTTCGTCCTGGCTCTGGCCGTTCAGCACGCTGGGCTGGCCCGCGAAAACCGACAGCCTCGAACGCTACTATCCCACCCACGATCTCGTCACCGCCTCCGAAATCATTTTCTTCTGGGTCGCGCGCATGATCATGGCCGGGCTCGAATTCCAAGGCGACATCCCCTTCCGCAACGTCTACATTCACGGCACGGTCCGCGACGAGCAAGGCCGCAAAATGAGCAAGAGCCTAGGCAACGTCATCGACCCGCTGGCCATCATCGAAACCTACAGCGCCGATGCGCTCCGTTTCAGCCTGATGATGCTGGCCGCCACCGGCCAGGACATCTTTCTCTCGAACGAAAAATTCGAGATCGGCCGCAATTTCGGCACCAAGCTCTGGAACGTGGCCCGCTACATCTCTCTGCATGGCGCGCGCGATGCCGCCGCCGGCCCGCCCGCGTGCGATTTCGATCCGCAACGCCTCGCGCCCGACGACTTGCACATCCTGTGGAAACTGGGCGAAACCATCGGAACCTGCACGGAAAACCTTGAAAAACGCCGCTTCAGCGACGTGGCGCACTCCCTCTACGAATTTGTCTGGGGCCAGTTCTGCGACTGGTACATCGAATACTCCAAAAACAGCCTCTACGGCGACGACCCGCAACGCAAGAACACGGTACTCGACATTCTGCATTACGTGTTCGAGCAGGCCCTGCGCCTGCTGCATCCGATCATGCCGTTCATTACAGAGGAAATCTGGCATGCCATGGGATACGGGAACGCCGACCAGTTCGTCATGAGCGCGCCTTGGCCCGCCCCGCCCGACCAGGAGACCATGCAGGGCTGGGGCATGAACAAAACGGCCGTCGAATATGTCGAACGCAAGCACGAACTCATGCGGGCCGCGCGCTCTCTCAAAGCCGACTACGGCATTGCCGACGCGCAGGAAGCCGACTACACCGTCAAAATCGAAAACACGCCTTGGGCGGGCATGCTCGAAGCCGACCGCGCCACCCTGCAAACCGGTTTGCGGGCGCGCTCCCTGTCCTTCCTCGCGGAATCCGAACCCGACCCGGTCCTGCCCGGCGCCGTCGTTCGCCTCGGAACGGCATACCTCTCCCTGGAAGGCCTGATTGACCTTGCCGCCGAAAAGAAGCGTCTGACCGGTCAATGGGAAAAGGTGACCGCCGACCTGGCGAAAACCAACGCGAAACTCAACAACATCGCGTTCGTCAGCAAGGCCAAACCAGAAGCCGTGCGCCGGCAGGAAACCCGCAAGGAAGAACTGGTTGCGCGGCAGGAAAAACTGAAAACCATACTGGAAACGCTGGAGAAAATGGGCTAATTCTCGCCCAAATTCTTTTTGACCCGCTCGATTTCGTCGCGAATCTTGGCCGCATCCTCGTACCGTTCATCCGTCACGGCCTTGTCCAGATTGGCCTGCAGCGTCTCGATCGGCGTACGGTACTTCTTCCGGACGGATTCCGGGGTTGGATCGCCGGACGGATTCGCCGCGCCTTTCCCGGAATCAGCGAACACCTGGCCGGCTTCGTCCATGACCTGCGGCGCAACATAGATGGGCGCCTGGGCACGCAAGGCAAGAGCGATGGAATCGCTGGGGCGCGCATCCAGTTCCATGCGGTTCCCGTCACGCTCGAAAACCAGGCGCGCGTAAAACGTGCCCTCCTTCAAGTCGCAAAGCTCGACCCGCATGAGACGGCATTCCAGAAAATCGAGCATGTTCTTCATCAAATCGTGGGTCAGCGGACGCGGCGTCTGCACATTGTTCAGACAAATGGCGATGGATTGGCTTTCCGCCCCGCCAATAACGATCGGCAACGTGCGCGGATCGTGAACGCCTTTCAGCAAAAGCGCGAATCCCAGATTCGACAAGATCAATTGCTCGACCTTGACCAGAATCAGTTTGTCGTCCTCGGACATCCCGTATCTCCGAAACAACCTTATTCGCCCGGCGAAAGAATGATGCGAATCGGATCGGCCTCCACAAGACGGGTGGCGCGCTGCGGCTTCCGCCCCGGGAATTGCCAATGAACGACGATTTCGCCAGGTTCCTCCATGCCGAACAAGGCTTCGCCAACGCCAGGCTGCACGGACCAGGCGCCAAGCGGAAACGTGCCGTTGTCGCCCCAGACCCGCACGGGTCCGGCATGGCCGGCCTGTGCCGGCAATGTCACCTGAACGCCCAGCCGCGAACCATGCCACGGGTCACGGAGAAAGACGTAAATGTTCCCGTTGTTCTTGGCAAAGGCCATATCCTGCGCGCCATTGTGCGTCAGATCGGCCACGACACCCGCCTGCTGCCCTTTGATCACCTCCGGCAGTACGCCCAGTTCCACGATGTCAACAGGCTGATGCGCATGCCCGAAACTGCGGAAGAAGCGGTTGAAAAACAGTTGCGGACCCACATCCGCGCCGTACGCGATAAAAATGTCCTGGCGTCCGTCGTTGTTGAAATCGCAGGTGTTGCCCGCAATCGTGCCCGGCTGCGAAATATAGGCGATCTCGCCCGACAGCCCCAGCATCTGGATAAAACGACCGTCGCCCTCGTTCTGCCACAAGCCGCCATGAGTAACGCGGGATGTCGTGAACACATCCAACTTGCCGTCCGCGTTCCAATCGCCAGTAAAGGCCCCGCTCAAACCGGGACCGCCTTGAATCGGACAGGCGCGCCCCGCCTCGAAATCGCCGGGGCCCTTGCCTTCGAACAACAGGCTCCCGTTCGGCCCGACGGCCAGAATGTCGGGATGCCCGTTATTCGTGAAATCCGCGACGAGCGCTGTACGCGCCTCGCCCATCGCCGCCAGCGCTTCGGCCTCCGCCTTCAGCGGCCGCGCGGCAAACGTGCCGACCGCATCGGCGTCGGGCATAAGCAACGTCGCGCTGTCGGCTGCCATGCGGAGCAGCCCGGCACGGCCTTTCATGCCAACATCCAAAGCCAGCAACGCCACGACATTGCCCGCCGACGCTTCGCCCTTGACCGCCGCAGCCGTAAACTTGCCGTCGGCGCCCTGAACCCAGAGCGCCAGGCTCTTCCCGTCCCAGGAAGCCAGATCGAGACGGCCGTTGCCCGAGAAATCCGCCCAGGCGCCCGCCCGTGTTCGCGATGCCAAGCCCCGCCCCGACGCGACATTCGAAAACGCCTGCTTATCCCCGTCCCAGGCGTAGAGACGGTCGCCCTGTTCCGCGCCAACGAACAACAGACTCTCTCCTTTGCCCTCCGTATCCACCGCCTGCATGACATGAACGCGGCCCGGCACCGTGTCGATTCTCATGTGCTGTTCCCACGTGGTCCCGCCCACGGACGGCACATCCAAATCCGGATGCTCGATCAGCAAACGAATCACCTTGATCAGCATGTCCGTGCCGCCCGCCCATGTCGCTTCCATGCCCATCCCCTGCTCGCCGGACATGGCATCCGTGGTCATGGCTTCCCACACGCCTTCCTCTTCTCCCTTTTCAAGCTCGATCCATTGACCGGACAAATGCAGAAACCCTTTTTCCTCGTCGTTCTCGCCTTTGCCGGAAAACAACAGGGCCTGCTGATCCCCGTGCGCCTTCAGCACCCGTTGAAGCACAGGCAACTGATGCTCGCGCATGTAGGTCAAATCCAGCGTCAACGTCTCCCCTTTAGGACCCTTCTTGGGCACAAACCTTTCGACAACATTAATCGGACAAGCAAGCTTCTTTTCGTTCAACGGCCCGAACCTGACCAGCAAAACCAGCTCGGACGACCGCAACAGATGCACGGGCGTGAAATTCGGATTGATCAACCCGTGCGCCCTCATGCCCATGCCCGCAAACACGATCACCGCCACCCATCTCTTCCATGCGCCATGTCTGTTCATCTGTGTCTCCTGTAAGTGCCTTAATCCCGCATTGCTGCGTCAAAAAAAACAAGAGGATTCGGTGGACGACTACGGCGACGACTACGGATTACGAGTGACGGAAGCCCGCCTGCAACGCTGTAGCGCTGCGGGCAGGTCGTCCCCCGTAGTCGTCGCCGTAGTCGTGTTCCGTTTTTGTGTTTTGACCTCCGACCTCTGATTTCCGACCTCTTGGGTTGCGGGCGAAGCCCGCCTTGTGATTTTCCACCGTACCGAAAGCCTAGCGCCCGCCGCCGAAAACGACAAGGGCGTCTGTCTGGAAAATCACGCCTATCTCCGCCCCGCGTACGCGCGATGGCTCAGAAGCCAGGCGAGCTCCTCGACAACTCTCCGTATCAACAGGAACTGACTGCCGTTCAATGCCGGCTTCCTGTGCTGCACCGTCAAATACACGGATCCCGAAACGGCAACCGTGAACATGCGTTTGTTCATGCAGAAAGACAGCGCATCCAGTTCTCCCATCTCCAGCATTCGGACATTGTCTCCGGCGCCCTGAACCAGACGCGGAATCACAGCGCTCAGCTTTTCCGCTTCGGCGACGAGCGAACTCTGCGCCAACGCCAGCCCGTCGGTATTGGACAGAACGCCGCCCGAAAATCCGCCAACGGAAACCAGCCTCGATACAATGCCCGGCAATCGGCTCAGGGAATCCGGGGATGTCTTAAGGAGCTTGGCCAATTTCAGCCGTCGGTGCCGATGCAACCTGCTGTACGGCATGCCGGTCATCTTCTGGAACGTCTTGCGACCGACCCGCGCAATGGCGCCAACCTCGAATACGCTTTGGAACGGCCCCTCTTTCTCCCGATGCTCCAGAATGGCCTTGGCCACAAGCTCCGTAACGCCATCGAGCGTCATCAGTTGCTCGATCGTTGCCGTATTCAAATTGACGCCGCCAAACCCCTCGGGCTCTTCGTCCGGAACGACGCCCGCATCCGCCGGAGTGGCCAAAGGCTCGCTTCCCGCCACAACCGAACGAATGGAATCGAACACAGTCGCAGGCGGCGCAACCGACAACGGCTTTGCCGCTTCCGACACAACCGGTTCCGGCTCGACCGCCGCTTCCGGCTCGGCATCCGGAACAGGCGGCGGAACCGGCTCGACCGGTTCGGGCTCGGAAACAACCGGCGGCGGCTCGGGCGCAAACGCCACTGCTTCCGGCTCCGCCACTGGCTCTTCGGCCTTCAGCGGTTCCGGCGGCGGCTCGACAACCGGCTTCTCCGACTCCGCGGGCTTCGGCTCGAACGCCGCCGCTTCCGGCAAACCGGACTCTTCCACGGCCGCTTCCGGCTCGACCGCCGCTTCCGGCTCGGCGTCCGGAACAGGCGGCGGAACCGGCTCGACCGGTTCGGGCTCGGAAACAACCGGCGGCGGCTCGGGCGCAAACGCCACTGCTTCCGGCTCCG
>SLKS01000088.1 GCA_007134465.1 Kiritimatiellia bacterium | reverse complement strand
TTCGAGGCCGGTGACCGCATGCCGCCGTTTGCCACGAACGGATTCGGCGCTGTGCAGTACGACAAGCGCGGAAGCTTCGCATCGGTCCGGCGCGAGCAAGGCGTTGAGATCGGTGTCCGGGAACAGAGATACGATCGGCGCGCAGTCGTTGTCGGGCGCCGATTCGGCTTCGATTTCGCCAAACACGCCGAAAAAACCGCAGGACGGCTCGAAGGCGCCGATCCGGTCCAGAAACGCCTTGGTGACATGCGAGCGAGGCAGGAGCCGCGCGATTTCGTGCGGATGCATGGTGAGCAGGCAGGAATCGGCCTCGACGATTTCGCCGGTGTTCAGGCGGAAGCGCCGGACGCAGTCGTTTTCGATGTCCAGACATTCTTCGATCCATGTGCCGGTGGACACGCGAACGGAGCCGCTGCGGAAGCGATCCGAAAACGCCTGCACGAATGCGTCGCCTCCGTTTCGGATGCGGGCCAACGATTCGTACATGGCCAGGCAAATGCGGGCATGGTTCGCAAAGGACACTTCCGACGGCGCCGTGCCGTAGCACATGCAGAACCCGGACAGCACCGCCTTGAGCACGCGGTTGTCGGTGAGTCCGTCGAGGACCTCCTGCAAGGACGTTTCGTCTTCCGGTACCGGTTGCGGCGAGAGCGACAGCGCCCGCAAATCCATGGCGGACGTGCCGCGGCAGACGCGCTCCATCCGCTCGAAGTACCGGTTCACGGCCGACGATTCGCCGGGAAAGCGGTCTTTCAGGCAGGCAAGGATGCGCGCGAGACCGCATGGCACGTCCAAAACGCTGTTTTCGGATTCGAAGACGAAACGGTGCGCGCAATCGGATGGCGGATACAACGGTTCAATGGCGTCGCTCAGGCCGAGCACGGCGAGCATGTCGCGCAGAATGCCGTGCCGGGCCAGGCCTCCCGTGAAATGGAAGCCGGAATCGAACGGGAGGCCATCCAGCCGGAAGCGCCGCAGCGACCCGCCAATGCGCGGCGCCTTCTCCAGCAGGCGCACCTGACGGCCGGCCAGACTCAGCAGGCGCGCCGCGCAAAGCCCGGCAATGCCGCTGCCCGCCACGATATGGTCCGTTTTGTCGCTCATGGTTTCAACCTGCAAAGAGCAGATAACCGCAAAGAACACAGAGAACACAAAGACGGAGAACAGCTTGCAGAGATGCGCCCTAACACCCGATGGGTGTGGTCATGAAACTGCACAACGGTCTTTCTTTGCGATCTTTGTGCTCTTTGCGGCAAATCAATTGCTCCACGTAGGTTCAATAGGACCGTTTCTTCGGATTCTCTTTCCATGCCCGCAATACGCGCAATCCGGCACGGCGTCCGTATTGGCGGTGTTTCATACGACGTTCCGGCCAAGGCAGCGGCAATTCCCGATAGAAAAGGGCGTCGTCGAAACCGGCCTCCGCGGCATCCTCGCGCGTACAGGCGAAAACGATGCGCTCGATGCGCGCCCAATAGGCGGCGGCCAGGCAGAGCGGGCAAGGCTCGCAACTGCAATAGAGCGCGCATCCTTCGAGGCTGTGCGTTCCTTGGGCGCGACATGCCGCGCGCAGGGCCACGACTTCCGCGTGCGCCGTCGGATCGCGCCGCTTCACCACCTGGTTGACCCCTTCGCCCAGAATGCGGTTGCCGATGGCCACGACGGCGCCGAACGGGCCGTTCCGGCCCGAACGCGAACTGGCTGCCGCCAAGGCGATGGCGCGCTCGATGAATAGGCGGTCGCTCGACATAGCCTTCTTCTGATACAGGCGATTCCCCCGGCGCGCAAGCGGAAAAGACATAGGATGCGCCCCAGCCGTTCACGCGGCAGGAACCGTACCGCAAATCAGGGGGGCGCCAACTGAACCGTCATGCGCAGCGGGCGGTGATCGGAGGCCGTTTTCTCCGGAATCACATGATAATCAAGGCGTTTGAAACGGTCTCCTGGATGAAACAAAAAGTAATCGATACGTCGGGTCGGGTTGGCCGAAGGATACGTGCCTTCGCGGCTTTCCGAGATCAAATCGCTGAAAAAAGAGGTGGCCAACCGGTACTCCTTTGTGTCCGGTTCCGCATTCAGGTCCCCGGCCAAAATCACTGGCAGGTCCAACTCGCGCACGTAGTCAATCATCCTCTGTATCTGCGCCAGTCTGTTGGCCGCGGAGCGACTGCACAAGTGGAAACTGCCAAAGACAAACGGTTTGTCCAGTCCCGGATGCTTAACGGTTGCAAACACCGCCGCCCGTCTCTCGCCGCCCGCCGGACTTGGCAGCGCTATGGTTTTGCTGCCGATAATCGGGAAGCGGCTGAGAACAGCATTGCCATATGCGCCGCCTTGAAAATCGATCGCCTTGCCGAACAGGGAAAGCTTGTCGGTTAATTCGCCCAGTTGTGCCGCCTGGTCAATCTTCTCGGTTCGCCTTGTCCCGACATCCACTTCCTGCAAGGCAGTCAAATCCGGCCGGGTATCCCTCAGCACGCGCGCAGTTCTTTCCAAATCAACTGCGTTATCCATTCCGCGTCCATACCGAATATTGTAATTCGTCAAGCGCAATTCAATCGTCGCGGCAGCCGGTTCATGGCCCTCGGCCCTTTCCGCCAAGCCGTAGCGGGCGGTTCCCGTCAGCAAGAATACGGAACAGAAGACGGCATGAATGCCTGTCGTGCGATAATGCCATTTCGTCATCATAATTCAGCGCCTCCTATTCTGTCCGATGCAGCGCATCGAGAGCGATAGCATGGTCCCGTCGAAACTCAACTTGCAGGCATGGTTATTGCCAGGGCTTTAGTGTCGCCGTGATCGGGTAGTGATCCGACGGGTAGCGTCCATCTTCGTTATAGCGGTCGATGTCGGCGCCCAGAACTTTTGTGCCGCGATCAACGAGGATGAAATCAATCCGATGCCCATCTGTGCCTCCTCTGAATCCGTGGTAGGTTCGTGTTTCCGGCTTGTCGGGATGTACGTTCCGCCAGGTATCGGTCAGTTCCGCCAGAGCTCCTTTTTCGAGGAAACGCTGCATGCCGGGGTTGTCGTGCGGCATATTGAAGTCGCCCATGGCCACGACGGGCGTTGTTTTGCTGTTGCGCTCGGCTATGCGGGCAGCAAGCAGCTCGGCGCTTTTGAGGCGCGACTCCTGCGAGCGATTATCCAGATGGACATTGTAAACATACAGCCCCCTGCCGGTTTTCCGCTCAATCAGGCGCACCCATGTGCAGATACGGGGGTGGCGAGCCCCCCAGCCCCTCGAGCCCGGCGCTTCTGGCCTGTCGGAAAACCAGAACGTACCGGCTTCGGCAACGATGAAGCGGTCTCGCCGATAAAGAATCGTGCAGTGTTCGCTGGCCAGCGCTCCGTCTCTACGTCCGGCGGTGACCGCGCCGTAGCTGTTCAAGGCGCCCAGAATCTGGTCAATCTGAAAATCCTCCGCTTCCTGAAGCCCGACCACATCGGCGCCCTGTCGGGCGATCAGGTCAATGGCCATCTGACGCCGCAGATCCCAGTGGTTCGGACCGTCGTTGGCTGTTCCATAGCGGATATTGAAACTCATGACTTTAACCTGATCGTTTTCGGCTTGAAACGATACCGTACGGCTCGAAATCTTCTTCTGACCGGAGAACGCTGTTCCGGCCATTAACAAAACGCCGAAAATGAATATCCATGGTTTAAGCATAATGCTCTCCTGAAGCCGCGACGGGGTTTTTCATCACGATTTTTTCCTGTATGGAAGCTGCATGTAGGCCGCTAACGCCTGTGTCGTCAAGAGAAAGCAGGGATGCGCCCGGATTCACAGGGCCGCTATAACGCCTTTATTCGTGTGTATTCTTGTTCATTCGCGGTTCACGGTTGCGGGCGAAGCCCGCCTTAGGGTTGCTTCCGTCTCCGGAGACCGGAGACGAGCCGTTTGATCCAGACGACGGCGCCTGCCAGCAGGATGCGCGGCAGCGTGATCCAGCCGACGGCGGCCCCGATGGCAACGAACAGAATTGTGTCTTCCAGCAGCGAATGCGATATGGCGATGTGATAATTGAGCACATCCGCGTCGCGGCGCGAGAGCTTGCCACTGTCCACGTGGTCAATAATGATTCCGGCTCCATAGGCCAGCCCCAGCGTGTTGGCGACGATCCACAGAAACGCCGCTTCGCCCGGTACACCCAGCAGCATGAGCGGCGCTTTAAGCATTCGGCCAAGAAACCGCGTGACGCCGAACTCTTCGAGGATGCGCTGCAAAATCATCAGCAGCGTTACCAGAACCAGAATCTTTCCGCACAGCCAGCCCGTATCTTTCAGCCAGTTCATCAATTCCATGGCGAAATCCGTCGCGGCCGCGACGGGCGCGGCCGCTTCCAGAGCCAGATCCGACGCATCGGCGGGCAAAAGAAGGTGCAGGGCCAACCCGCCGACAAGGGAGCAAGCGAGCCGCACGGCGACAATCCAGGCGGCATGCGATCCGACTTTTCGCTGGACCGCCGTTTCCACAGGCAGGTTGTGGGAAACGAGACACATGAGCGCCAGGATGGTCACGGCCCGCCCGCTCAGCCCGAGCGTGCCGATCACGACGATCGCCGAGTAGTTGTTGACCAGTGCGCCGGTGACAAAGACGAGCGCCGCCTCGCCCGGCAGACCGAAAAGCGCAAAGGCAGGCCCGGTCCAGCGCGCCAGTATCTCCAGCAGCCCGGATGCCTGCATCAGCAATACGGCCAGCGAGACGGGCACAGTGATTTTGAGCAGCCAGAGGGCGGTATGCCATGACGGGCGCAAGGCGCCGCGCACGCACCGGGCGAGCCGCGCGCGGACATCGGCAGGTTGACGCATGGAGTGTTTCGGCCTGTCTGTTTCGTCCGGCATGTGCTCGACCTGTGGAACGGTTCCGACTCAAGAGAAGACCAGCCGCAAGGCGGCCGCGGCGGCCAGTATTTCGACGACAGCCAGAAAACCCTTTTGCGGAATGCGGCGCAACAGAAAAATGCCGGCCGCCGCGCCAAGCGCGATGAGCGGCAGCATGAGCGCATTCAACGTCAGCGATTCCCGCGTGATCAATCCCAGATGCGCGCTGAAGGGAACCTTGAACCAATTGAGCAGAAAGAAGTACCAGGCGCCTGTGCCGACAAAGGCCGTTTTGGGCAGGCGCATGGCGGCAAGGTACACAACCATGATCGGGCCGGCGGCGTTCGCCAGCATGGTGGAGATTCCCGCCAGCAACCCGATGGCGGCGGCGAACATCCGGGAATTCGGCACGGTGGAGTCGGGCTCGCTTCTGCGGCGGCGCCAGAGGTTGAGCCCCAGCATGCCCAGCACGATCGCGCCGATCAGCGGCATCAGACCTTCGTCGTTCAGACGGCCCAGCGCCGCGAAGCCGGCCACAACGCCGGCGGCCGCCCATGGAACAAGCCGGATCAGATGCGACCACACGGCTTTGCGCCGATAATAGACGACCGCAACCAGATCGGCGGCAATCAGCATGGGCAAAACGATGCCGGTGGATGCGCGCGCCGGAAAAGCGTGCGCCAGCAGCGGGATCGCCAGAATGCCGGCGCCGGGCAGGCCGGTCTTCGACAGCCCGATGATCAGAGCGCCGATTCCGAGCGCCAACCACTGTGCGTTTGCCAGTTCAGGCATGGTTTTCCTCGCCGCCGTCGGATGCCCGCTCCCGGGCCAGCAGTTCTTTGAGGCCGGAATGGATATCGAACGCGGGTTCGTAGCCGAGCGTTTCGCGGGCGAGCGCGATATCGGCCAGCGAGTGGCGAATGTCTCCGGCGCGTTCCGGTTTGAATTCGATCTCGAAATCGCGGCCGGTCAGCGCGCGCAAGGTCTCCAGCAAATCGAGCAGGGACGTGCCGCGGCCGGTTCCGATATTGAACACCTCGCCTTGGCCCGCCTTGTCCGAGGCCATAGCCAGCAGGTTGGCGCGCACCACATCGCGCACGAAAACAAAATCGCGCGTTTGCCGGCCGTCTCCGAAAACCGTCGGGTTCCTTCCGCAGGCCATGGCTTCCGCGAAGCGCGAAATCACGCCCGAATACATGGAGCGAGGGTCCTGACGCGGGCCGTACACATTGAAATAGCGCAAACTGACGGTTTCAACCCCGAAGAGCCGGGCGAACACGCGCAGGTAATGCTCGCCAGCCACTTTGGCCATGCCGTAGGGCGATTCGGGCTCCGGCCGCATGGCTTCCTGCTTGGGCAGAACCGGATTGTTGCCGTAGGCGGCGGCGCTGGCGGCCAGCAGCACGCGCCGCACGCCGCAGTGGCGGGCGGCGCTCAGCACGTTCAACGTGCCGGTAATGTTGATCTCGTGATTGTCCATAGGCCGTTCCACCGAATCGAACACGGAGACGAGGGCCGCCTCGTGGAATACCCCGTCCGCGCCGCTCATCGCGTGCGTCAGCGCGTCCGTGTCGCGAATGTCGCCACGCACAAATTCGATCCGGTCTTGGAAGTCGGCCAGATTGCTCTCGTGGCCCGACGACAAATTGTCGAATACGACTGTTTCGTGGCCCTCCGAGACCAAAGCCTCGGTCAGATGAGAGCCGATAAACCCTGCGCCGCCTGTCACCATGTATTTCATTGCGCTGCCTCCGTTCATTCGGAGCTTAAGGCGGGCTGCGTCCGCAACCGAACGCCAGAACCACGAATGAACACGAATTCACACGAATACAGATGCAACGCACATGCGCGGCATCTCGTAGCGGAACAGTCTACTTCAAGAAAACGCGTTCTCGCATGCGCCTTTTTCCCCTGGATTGCGTGAACACGCGCTTCGCTCAAGATAACGAAGGAAGCGAAGCGAGACCGTTCTTTTTTGTTCTCTTCGTTGCCTTTTGTTCAATGTCTTTGGCCGACAAAGGAAACCATGCGCGCACCGTGCCACATTTCCGCGAGTAAAGGCAAGCAGAAGAAAGGCTCTATTTCCTTGTTGACAGAACGGCGAGGGTCGGGTAGAGGCATGAGGTTTCCTGTGTGCGTACGCGGCGTTTTTTCGCCGCCCAGGCGGAGGATGGCCTTATGATTGTATTGGTCTTCAATTGCGGCAGTTCATCCATCAAATATCAGTTGTTCGACATGCCCGATGGCCGCCTGCTGGCGAAGGGCGGTGTTTCCAGGATCGGCGAGGCGGAGTCGGAAGCCGTTCAAAAAGGCGATCGCGGCGAAATCCGTCGGCAGGCTCCGGTCAAGGATCACGAGCAAGGGTTGACGGCGATCCGCGAGATGCTGACCGATCCGGAGAAAGGCCCGTTGAAAACGATCGGCGAGATCGAGGCGTGCGGACATCGGGTCGTGCATGGCGGCGAGACGTTTACCGGTTCCGTGCCGATCAATGAAAAGGTCGAGGCCGCGATCGAGGCTTGCGCGGATCTGGCGCCGTTGCACAATCCGCCGAATCTGGCCGGGCTGCGCGAAGCGAAGAAGATGCTGCCGGACGTTCCGCAGATCGCCTGTTTCGATACGGCGTTTCACCAGACGCTGCCGCCGCACGCCTATCGGTATGCATTGCCGGCCTCTCTGTACGAGCAGTACAGGATTCGCCGCTACGGGTTTCATGGCACCTCGCATCGCTATGTGGCGCGCCGCGCCGCCGAGCTGATGGGTCGCGACAAATACGACGTGAACCTGATCACCTGTCACCTGGGCAACGGCTGTTCGCTGGCCGCCGTGCGGAACGGACGCTCGCTGGACACCTCGATGGGGTTGACGCCGCTGCAAGGGCTTGTGATGGGTACACGTTCGGGCGACATCGATCCGGCCATCGTCTTCTATCTCATTGCCAAGGGCCATACGGCGGCGCAGGTGGACAAGCTGCTCAACAAGGAATCCGGTTTTCTGGGCGTGTCGGGACTTACGAACGACGAAGGCGACCTGGAAAAGGCCGCGGCAGAGGGACACGAACGCGCGCGGCTGGCGCTCGACATTTTCGCCTGGCGGGTCAAGCAGTACATCGGAGCCTATCTGGCCGTCCTGAACGGATGCGACGCGGTGGTGATGACCGGCGGCATCGGCGAGCGCGGAACGGAAATGCGGGCGCGCATTCTCGAGGACATGGAAGATATCGGCTTGACGCTCGATCCGGAGGCCAATGCGCGCATGGTCGGCATGGAAGGGGCCATTCACGCTTCGAACTCGCCGCGCAAGATTTTTGTCGTGCCCACGAACGAGGAGGCGGCCATCGCCCGCGATACGTTTACGATCGCGTCGGGCGGGACGGTGTGACCGCTTTCTCCAACACTACAACCATCGGAAAGGAGTTCATCATGTCGGATACGCTGGAACGTGTGAAAAAAGTGACCGCCGAAGTGCTTAAGATGGATCCGGCCAAGATTCCCGATACGGCCAATTTCGTCAAGGATCTCGGCGCCGAATCCATTCAGTCCATTGAACTGGTGGCGGCGTTCGAGGAAGAGTTCGACATCGAGATGGACGAAGACGCCGCTCTGGGCGTGCAGACGATCGATACGGCCGTCACGTTCATTGACAAGGTCGTTGCCGAACAGCACGCATAGAAGATTCGGCGTGGCCTGTGGCTTGGAGCAGGAGCTAGAGGGTAGGGGTTAGGGGCTAGGGGTTAGGAGTTAGTGGCAGCTAGGGGCAAATTCCTAACCCCTAACGCCTAGCCCCTAGTCCCTAACGCCTAAGGTTGCGGCCGATGGTCGCCATGGGAGAGTTATCGTGGTTTCTTCGAACGATCGTGCGTTGACAAAGGATGAAATTGTTTCTCTGGAAAGCGCCGGATGCTGTTGCGGCGACTGGTCGCGCGTGCGCGTGAGCGACGGATTCGATGCCGGACGCGTTGTGCGCGTCGCCTTCATTGGCGATGTTCGTCTGGGGCGCATGGACGGAACGGTTCTCGACATGCAGGGCCGCGAACGGCCGGCCGGCTTGCACAATGCGCGATTGGACAATGTGAGCGTTGGGGACAACTGCGGTATTTCCAACGTCGGGGGCGAACTGGCCAATCTGGACATTGGCGCCGGCGTTTGGATCGAGAACGTGGCGGGGATCGCCTGTCGCGGAGAATCGGCCTTCGGCAACGGCCATGCCGTCGCCGTTTTTAACGAGGCGGGCGGGCGCGAAGTGAAAATCACGGCCGCAACGAGCGCGCAAACGGCCTTTCTTTCGGCGCTCTATCGCGATCGCGCCGGCTTGGCCGAGGCGCTGCACGCCCTGGCCGACCGCTATGCGGACGAAGCGCGCGCCAAGCGCGCTTCGATCGGGGACCGCGCCCGCATGGCCGACTGCGGCTCCATTGTCAACGTGCGGATCGGCGCGCATGCCGTCATCGAAGGCGCGAGCCGTCTGGAGGAGGGCACGATCGTTTCCTCCGCCGCGGCGCCGACGAGCGTGGGGCCGGACGTCGTGGCGCGCCATTTCATCCTTCAGCAGGGCGCGCATGTGACGGACGGCGCCATGCTCGCGTCCACGCTGATCGGCGAAGCGTCCCGCATCGGGCGGCAGTTCTCTTCGGAGAATTCGGTGTTCTTCGCGAACTCCGAAGGGTTCCATTCGGAAGTCTGCTCCGTGTTCGGCGGGCCGTATACGGTGACGCATCACCGTTCGACCCTGCTGATCGCCGGTCTGTTTTCGTTCTACAATGCCGGCAGCGCCACGAACCAGTCCAATCACATGTACAAGCTCGG
>SLKS01000117.1 GCA_007134465.1 Kiritimatiellia bacterium | reverse complement strand
TCGGGCGGCGCCTCGGGCTCGGTATGCTTGTTCTCGGGTGTTTGCGCCGTATCCATAACGCGAGCCACACTAGTCGCCCTTCGCGGCAAGCGCAAGAAAAAAGGCGGAGCCCCTTGCGCGGCTCCGCCTTTCGATGATCGCGAGCGTGTCGCTCCCGCTATTCGATGCCGGCCAGCTTCTTGGCCAGCTCCGCTCCGGAAGCGGCATCGGGCGCGTATCCGTCCGCGCCGATCTCGTCGGCAAACGCCTGCGTAACCGGCGCGCCGCCAATCATGACTTTCACGTTGTCGGCCAAGCCCTCGGCCTTGACCGCTTCGA
Organism: Kiritimatiellia bacterium; assembly: GCA_007134465.1. Taxonomy (GTDB): domain Bacteria; phylum Verrucomicrobiota; class Kiritimatiellia; order UBA8416; family SLMC01; genus SLMC01. The sequence continues at coordinate 9,446 of SLKS01000117.1, read as the reverse complement.
CCACGGCTTTCATGTTGGTCATGGTCGTGGTGAGCAGCGCGGAGACGCCTATGACGCCCGCGCCATTCTCCTTGGCCGCGTCCACGAACTTTTGCGGCTCGACGTCAATGCCAATGTCGATTACCTTGAGCCCGGCGCCTTCCACCATCATGCACAGCAGGTTCTTGCCGATGTCGTGCAGGTCGCCTTTGACTGTGCCGATCACCACTTTGCCTTTCGGCTCGATGCCGGCTTCCGCCAGGATCGGCCGCAGAATTTCCGTGCCCGCTTTCATGGCGCGCGCGGCGATGAGAACTTCCGGCACGTACACCTCGTTGTTCTTGAAGCGGACTCCGACCGTGTTCATGGCCGGCAGCAGTCCTTCGTTCAAGACCTTCTCGGGCGCCACACCCTCGTCCACCGCCTGCTGCACCAGCGCGGCGACATCCTTCGCTTTGCCCTTCATCAGATTCTCGCCAATTTGTTCCATCAGACTCATGCCGGTTCCTCCTGTGTTTCGGCGCTGTTTTCGGCAGCGCGCGGGTTCAGCCGCCGCGACTTCGCTTCAAAGCCGCTTTCCCATTTATCGCTCCACCCTAGCCGTTTCTTCGCTGTCGTCAATAGTTTGATTCAATCGAAAAATATGACAATCTTGCTATTCGCGGGTTGAAATGATCCGATTATCTGTTATTTAATGGGGAAAGAAGTGGGGGCGATATGGCGATTTTGTCCAAAAGCCTGTTGGAGGGCGCTAGTCGGGAGTTTGCGGCTCGCTATGGGCGGCGTTTGCGTCCGATGGACGTGTCGGGCCGGGTTGTGGCGCAGGCCGGGGATTGGCTGGGCGCGACGGAGCGTGCCCGGCGGCGTCGCAGCGTGGCGTTGCAGGAGAGCTTGAATGCGGGGGTGGCGCACGTATTCGAGGAGGCTCCGGGAATCTGGACGTTTCTGCTGGCGTTGGAAGACCGGCGCATGGTGCATGGCGCGCTGCTGGGGCCGGATGTGCGGCTGGTTGGAGCGGGTCCGCGCGAGCGGACGGTTTCCGCCCTGGTCTCGCAAGGCCTGCGCGAGACGATGGCGCGTCGTCGGGTGGCGCGGTTGCCGGAGTGGACGGAATCGCGCTTGAGCGAAGCGGCCGAATTCGGGCGCGACCTGTTTTATCGTCGCAGCGGCTGGCGGCCGGACCTGATGGAGGAGAATCGGCTGAAGGCCATGCAGATGGCGCAGATCAACCAGGCGGTCGAGGATTTGCGTCGCAGCGGTCGTCCGGCGCTGTACGCGTTCGAGAAAGAGCGCGCATTGCTGGCCCGCATTCGCGCGGGCGATCAGGCCGGGGCGCGCCGGATCCTGAACGAGATGCTGGCGGTCATCTATTTGTCGTCGCCGAAGCCCGCCGTGTTGCGGGCACGCTCCGTGGAGCTGCTGAGCTGCCTGACGAGGGCGGCGATCGAAGACAATCCTCTTTTGGAACCGTTGATCGAACGCAATCATGCCTGGACGGAACGGCTGATAGGCGCGCGCGGTTTCGAAGACATGTCGGCGATGCTAACGCGCGCGTTGGACGAGTTCATGGACGATATTTATCTTCAGGGCGTCAACCGTTCCGACGAGCGCGTGCAGAAGGCCATGGACTATATCGGGCGGCATTACGGGATGCCGATCGGGCTGGATTGTTTGGCGAAGGTGGCGGGGGTGAGCGCCAGCCGTTTGTCTCATCTGATCAAGAGTCACACGGGCCGGACCTATTTGCAAGCGCTGTACGAAGTGCGCGTGCGGCATGCGCAGCATTTGCTGAAGCATACGTCGAAGAGCTGCACGGAGATCGCCTACGAAGTGGGGTTTGGCGACCAGAGCTATTTCATTAAGCATTTCAAACGCCTGACCGGCACGACGCCTGCTCGCTATCGGCGTGGCGGAGGATAAGAAAACGGCGAAAGCGGCGTTTTTATGCTTCCCATTGTCAGGGCGATATGCTTAAATGATTTCGTTTTTCGTCAATCGCAATCGGTGTCGCGTTGTCGAAGAGCAAGCGTACGGCAGAAGCGCACGGGCTGCCGCCGGAGGCGGCAAGGGTTTTCGCAACAGGCGAGGCGGGGAATATGGGGTTGGCCAGCATAGCATGCGTAGCACTGGCGGCCGTGGCGCTCTATGTCGGGTTCAGCTACCTGACGAGCTATTTTCTGTCGCGGCGTCGTTCTCGGCAGGACTTGGCTTTTTCCCTGATGTGTTTCGCCGCGTTCTTCTACGACCTGGCCTGCGCCGGCCTGTACGCGACCCGCTCTCACGAAGAGGGGCTTGTGTGGCAGAGCTATCAGATCGTCTTGCTTTCCTTGCTTGGTTTTTTCTTGCTCTGGTTCGTGTCCGAATTCACAGAAAGAAAATTTCGGCTATGGGACTGGGTGTTTTCCGCCACGTTCATCGTCGGTTCGGTCCTTGCCGTGTGGAATCCTCGCAATTTGATGTGGAGTGAATTGCCTTCCATCAAGAGAGTATCGTTTTTCGGGCTCTCGGCTGTTTACTATAAAATGGAACCGAACATTTTGCGTTGGGTTCAAAGCCTGCTGATGGTGGCCATATTGGCTTATATTTCGCGACTGCTGATCAGGCATTGGCGCGCGGGCCATCGCGAGAAGACGCGGCCGGTGCTGATCGGGTTCGCGGTTCTGGCGCTGGCGCTGATCAACGATGCGGCGGTCTCGCACCGGCTGTACCGGTTTTTCTACACCATCGAATACGCATACATGTTCCTGATCGGCTGCATGGCCTATTCGATGCATCGCACGCAGGTGCGCACGGACGAGGCGCTGAAAAAGAGCGAGGAACGCTATCGCTCGTTTCTGGACGATTTTCAGGGGATCGCCTTTCGGGCCACGGCCGACTACCGTCCGTATTTCTTTCATGGCGATGTGAAAGGGATCACGGGCTATGCGGAGGCCGATTTCCTGTCGGGCGCTGCGCGCTGGTCCGAGCTGGTGCTGCCCGAAGACCGCGCGCGCATTCTGGATTCGACGGCGGCGCTGGTTTCGTCGCCGCGCTGTTCGCTGGAGCGCGAGTACCGCATCCGCAGCAAGAGCGGCGAGGAGCGCTGGATACGGGAGCTTGTGCATACGATTCCGCGTACGGGCGCGAAGGACGTGCGCATTCAGGGCGCGTTTTACGACATTACGGATCGTAAGAAAGCCGAAGACGATCTGAAGCGGCTGGCGGCGGCCGTGGACGCCGCCGCCGAATCCATTATCGTTACGGACGCGGAGCACCGCATTCTGTATGTGAACCCCGCGTTCGAGGCGCTGTCGGGCTATCGGCGCGACGAGATGCTGGGCAAGACGCCTGCGCTGCTGAAAAGCGGCAAGCACAATGCCGAGTTCTACCGCGAACTGCATGAAACGCTGACGGCCGGCAAGGTGTGGCGGGGCCGGTTCGTCAACCGGACGAAGACCGGCAATTTGTACGAAGAGGAAGCCGTTATTTCTCCCGTGCGCGACGATGCGGGGGCGATTGTCAATTACGTGGCGGTCAAGCGCGACATCACCCACGAGACGCTGCTGGAAAACGAATTGAGGCAATCCCAGAAGATGGACGCCATCGGGAAGCTGGCCGGTCGCGTGGCGCACGATTTCACGAACATTCTGGTGGTGATCCAGGGCAATGCGGGTCTGATTCAGGATCGTATTCCGCGCAACCCGGAAACCGACGAATGCCTGGAAAGCATAGTCGAGGCGTCCAATCGCGCGTGCCAGCTCACGAGCCAACTGCTGGCCTTTTCCCATCGGCAAGCCATGAACCTGCGCTCGATGGACTTGAGCAAGGCCGTGCGGGGCGGGGTGGAGGAAATGCTGCGGCGCACGGTGAACGAAAACGTTCGTGTCGTGACGCGCGTATGCGAAGGCGCGTGCACCATTCGCGGGGATCCCGACCATATCGAGCAGATCATAGTCCATCTTGCCGTCAATGCCTGCGATGCCATGCCTTCGGGCGGTGTGCTGACTATCGAAACGATGCAAGTCAGTCTGTTGCCGGAGGAGATCGGGCAGGTTTGCAAGGGGGCCGGGCAAGGGGCGCAGCAGCCGGGAAGCTATGCCGCGCTTTGGGTCAGCGATAGCGGGTGCGGCATTCCCGACGATGTGCGTGCGCACATCTTCGAGCCTTTCTACACGACGAAAGGCGGAAGCAGCATGAGTTCGGGGCTGGGGCTTTCGACGGTGTACGGCATTGTCGAGCAGCATCACGGGCATATTGTCGTGCATAGCGAGGAAGGCAAAGGCTCCACGTTCACGGTCTATTTCCCGCTGACCGGTCGCGGCCTGCGGGAGCAGAACGAGCGGCAGGCGGATGGGCATACGCCGACGGGTACGGAGCGCGTTCTCGCGATCGGCCGGCCCGACGCGGGGCGAACCGTGCTGGTCGGGATGTTGAAGCGGCTGGGCTATGCCGTGCTGGAAGCCAAGGACATCGGGCAGGCGCTGGACGTGGCGCGCGCGAGTTCCGGGCCGGTAGAGCTTGTTGTGGCGGACCGTTCCGTGCTGGGGCCCGCCTTCGCGACGGGGTTGAACGAGATCAAATCGCTGCAGCCGAAGCTGAAACTGCTTTTCGCCTCGGGATTTCCGCGCGCTCATTTGCTGGCGACGGGCGAATTTTCCGAAGGCGACACGCTGTTGTACCGTCCGTACCGTGTGCGCGAAGTGGCGCAGGCCGTGCGGCGCGCGCTGGACGATTCGCCCGCCGCCGGGCCAGGGTAGGCATTTTGCGCTTGCCCGAATTCCCGGGCGCGTGCTAGGGTGTTTTCATTATGTCGGACGTAACGAAAATTCGCTGCCCGCATTGTTCGGGCAAAATCGCCATTGATCACGACTATTTCGCCGAGCTGTCGGGACAAGTCATTTCCTGTCCGCATTGCGCCGAGCAGATGTCCGTGCCGGAGAGCTCGGCGCAGCCGTCAGTGAGCGCTTCGGGCGCGCACGGGTTGGACCGGACTCAGGAGATTCAGATGCCGCCCCTTTCGGCGCCTGCCCGCCCTACGCCGCGACCGTCCGTGCGCAGGAACGAGAGTTCCGGCGCGCGGCTTTGCCCGCATTGCGGAGTCGAAGTGGGCGAGCGCGATCGGGTGTGCATCACCTGCGGCGAGAAGATCCCCTTGCCGGAACCGCCCGCCGGCTTCTCGCAGATTCGGGCCTAGCCCCGTTCCGCTTCGGCCAGCAAGCGCTGTTCGGCTTCCACGGACCAGAGCCCGCCATGCCGTTCGGTAATCTCCGCGAGTTCGGCGAAGAGCGGCTCGGTTTCGCCACGCTGCCGAAAGTCTGCCAGGGCCGTGAGCGGCATGGCGATTTCGTTGTAGATGAGCTTCTTGCTGCCGGGCAGGGCGGGCAGGTTCAGGATGGCGTCGGCGGCCGCGTCCAATCCGCCCACGTGCGTGATCATGACGGCCGGATTCAGCGTGCCGTCCGCCATGAGCCGGAGCGCGTCGCGCATGTCGTCGGTATTGCCGCCGGACGAGCCTACCACGTGATGGCCGCTGTAGTGAATGTCGTAGAAGTTGACCGGAGCGAAAAAATCTGGCCGACCGGGCCCGGCGAAAAAGTTCAGGCAGCCGTTGAAGCCCAGCAGCCGGGATGCCTGTTCGATGAGCGCCGCGACCGGGGCGAAAACGAAGACATCGTCGTAGCCGCTGCCGCCGTTGACGGCTAGGATCTGTTGAATGGGCTCGGAAGCCTGTGGCAGAAGGTAATGGAGTTCGACCCCGTGCCGTTTCGCTTCGGCGGGCGGAAACAGTTCCGCCGCGCGCGACAGCCGGTCGGGGTCGGCGTCGGTTACGACAAGCAGACGAGGGCGGCGCGGGCCGTGAATCGCGTAATCGATCGCGCCCAGTCCCATGGGGCCGGCGCCGGCCAGGATGGCCGTCGCGCCGCCGGCCACGATGCCGCTTTCATGGACATACGTGCCCGGCTTGAAATGGTACTGGGTATTGAACGCGCCGACAATGCACGAGACCGGTTCGGACAGCGACGCCTTGAAGAATCCCTCCCCGCGATAGGGAAGCAGGCAGTCCTGTTCCATGACTTCGCGCGGGATCACAATGCGCGTGGCGTTGCCGCCGATGAACGGAAAGGAATAGCCGGGCGCCTCCAGCTCGCGGTCGGGGATCGAAAGCGCAGGCTGAATGCTGAAGGCGTCGCCGGGCCGGAACCGTTCGCGCCAGCGGGCCCCGACCTCCAGAAGCACGCCGGCGAACTCGTGCCCGATGACGATCGGGTTTCGCGCGAGATCGTCGGGCGTTCGCTTGTGCCGGGCGCCCTGAAGCGCGGCCTTGTGCGAGGACATGCAAATGCTGTCGGTAACGACGCGGGCCAGAATTTCGTCGTCGGCGATCGGCGGCAGATCGAAGGTTTCCCGTCGCAAATCCCTTTCGCCGTACAGGCGCAAGGCGGTGGTGTTCATGCGTGTGTTCTCCGTGTCGGGTGGCGGGGCGTCATTTTTCCCGATCCAGCATGTTGCTCCAGAGGCGGTCGAGGAAGGTGCGCCAGGGAAGAATGTCTATACGGTCGTCGGTGGTGCGGGGTTCGGTTTCGAGGCAGACCAGAAACGAGCGCTTCGGTTCGAATTCGGATTTCAAGGCGCGCAGTCCTCGCAAATGCTGGTTGCCTACACGTCGGGCGCTTTTGACTTCGATCGCCCAGCGCATGTCGTCCACAATGAAATCCACCTCGTAGCCGGAACTTGTGCGCCAGTAGGCGATCTCCGTTTCCGGATTTCGATAGGCGCGGTAGGCTTGCAGTTCCATGAGGATGAATTGTTCAAGAGACGACCCGAACTCCGGTGTGCCGGCCCGGGGCGCGCGGCGGGCCAGATAGTTGGCAACCCCCACGTCGAACAGATAGAATTTCTCGGTATCGATCAGTCTGCGTCGGCGCGATTTCTTCCAGGGTGGCAACCGGTATCCCAACATGGTATCCTCCAGGATTTCGATGTAGGACCTCACCGTCTTGGCGCTGACACCCGATTCTCTAGCCACATTGGCATAGTTAAGCAGTTCGCCACTATGCGTGGCGGCTACGAAAAGAAAATCGGAAAACGAAGGAATGCTTCTCACACTGGCCTCGGTCGAAATCTCGGTCTTCAAATAGTCGCCCACATAGGAACGCAGGTCGAGAAGCGGATCGTCGGACAGATAATGCGGCGGAAGAAGACCGGAGAGCATGACCGCTTCGATATCCAGCCCTTCGACTTCCGGGTAGGCCAGTGGACGGAGAGCATACCGTCTTGCTCGCCCGGCCAGCAGGTTGGCGTGACCGCGCTTGAGCTTTCGGGCGCTGGAGCCGGTCAGAAGGAACGAGATGCCCTTGTTTTCGATCATCCAATGGACTTCGTTAAGGAGTTCCGGCGCCATCTGAATTTCGTCAATGGCAATGACCTGTTTCGTGTCGGCATATCGTTCGCGAAGCAAGGCCGGACGAGCCGCATAATCGGCGAACACATCGGTTTTCAGCAAATCTATCAGGATGCAATCGGTGAAAGCATGGCGTATCCAAAAGCTTTTTCCGGTTCTCCTTGGTCCCCAGAGAAAAGCAGATCGACCTTGGCCCAGATTAAGTTGCAACAGCCTTTTTTTGATAATCTTCATATACAGGGCAAAATATCCGGATAATCTTTCCTGTCAAGGAAGATTGTAGGTTTTTTTACGCGTTCCGACATCCGATAATCTGAGAAAGGCGCCAACACGTCTCGAAGCCCGTACAGATCATGAAGGCGTCACTCCTTGCTGTCTTCCGTTGGTAAAGCGGCATTCATGATACCGGAACTCTAGTCCGGAACGGCTGCGCTGTCAAACCCGAAACGCAGGGGGCGTCTGGAGGTCTGGAGTGCGTGTCGAGCGCGCGCTGTGCCGCAGCAGGCAGGCGGGACAGGCCCGTCTTCAGTAATGCCTTAATCCCGCATTGCTGCGTCAAAAAACAAGAGGGTTCGGTGGACGACTACGGCGACGACTACGGATTACGAGTGACGGAAGCCCGCCTGCAACGCTGTAGCACTGCGGGCAGGTCGTCCCCCGTAGTCGACACTGATCACTGATCACTGGCTACTGGTTACTGGCCTCCGGGTTGCGGGCGTCGGCCCGCCTTAAAACCGTTCCGGCAGGACGAACAGGTTGATGTAGGCGTCCCAGAGCCGGGGGCCCCAGTACAGCCAGATCAGGGCGGCCAGCGCGAGGTAGGGGCCGTAAGGGATGCGGCCTTTCAGTTTGCCGCGGCCGATGGCGATGAGTGTCAGGCCGGCGAGCGAGCCGGCAAGCGAGGAGAGCATGACGGACGTCAGCACGCTGCGCCATCCGAAAAAGGCTCCGATCGCGCCCATCAGCTTGACGTCTCCGAAGCCCATGGCTTCTTTTCTGAAGATGGCTCTGCCCAGCAGTGCGATGCCCCACATCAGGCCCCAGCCCGCCGCCGCGCCCAGCGCTGCCGTGCCCAGCGCGACAAGGCGCCGGTCGGTTCCGTGCAGGGCCGGCACGGCCAGACTGAGCAGCAGGCCGGCCGCGATGCCGCCCAGCGTGACGCGGTCGGGAATGATCATGTGCTCGAAATCCACGAACGTGCCGAGGATCAGGCCGCCGACAACAAGCCAATAGACGGGCACGAGCAGCATCGTGTCCATCGGGCTCATGCCCAGAAACATGCCGCCCTCGAGCGGAACGTATTTGAGCCAGACCAGAACGAAGAGAATGCCGGTCAGCGCTTCCACGGTCATGTAGCGAAGGCGGATGGTCGCCTGGCAATGGCGGCAGCGTCCGCGCAGGAGGAACCAGCTCAGGATGGGCATGTTGTCGTACCAGGCGATGGTTGCGCGGCAAGACGGGCAGAACGAGCGCGGCGGGTTGGCGAGCGGAGTGTCGAGCGGAATCCGGTATATGCAGACGTTCAGGAAGCTGCCGATGCAGGCGCCGAACAGGAAGACGGCGCCGGCGGCGATCAGCGCCATCGGATGTTCGCCGAGCATGGCAACCAGTTCGTTCATGACGCCGCCTTGCTTTTTCCGTACACGGCGGTTTCGAGCGCATGGCGCATGGCATGGATGTCGGGCGCCTGGCCGGTCCAGATCGTGAAGGAGAACGCGCCTTGATGGAGGAGCATGCCCAGTCCGTTGGCGGCGTCGGCGCCGCCGGCGCGCGCGGCTTTCATGAAGGCGGTTTCGGGAAACGTGTAGACCAGGTCGTAGGCCCGCTGGCCGGGTCGGAAAGCGTCCGGCCCCACGACGGAGGCGTCGCCGTCTTTCATGCCGATCGGCGTGGCGTGCACGACCAGATCGGCTTCGCGGCAGGCGCGTGTCCAGGCGTCCTGTTCGGCCGGCATGGCCTGGACGCGGGCGCGCGGCGCCAGGGCCGCCATGTTGTCGGCGAGCGCCTGCGCCCGAGCCGCGTCGGCGTCGGCCAATGCGAGACGCGCGGCGCCTTCGCGCGCGCAGGCGATCGCCACGGCGCGGCC
>SLKS01000371.1 GCA_007134465.1 Kiritimatiellia bacterium | reverse complement strand
CGGCTTGATTTTGATGTCTGGCGGACGCGAGCAGCTCGACAATCTGCTCGGCAACGCGCGCCAGGACATGCCGCATGAAATCCGAATTTCGGGCGGGCGCTTTGCTGCTTGTTCGTTGCTGTTTCTTTAAAGCTTGGGTATAGTTATACTGCCAGATTTTCATGGGTTGCGGCACGTCGTCCTGCGCGGCATGCCACGCGGTTGCCGGCGTGAACCCGATCTTCTCTGTCGCGAATCCCGGGGCGCTATCTTGATCCACGAACAGCGCATTAACGGCGGCGACCAGACCGGGCACGGAACGGTAGTTGACCGGCAGACGCAGTCGGCGTTCTTCCGGCACGGTCTCGCGCGCTGAGAAATAGGTGAAGATGTCGCCGCCGCGAAATGCATAAATGGCTTGTTTGGGGTCGCCGACCAGCAGAAACGGCTTGTTCGCGCTTTCGCCTTCCTTGTCCGTGAATATCTCGCGGAAGATGTTGTACTGAGTCGAGTCGGTATCCTGAAATTCGTCTATCATGGCCGCCGAGTATTCCTCGCGAAGAACCCTGCGCAGGGCAGGGCCGCGGTCGGGATCGCTCAGCGCTTCTCGCACGCCCTCGAGCATGCCGTCGTAGGTCAGCGCCTGCCGCTTGCGAATCGCCTGCGCCATGGCCTTGCGCAGATCGCGAATCACCGCCAGTTTCGCGGTTTGGCGGGCGGCCTCGGCTAGACGGGCGCAGGCGTCCCATTCGGGATGCAACTCCTTTGCCGTCATCTTGGATCGCAGAAGCGACCTGCCGGCGGAATTGGCGATTGCGCGCACATGGCCGAGGAAATCGCGTGCCGAAATCGTTTGGCGTTGTGCGATGGGAATATCGCAGAGAAACTTGATCGCGGACTTTGCCGCCTGATCATCGCTGGCGTCATTCCAAAGCGGAGCGGGAAGCGTTGTCAGCCAGTTGGCAATGTCGCGACCGGATTCGTTCAGGATCTGGAGCAGATTCTCGACGGAAACCGGTTCTGCCGATTTGTTGGGACGAATGGCATGCTCGCCGTCCCAGGTTGCTGTTCTTGAATCCAATCTGCCTTCCCCCTTGGAATTCCGGCAAGTCTCGCGCAGTTTCGAAACGGCCTCGGGCAACGTCGCCTTAACCGTCCAGCAAGCTTCGCCGGCTTTTTCCGTTATTGCGAAGGTCGGTGGCGCATCGGCCGCGTTTGTCAGGAATGCCTGGACCTCCTTCATCCATTCGCCTGCGGCGCGGCTCGGTTCCAGCATGCGCTCGTTGACCAGTTCTTGCGCGAGCGCGTGGATGGATTCAAGCGTTGGGCGCAGTTCGCGCGGCGGTTCCCCGGAGTTTTGCGGGTCGTCGGTTGGTTCAAGCCGGGCTTCCGGGCGTTTCAGGGCTTCACCGACCAGGCGGCAGAGTTCTTGTGGATTCTTGAACAAGCGGCCGGCCTGATTCGCGGGCACATATCCGTGCCGACGCCACCAGTTTTGGCAGATGTCGCGCACGATCTCTTTGTCGTCGGCGAGCAGCTCGGCATCGGGATCGTGTCCGCACTCGAAGGCATAGCGTTCCAGCACACGGTTGCAGAAGCCGTGGATGGTGCAGATGGATGTCTTGTCGAAATCCATCAGCGCGAAACCGAGCCGCCGTTTCTGCTCGTTGCGCTTCGCCTCGTTCTCCTCGAATCCCGCCAGCGGCAGCGCCAGAGCCTTGTCCAGCCGATCGTTGTCATCTGTATCGGCGCCGTTCATGCGCGCCATGCAATTCGCGATGATCTCCCGCAGCCGTCCGCGCAGTTCGCTGGTGGCAGCTTCCGTGAACGTAACCACCAGAATGGATTCCACGGGCAGTCCTTCGGAGAGCGCCAGCCGCAGAAAGGCGTTTTGGATCTGATAGGTTTTGCCGGTGCCGGCGCCTGCCTCGACGAGCGCCGACCCATTCAGGCTGAAGCCGGCATCGAACACTTGTTCATCAAATTTGCGCATAGATTCCTTGCCGAAAAGCTGTGTGGCTGCGCGCGTGAATTCACGCGCTTTTTCAGTTGCGCACCCCGCTTTTTTGAATCTCCCTGTTTTGGAAATACGGTTTCCAGAATATGGTTGCGTAGTTGTCGAATCGCGGTTTGTCCATAGGTCCCTCGGGCCCGAACGCCCGTTGCATGGCTTCGTCCGTGTGCTCGCCGTAGCGATCGGATCCCGACCCCCCCCAGCCTTGCTTAGCCTGCTTCTTTGCTTTCGCCTCGGCATCCGGTTCCGGATCCTTCTTCGGGTCTCCGTACAAGGCTTCGGCGTAGTTGTGAGAAGCTTGAGGAGTCAGCGGCAGCGGCCGCTGCCGACCGGCTTCAAGCAGTGCGAGGCACTCTTTCAGGATGCCCTGCGCGTCTTCTTTTTCAATTGGCGGCAGCAAGGCATGCGCATACTCGTTTGCTTTATTCGAAAGCGTGCGGGCCTCGAGGATATGGCCGGTATGCGCCGCACCGACTGCGCAGGCGAATACATGTTCAAGCCATGGCGCGATCTTGTTTTTGGCGGCTGGCTTCGCCGGCCGGTACTGTATCGTAACCGGGCTTGGTTCCGGACCGTAGACATAGATCTGGCCCTGCAGCGCGACGGCGCCGATCTCGATCATGGTGTCGAGACTGCGTCTCTCGCGCGCCTGCCGTCCCAGCGCCGCGGCCAGCGTGTCCAGATTTGCCAGGGCAGCATTCATGAGTTCCTGCATTTGTTCCCACTTTTCGGAGAACCAGCGTTTCCCCCAGTCGCCCAGTGGCAGCATGCCCTGTTCGGTAAGCCGCCGCCGCAGCGCGTCTTGGTCTGGCGGCACGCCGTCCGTCTCGGCAAACGCGTCGCGCAATGCTTCACGCACCTTGTATCCGGCCAGTGAATCGGGATCGAACTCTTCCGTATCCGCGATAGCCGCTGCCGTGCGTTCCCGCAAGCGCAGGCCCAGGGTCTTTTCGTAGTAATACAGCGCCGGATTCCTGAAGAAATCGCACAGATCGCGCAGAGAGCACAAAACGGTGGGAGTAGTGGCTGGGGCAGGGCCATTGCTGCGAAGCGGATGCTGAAGATATTCTTGTTCCTTCGGAACGGCGCCTGCCGCGGCATCGCGATCCTTCGTCTTGTCGTCTTCGCCGCGCAGCCGCTGCACATAGCGTTTGGCTGCCTCGAGGTTGCGGTGGGAATAGGAACGGCCGGTCGGGGCTTGCCTGGAAAAATAGTCGGGATGATAGGCCTGCAGCCGGTGCTTGACAACGCAGGCCGAGTTTGGGGCGAGCAGTTCCTGCATTTCACGGATGAGAATCGAGGGATATCGTTCGGCGCCGTCCGCTTCATAACCGACATAGCTCGCATAGAACAGCTCGCGCGCGCAGAGCAGCGCTTCCAGAAAGGCGGTCCGGTCGTCCACGCGGGGAGTACGGTCGCCGCGTTTGCGCTTGATCTTGAGCAGGTCGTAGGCAGGCCGACGGTCCGGGCGCGGGAATTCGCCATCGTTCATGCCCAGCAGGCATATCGCCTTGCGCGGCACGCTGCTGCCGGGCCGCAGCGTGCAGAAGACGACGGTGTTGCCGTGCGCGGCGCCGCCCGCCGTAGCGCCTTGCAGATGGGCTTGCAGAAACAGGCGGACCTCGCGAACGCCGACCTTCAGATCCGCCGCCTCGGCCGCCGCCGCGCTGGCGGCCAGCGCGCGCACGGCCATGCGCAACTGTCCCACGTCCTTGTACGAGCGGTTGTCGCTGACAAAAAAGTCGGAGACAATTTTCTCCAGTTCGGCTTGCCAGTCGTTTAGCGCATGCTGTTGCCGGCAAAAGGCGGTCGTGCGGCCGAGCGTTTCCACGAAGGTTGCCAGCCGGCCCAGCAGGAGAGTGTCTTCGCCCTCGGTGACGTCGCATGCCAGCGGGGGATTGGGGTCATGCCCGCTGCCCGCGTCTCCGAGCGCGTAGCCTTTCAGCAGCCGGTCGAGTCCATGGCGCCAGGCGGTTGCCTCGTCGAACGCCACCCCGGCAATCGCTTCGCGGTGGTCGGCGTTCACTCCCCATCGGATCCCTGCCGCCTCGATCAGTTCGGCCACACGTTCCATGTCGTCCGGGCCTATTCCGAAGGAGCGACCCAGACTTTCGCACTGAAGCAGTTCCATGACCTCCGTGGCCGTAAAGCGGCGTTCGGCCAGATCCAGCAGTTGCAGGAATCCTTCGGAGACCGGGCTTTCCTCTCCGACCGTGCGGTCCGCGAGCGTAAACGGGATTGCCGCCGGCGCATGCGGGTTCGTACTAGAGAATACCGCCTCGATATACGGCGCGTATGCGGAAAGATCGGGGACCTGTACCTGCACGTCGCGCGGCTGCCACTTGTTATCCGTGAACAAGCGCAACAGGCCGTCGCGCAGCTCTTCCACCTCGCGCCGGGGATTGTGGCAGACATGCGTCTGAATGCTTGGGTCGCCCGCGAGCGTGTCGCCTTGGTTTTCCAGTATGTTTTGTTGCATTGTTTTCAGGCAGGTTTCGCGGCCGGGCTCGGCAAATTCCTGGGCGCCTGCTTCCAGGTTGCCGCCGGTCAGGTCCAGCAGTTCCGACAGGAATTCATGGGCGCCGCGTCCCAGTTTGGCCAGCAGCGGATGATCCTTCTCGGACATCGAGTCGTCCTCGTCGGCCGCGTCGAGGCAGGGTCTGGTTTGCTCGCGCAGGATGTCCCGCTTTCCTGTCAGTTCGTCGGCCAGCCAGTTGAGCCGGCTTGGACTGAACACGTAGAGGTGAACGTCCAGCGCCTCGGCCAGGCAGATCAGGAACAGTTGATAGACCCGGTGCAGTAGGGCCGGACAGAAGACATGGACGGAGCGGTACACGCCGGCGATTCCGGATTGTGCCAACGAGCCTGGTTGCACCATGCGCAGAAACGCCGCCACATAGGTGCGCTCGCGCAGGTCGTCGGCGGTAAGCTCATGCCAGAGCTTGCGTTGCCATGTCAGGCGCTCCGGTTCGTCCATTGGCTGGTTCCGGCTCCAGGCCGCCAGGGTTTCCGGGCGTGAAACCGTATAGCCGTCGAATACGGCGGCCAGCCGATCGGCCAGTTGAAAGCGGCGCCGGTCGCCGGCTGCCGGGTCCGCGTTTTCGTCCGGAAGGAAAGAGCTTAGCGCCGCGTACTCCGGGTCCGGCTGCCGACCCAGCTCGCGGAGTCGGCGGAAGATGCGCCAGCGCAGGCTTTCGCGCGAGAAGGGGTGGGCGGCCGGATCCCGACGGTCCGCTTGCGGGTTGTCCATGCGGTGGAGCCAATCGTTGACGAACACGTTCACCAGCGCGAAATCGCAATCGGCGAGGACGCGCGGGCCTCGGGTCGCCTCTGACGCGAACATCGCCTGCTGTCGGATCCAGCCCTCCATGGTTTTCGAGGGGATCACCACGCAATCGCGGCGTGCGAACACGTCTGCCGGAGCGGCGCCTCGCGGTCGAGCGAGATGGCCGAGCAGGCGCGTGGCCAGCGCCTCCATGGAATTGCCGGAATACAGGTGCAGCATCGAAATCGCGCCCTTTCTAAAGAGACTTGTGCGTAACGCCCAAGGAAATAGCAAGCAAAAACCGGGCCTGCCTAAATCACCTCTAATCCACCGGCTCTGCCGGTGAGAGTTGAAAAGGTTCTACCGTTTCGAGCGATTGGGTTTTGTGCTTTGGCGGGAATGTCGTGGCGCGGCAACGTGCTGGGGGTTGCGTTCGAGGGCGGGGCGTTTCCATGCCGCGCAAGGTGGTGGTCCGGAAAGACAGGGTCTTGTTTCTCGACACGAGGCTGTTTGCGTTGGAGGAAGATCCGGAAAAGACGGGACGACGCAGTGCGCGTCGTCCCGTCTTCCGTTCATGGACAGGTTCTAGAAATACCAGCTTGTGAAAAAACGGATGTCCCAGTCCGTCGATTTGCTGCCGGGATAGATCTTTTCCGTAGCTGCCGAAATAACCAGCGCGGTGCCGATGGCCGCGTGATCCACGAAGAAATAGCGGACCCCGCCGCGTCCGTTCACCATTAATATCAGATCGTCGAAGTGACGGTCGTCTGTATAATTAAGGGCAATCCCGATTCCGACATAGGGCACAAGCGGCGAGCCGATATCGAAATGATAATTGCCGTACCCGCCCACTTCTGTCCACCAGTCGCTTCCGTACGCCCCGGCAGAGGCTTGAATGCCGGCTTCAACATGATCCATGAAGAAATAGCCGGCTCTAGCGTTGAGCGCTATCCCCACATCGTTGCCATTGTCGTTTATCGCTCCCGAAAGAGTGAACGAACGGGTGCCTTCGGCGATCATCGGGGTTACCGCCAGACTTTGCTCGACGGCCACCGCGAACAGCGCCATCAGCGAAACGCTTGCAATCCAGAGTTTTTTCATAATTGGCTCCTTGTGCATAGTGAACACATGATATCGTAACGGCGTCTTCTGAAGAGGTTAAATTTTAGGCATCACCTCCAATAGGTTGACAAGAAATCGTTTTCCAGGCAGCGCGTGCACCCGTCTGCTGGGGGTGGTTTTATGAGGCATATCCATGCTTGATATGTAGCGGGATCTGGCGTGCGAAGTCAAGTCCGGCTTCAAAGCTCGCCCGAACCGGATTCGACGCTGCCAAGTCCATGGGCGGGTGATTTCAACACCACTAGACCTGGGATAAGCGAGGGTTTCGTCGCGAGAGTGCGCAAATATCGGCCCCTTTACGTCCAAGGCTCCGACCTGGACGAATTCTCGCTTCTGTCCGCCTCGGTGGACCTGCTGAGGGGATCAGTCGCTGGTTGCGAATCCTATCTCGGGCCTGCCGCCGTTGCGGTAGGCGACTGTGGAGCTAGCGGTTTTTCGGACTGAAAGGCAACGCGATTATGCCGACAATTCTGGCTTGCCAGAATTGTCGGCGAAGTGGCATAGTCTTGGCGTTTTTGGGGCGGGGAAATGACCGCAATTAGTTTGCACTGGGGCGAGGCATGCATGCACATCGCGTATCCGTAAGTGTCGTTATTCCGGCCTACAACGAGCGGAAGACGATTCGCGAGATTCTTCGGCGGGTCAAGCGGTCCGCTCGCGACCTGGAGATCATTATCGTGGACGACGGGTCCACCGACGGCACGCGCTCGATCCTCAAGGAATATGCGGGCGATCCGCAAGTCCGTGTGATTTTGCAGCCGGAGAACGGCGGCAAGGGACGGGCGTTGCGCACGGGCTTCATGGCCGCGACGAAGGATGTAGTGCTGGTGCAGGACGCGGATTTGGAATACGATCCGGACGACTACGAAACGCTGCTTGGTCCGCTGGATCACGGCCGTGCGGATGTCGTGTACGGATCGCGCTTTCAATACGGAGCGCGCCGGGCTCTTTCGTTCCGTCATGCGCTCGGGAACAAGCTGTTGACGTTCGTGTCGAATCTGTTCACGGACCTGAACCTGACCGACATGGAAACCTGCTACAAGGCATTCAAGCGGGAGATCATTCAGAATATCGAATTGCGCTCGGACCGGTTCGGGTTCGAGCCGGAAATCACGGCGAAAATCGCGCGGCTGGGCTGCGTGGTATACGAGGTGCCCGTGCGCTATTACGGGCGTTCGCATACGGAAGGCAAGAAGATCACCTGGAAGGACGGAATCGCGGCCTTCTGGCATATTGTCCGATTCTCGATCGGCGACCGCCGTTTCACGAAGGATGCGGAAACGATCAGGCGGGTTCTGATTTCACAGCCTCAGATTCCCGAGGCGGGGTCTGAACCCTAGGAGACGTTCGAGGATGCCCGCGGCTGCGCCGTGGCGAGATTGCGCCGGGCCGCCTGCTTCACATCAGCTTTTGCAAGCGTCGTCCGAGCATGTCGATGCGGAAGGCCAATCGCGTAACAATAAATCCTGGTGAACGATTGCGGGCGACGATTACGGCGGACGATTGTCTCTGGCTAACGCCTTGGGTGGCGGGCGTCAACCCGCCTTGCCCGGTTTCGCCATTGGGGAGGAGGATGTCCGAAATCGCGAACGGATGCAAGCCGGTTTTTCAGATTAGGCGTCCGCGCCGTGGAGGAGCGTGGCGCCGTCGCCGGGCTCGATTTCCAGAACGGGACATGTACGCTTGAAGCGCAGGCGGAACGCTTCGGCCAGGGTCTGGCCGACCGCCTGCGCGTCGCGTTTGCGTGTCAGCACGACGGCCGCGCCGCCGAACCCGCCGCCCGACAGGCGCGCGCCCATGACGCCGGGCGCGGCATGGGCCGCGTCCACGAGCGCGTCGAGTTCCGGGCACGAGTTTTCGAAGCGTTCGCGCGAGCTGGCGTGCGAAGCGAACATCAGGCGTCCGAACGCGTCGGGATCGCCTTGTTCCAGCAAGGCGGCGCCGTCCAGCGCGCGCTGGTTTTCGCCGATCACATGGGCGGCGCGCCGGGCCGCGAGCGGATCCATCTCGGCGGCATGCGTCTCCCATTCCGGCCAGGACACGTCGCGCAGGGCGGCGACCGGTCGTTTCAGCAGGCGTTCGAATTCGCGCGCGGCGGTTTCGCATTGCGCGCGGCGCTCGTTGTATGCGCCGTCGGTCAGGTTGTGCTTGACCTGCGTGTCGCACAGGAGAAAGCGGATGTCCTTGTCCAGCGGAACGGTGCGGACGGACAGCGAGCGGAAATCGGTCAGCATCAGCGCGTGGCGCCGGCCATGAAGGCTGGACAACTGGTCGAGCAGGCCGCAGCGCGTGCCGGCGAATTCGTGTTCCGCGGCCTGGCCCGCCCTGGCCAAATCCAGTGTGCCGATCGGAATTCCGTAGAGGTCGGCCAAGGCCAGGCCGGCGGCCATTTCCAGTGCGGCGGAGCTTGAAAGGCCGGCGCCGACGGGGACATCGCCAAGCAAGAGGGCGTCGAACCCGCTGGAGGGCAGTGGGTGTCCGCGCAAGAGCATGGCCAGAACGCCGCGCGCGTAATTGCTCCAGGGATGTTCGCGGGATGGCGCGACGGAACGCAGATCGAAGACGGTTTCCTCGTTCATATCGCAGGCGACCAGCCGGCAGCGCGTATCGGCGGCTGGCGCCGCCAGAAAAACGGTTCCCCGGTTCAGCGCCACCGAAAGAGCCCAGCCTTCGTTGTAGTCGGTGTGGTTGCCCAGAATTTCGGCGCGACCCGGCGCATAGGCCGCGACGGCCGGCCCGCCGGCGAACCGCCGGGTCCATTGCGCGCGCGCAGTTTCAAGCAAGGACGATTGCATGCGGAATCATCGGGTTGACAAAGGATGCCTTCTCTCGCGGCTCGCCTCTGTATGCGTGCGAGATCTCGCGAATAAATTTCCGGGAAAACTACCCATGCGCGTGCCGCATGTCAACGGCCAATCGTTCGGGCAACGGATGTTGGCGAAAGAACCCGGAAACAAATGGCGCGAGGGAATCGTGATCCGTACGCGCGTGCCCGCCGCAGCGCTTGCGCGAAGGTTGGTTGCCGTACGTGTCGACCGGAACGAGGGAAGATCGGTTGACGCGTACGGCGACGCTTATGGTGGACGATCAGGCAAGTGCGAACAGGCCGTTCCGTAAATCAGGCGAGAGCGATGCGGACTTGGACGGAATCAACGAAGACAGAATTGTTGAAGACAGAATCATTGGGACAGAATCATGGAGGATGCTATTAAAGTTTTTTTCAAATAGATACACGCTTTTGCGTGTATGTTTTGCGCCTTCGGCGAGATCCCTCGCAGGCTCGGGATGACAGACTGTTTTAGCCTGGAAAGAGCAGATAACCGCAAAGAACACAGAGAACACAAAGATGGAGAACAGCTTGCAGAGATGCGCCCTAACACCCGATTGGTGTGGCCATAAAACTGCGCAACT
>SLKS01000269.1 GCA_007134465.1 Kiritimatiellia bacterium | reverse complement strand
GTCGCCGAGCGGTTTGCAGGTTTGGCCGAGGCGTTCGATGAGTTTGCGTTCGGCTTGCGGGGCCAGGGTCCAGGCGCCGTCTTCGGGGAGGTCGTCGTAGGGGATGCGGTCGGCTTTTTGCCAGTCTATGGCGGAGGCGTTGCCGTCGGGGGCGAAGGCGCAGGCGATGGCGTCGGCAGGGCTGCCGCGAAAGAACTGGAGGGCGGTGTAGGTGATGGCTTCGTCGAAGATCTGGTAGCTCTTGAAGTCGAGCCAGCGTTCCAGGGCGCGGGTGCGACGGACAAGCGCGCGCAGGTTTTTGCCGTATTCGTTGACCATCCAGACGTTGGGGGCGATGTAGCCCATGCGGCCTTCGGGCCGGAGCAGGCGCAGGCCTTTTTCCAGGAAGGGCAGGTACATGTCGAAGTTGCCGGAGCGGGCGCTTTCGTAGAGGGGGCGAATTGTTGCGGGTGGTGGGGGGGTGTTCTGGGAACACGGGCGGGACGCCCGTGCCACGGGATGGGAATCATGGGCGGGACGCCCATGCCACGTCTGAACAGGGGCGGGAGGCTCGTGCTGGGTTTGATCATGGGCGGGACGCCCATGCCACGTCTGGTAGGGGGCGGGTTGGGCTTGGGTTGTGGCTTCGAGCAGGTAGTCGGCGATGTCGGCTTGGGCGCGGCGGAAGTGCTGGAGCTTGATGTAGGGGGGATTGCCGATGACGCAGTCGAAGCCGCCGTGAGCGAAGACGTCGGGGAAGGCGGCGTGCCAGTCGAAGGCGTTGATGCGTTCGCGCTCGGCTTCGTCGGCTTGCTCGAAGAGGGTCTCGTGCTTGCGGCGGTAGAAGGCGGCGAAGTCGGGGCCGACAAGGCTGTTGCCGCAGCGGATGTTGCTGTCGAGGGCGCAGAGCGGCTTGCCGGGGGCGGCGGTATGGAGCCAGAGGGCGAGCTTGGCGATTTCGACGGATTCGGGGTTGATGTCCACGCCGTAGATGTTGTGGGCGAGGATGGAGCGGATGATTTCGTCCTGATCGAACAGGCCGCGCTGGCCTTCGATGCGTTCCTGTTCGGCGACGACCCAGCGGTATTCCTCGACGAGCCGGTTGAGGGCCTGGATGAGGAAGGCGCCGGAGCCGCAGGCGGGGTCCACGATGCGGAGGCGGTCGAGCCGGAAACGGTAGTCGCGCAGGAAGGCTAGATGGGCGGAGGCGACGCGGGCGGAACGGCGGCGGTCTTTTCGATAGGCGCGGTATTCGGCCAGGGCGGCATCGTCGAGCGGGGGCAGATCGGGGAAGCCGAGTTCGGCTTTGATGTCGTCGAGCCGGCCGCCGAGGACGGTGTCCACGATGGTGCGCACGATCCATTCGGGGGTGTAGTAGACGCCGTCGCATTTGCGCTTGGTGAGCCGGTTGATGGAGACGCGGCCGTCGGCTTCGGCTTCCATGATCTCGAGTTCGGTGATGGATTGCTCGAAGATGCGGCCGAGCGTGTAGAGGCTGATGGCGCGGTGGCCGGAGTCGGCGGCGAGCCCGAAGTTGTAGGCGCCGGAGAAGTAGAGCAGCGTGCGGGGATGATCGAGGATGCGGGTGGCCTGGCCGGGCGCGCAGAAGACTTTGGCCGGAATATGCAGGTTGTCGAGTTCGGGGTCTTCCTCGAACAGGCCGCCGTTGAAGCGGTCGAGGGCGTGGGGACCGAACGGGCCGCCGTCGCGCATGGCGCGGAAGAGCGCGCGCATGGCGTCCCAGGGGCCGGAGCCGTCGGGGTTGTAGAAGCGGCTCTGGCTTTCTTCGGCGAGCAGGTCGCGCAGGAGTTCGGGCGGATAGCGCAGGACGCGGCCCATGTCTTCGCAGAAGAGGACGAAGATGCAGCGGTCGAGAAAGCGCTGGGTAAGCCGCACGAGCCGGCCGCGCGTGCCGGCGAAGCCGGGGTTGGCTTCGACCAGGGAGCGGAAGACGAATTGGCGGTAGTCGTGGTATTCGCGATAGAAGGTCTTCTCGATGGCTTTTTCGCGGGTGACCTGGTCGCGCAGGAGCCGGTCGAGCCGGGCGGGGCCGCGTTCGGCCAGGAGCATGTCGGGCCGGAACAGCCGCCAGAAGAGGAAGCGGCGGAAGGCGGCGGCGGGATGGTCGGACACGAGGGCGGGCTCGTCGGGGGAGCCGGGGCCGGCCAGGATGAAGCGCTGGCATTGCGCGCGGCCGAGCCGCCGGACGTAGAGCCGGAACTCGTTCATGTCGGCCACGATGGCGCAGGCCGGTTCGACCAGGGTGTCGCGGTCGCGGTTCCGCCAGGCGGCCTGGAGATAGTCGAAGCACTGGTCCACCGGCGAGCGGTGGTTCTGCTTGCGGGCCTGGCGCGCGTCGAGGCCGGACCGGATATCCTTGAATTCGCAGAGGACCTGCGGCACGCCGTCGCCGTCCGGTCCGAACCGGCCCAGGGCCAGGTCGGCGAAGCCGAGGCCGCCGGCCTGGCCGGCGCCGGCCACGTCGTATTGCGGGCGGCAGGTATAGGCGGCGCTTTCGGAGGCATGCCCCTGCAGGCTGTAGCCCCAGGTTTCGACGAAGAAACGCTGGATGAAGGCCGTTTCCGAGGCGCGTTCCGCGAGCAGCTCGCGCTCGGTCCAGGCGCGCAGCCGCGCAAGTAGCGCGGCGGCGTCCGGACTGTCGCGAAACGCCTGGAACTCGTCGTCCCACTGGGCGCGCAGAAACGGCTCGTCGAACAAAGGCAAGGTTCGCATGGACTGCGCCTCTCCATGGCGGCCGCTCGCAACCGGCCGCCCATGGCCACCGCAAAAACTGTTTCCCGAATCACGTCATAGCAGACGCGAAAAGATAGCAAATATCAGGCCGGACGCAAGGGCGGAATTTCCGAGCGCGCGGGGTCAGTCTTCGCTCGTCTTCTCTCCGTGAGCTACTTGTCCTCCGTGGTTGAATCTCTTTTTTCACCACCCGCTACGCCCGCCTTCGCAAAGCCTACGGCGTGGCATGCTGGAGGGCACGGAGGGCGCGGAGAACATTCCGCGAAATCAGTTGCCCTGCTCCTGGCTTACGCCGCCTCCAACCGCGCGGGCAATTTGAAGGGTCAGCATGCGAACATTCTCTTCGACTGCGTTCATATGTTTCGAAAGCTCTTTCAGGTCCGCTGCCATTGCGGAATGCTCAAGAGCAACGTTATCTTGCTGCCGTTCCGATCACACCATGTCGGCCAGACAGCGGTTCCAGAATTCCGTCGGCTCGATCTCGGGCGCCCGCTCGCGCAGCCGCTCCCGCCATGTGCGCCCCAAAGCGTCGAACACGTCGTCGAACACGTCCCAGATCGGTATGGGCGCGCGCGGGCAACGGTCCTCGCCGCTGGGGGACAGGTTCACCGCCGTCAATGCGTCCCGAGGAGGCAACGCGTTGCGACAGCCGAAAGGGCAATCCCCGGTGAAACGGAACCTGCGCGCCAGAATCCGGCCGGGATCGAATGCGGGATAATGCCGCGCGAATACGCTTTCGGCCAGCAGATGGGCATAGAGCGCGACAGCGAACAGCGCGCGCCGCGCGGCCGGCACGGAGTCCATGTGCCGGGCATCGCGCGTCAACATCCCGTACTGCACGTTGCAGACCGGCGCCGGCGCGCGATGCGAACACTCGTTGACTGGCAAAGCGGCCGCGAACGCGGCCAGGTCTTCGGAAAACAACCCCTCGCTATACCCCGAACCCTCCATCGTGTCCCCCCGACCGCCGTATAGCCGACGATCCCCCCCTGTCTGCGTTCTGTTTTCCTCGAACCGTTCCTTCTATTCCGGCGCCAGAACAGCCTCCAGTTCGGCCACCTTCTCCGGGATGCCTTCGGTCAGCTTCTCGAAATCGGCCGGGGCCACCCCCAGCGCCGCCTCGTCTTCGGCAAGACTGTCGCGAATGGCGGCTTCCTGTCCGCCGCCAAATCCCCGCGAGGCGGCATAGCCGTCGGCCAGCCGCACCATGCGGGCGGGCAGCCCGTACAGTTTCGTTGCGGCGATGCGGTGATGCGCCCGCACGATTTCCGCCAAATCCGCCGGGAACCCCCACTCCGTCATCAGCAGCGCGCCTGCCTCCGCATGGGAAATGCCGAACAGGTCCGCTTCCGCCGCTTCGGAGCAGACGGGTTCGTCCCGCAGCCGCGCTTGCGCTTCCGGACCGGCTTCCGAGACAAAAACGTCCATGACCGGCTTGCCCATGTCGTGGAGAAGGCCGGCCGTGAAGATCGTTTCCTCGAATCCAAGCTTGCGCGTCCGGGTCAAAGCCTCCGCCGTCATGGCCACGCACAGGGAATGACGCAACAGCGCGCCGGGCTCCAAGCCGTAGCCCGCCAGCCGCGTGGCCATGCGCGATGCTACGCCCTGCGCGACCACCAGTTGAAACAGACGCCGGGCGCCCAGCCGCACAAACGCATGACGCAACGAATCCACGCGACCGCTGCTTCCGAAATAGGCCGAATTGGCCAACTTGAGCACATTCATCGTCACGCCGGGATCCAGGCGCATTTCCTCCGCCAGCATGCCGAAATCGGCGGCGGGCTCGCGAATGTGACGGGCGACCTCGCCGCACAGCGCAGGCATGGGCGGCTGACGCCGTATCGCCTCGCGAATGCGGGCGGCGTTTCGCTCGCGGCGCGCATCCATAGACTCGTCCGTCATCCGCTCCTCCGCATTCGGGCGCTATTCGATTTCGATTACGCTGTTAAAGGAGTCGAAAGCGTTCGGCACGCGATGGCGGCAGGCAGGATCCTCGCGCCATTCCCCGTCCACCACGAACTTGTACTCGTAGCGGCCCGGCGCCAGCGGCAAACCGATCGCATACACGCCCTCTTTCCAGACCATGCGCAACTGGGCGGGCGCCCATTCGTTGAAGGTTCCGATCAGATACACCTCGCGCCCTTCCGCCTCGGCCAGGCAGAAGGAGGCCTTCTTCGCGTCGGCCAGTCCGACAACGCGTTTCTCCTTGTCTTCGAACGCCGGGCCCTCGACACAGATTCCTTCGGCATCCAGGAATATCCTGAGCGGACCCGCCACGTCTTCGCGCACATGCCAGACGCAGCGGCCCAGCTTGAACTGCACGTTCGCCGCGACACGGGTTCCGACCCGGATTTCGGCCACCCCCATCATGCGAGCCGTTTCGCTGGCCCGCGCCATTTCGGCTTCCAGCAAGGCGATGCGATTGTCGAGCGTTTCCAAGGAATCGGCCGTTCCCGCCTCGGCCGGCAGCGCGCCATGATCGGCGCCCTTGGCGGCCTGGCTTCTCAAATTGCGCCGTTCGCAGAGCAGCCTCTCGAGCGTTTCGGCGCGTTCCGCCATTTCGAAGTCTTCTCCGGCAACCACCTGGGTGAACACGGAAGCGTCGCTGCCGATCTGTTCGCACGTCACGCCCCGCAGCGCCATGACCGCGCCGCCCGCGATGCGGCCGCGCTTGTGCGCCAGAGTCACCGCGCCGCGCGAGCGGACGCGCGCATTGTCAATTTCGCGCTCGACCCAAACGTCGCCCTGCGCGCGCACATGCGCGTTTTGCATGAATCTCGCCCGCACAGCCCCTTGCGCGCGGACCATGGCGCGCTCGCCAAGGATGCCGCCGTGAACCGAAAGATTCCCGCCGCATATCGCCTCGGCATCCTCGATGCAGCCGCTGACGTCAATGTCGCCGGCCGCCTCGACTTTCGAGCCGGCCTCGATGTCGCCGCGAATTGTCACCGCCCCCGGATGATGAATGTTGCCCGTATCCAGCCCCACGCTTTCGCCGACGTGCAGAACATTGTCCACCGCCAGCACGCCGTTCGCATAGCGGATGCGGCCGGGCATAGCCGCATAGTAGCGACACGTTTCCTCCTCGTAGCGAACGTTCTCGCCCGCGCGCACCCGCAGCGGAATCGGCTTGCGCGGCGCAAGCGGACGACCCAGCGCATCCGTTCCCGGCTCGCCCGACTTGGCAGGCCGAAATGTGGCCAGCCATTCGTCCTGCTCCACCGACAGATACTCCTCGCGCTCTCGATAGTCCACCTGATCTGCGCCGGAGTCCGCCCTCTTGAATCCCGTCCGGAAAAAATCGCGCGCCCATTCGATTCGCGCGTCTTCTGGTTCGGTCGGCGGATCGCCTGACAGCAGGACCGTGTCACGAAAAACAACGGGGGATTCCGCCTTGGCCGCGCAGGCCTCGTCGAACACGGACAAAGCACGGCCGACAAGCGTCTCGTCCTCGCAGCCCATCTGCCGCAATTTAGCGGCCGCGCGCTCGCGGGCGTCCGAAAGCGCATCGCGCGGAATCTCGCCGCTCGCCAACAGCAAGAGCCGGTCTTTCGACAGCGTCAGATTCAACGACATTTCCGGTTCGGCGCCCATAGCATGCTCTCCTGACATCGCAAGCGCTAACGAATTAACACTGTGCATTGTAAGCCATAGCGCATTCTTGCGCCAGCCGGGGAACGCCCGATTCTCGCATAGGGGATTCCCTTATGCGAAAGAGAGTAGTGAGATGTGGGCGACAAGCCCTTTAGAGCCTTTTTCAAAAAGATACACGTTTTTGCGTGTATGTTTTCCAGAGGAATAGCCACAAAAAGCACAAAAAACGCAAAAGTGTTTTTGTGTTTATGTGTTTTTGTGGCCAACACATTGGGTTGCGGGTGCAGCCCGCCTTAATGCCTTTCCGGTGAAGATACACGTTTTTGCATGTATCCTTTTGCGCCTCCGGCGAGATCCCTCGCAGGCTTCCGCCTTTGATGGACAATGGCCTCCTCTGCCCTTCGGGCTCCGGCGAACAAGACGGCGGGACACGCGGGATGACGGACTGTTTCAGGCCTGTAGATATCGCTTAAGCGGGTGGTTTAAGCGTAAGCAAGCAAGTGTGAGACGAAGTGTGGGAGCAAGTGGGCGATGAAGTGTTGGGGATAGAGGCGTGGAGAGCATGGCACAACTGTTTGTCGCAGCCCATGTCTCTTCGTCTCGCACTTCATCGCACACTTGAACTCGCTCTTACGTGGTTACACCTAAACGACCTGCTTCGTCGGTCTCTTAACAGGGGGTGCTTCCGGCTTTAGCGTGGGTTTTCGGATTGTCTTTTTGCAAGGAAGGAATAGTTTTCCTTTGAAAAACTGCTGCCCCGACCTCTCGGAGAGTCGGGGTCCCGCAGGGCGATGCAGCTGGCGCCCCGTGGCGGATTCGGGGATAGCCGACCTCCGCCCTCTGGGTTGCGGGCGCAGCCCGCCTTAAGAGGTCTCGCCGGCCGATTCCGCCTCGGTCCAGCGTACGGCGGCATGAATCAGATCGTTGGCGGTTTTCAGCCCGAGCTTGCGCTTGATATGCGCGCGATAGGTTTCGATGGTTTTCACGCTCAACGCGTACTTTTCGGCCGTCTGGCGCGTGGTCAAGCCGGCGCCGATGCTCTCGAACACCTGCATTTCGCGGTCGCTCAGCGAGGCGACGCCCGAACGCGGGGTTCCCCGCGCTTCCCGTCCCGCGATGGAACTCAAGAGCGCGGAGGCCACTTGCCTGCTGACGAAGATTTCCCCTTTCAACACCGAGCGCATGCCTTCCAGCAGGCGCTCGGACGCGTCCTGCTTCATCACATAGCCGTGCGCGCCCGCGCGGACGACTTTTTCCGCATACAGCGCTTCGTCGTGCATGGAGAGAACCAGGAGCGGCAGGTTCGGGTGGCGCGCCTTGAGATCGCGAATCAGGGACGTGCCGCTGTTTCCGGGCAGGGACAGGTCCAGCACGACGATATCGGGCCTGGTACGGGCGGCTTGCGCCAGCGCCTCCGGGGCGGTGGTCGCCTCCCCGCAGCACACCATGTCCGACTGCCCGTCAATCAGAACGCGAATGCCTTTGAGGATCAGCGGATGATCGTCCACAAGCAGCACGCGGCAGGGCCGCGGCGTGCCGGCGCCGGTTTCGGCTTGATCCGCAACGGTTTTCACCGGGTCAGGCATGGTGTTCCCTCCTGCGCGAAGCCGCCGCGCGAACGGCGCTCGGAGCGGGCCGCACCGGTCCCCACGCGCACGCGATGCGGGCGCCGCGCCCTTTTTTCGATTCCAGATCGAGAACGCTGCCGATGGCGCTCGCGCGATAGCGCATGATTTGCAGACCCAGACTGTCGCCTTCGATTCGTTTCGGATCGAAGCCCGCCCCGTCGTCGCGCACGGTCAGGCGTCGGGCTCCCCATGACAAGACGATGGCGATGCGGCGCGGGCGCCCGTGTCGAGCGGCGTTCATGGCCGCTTCCTGCGCCAGAAAATAGAGATGCGATGCGGTGTTCATGTCCATCGCCTCGGGCACGCCCGTTATCCTCGCGCTGCACGACACCTTGAACACGGCGGAAACCCTCTTCGCCAACTGCCGCAGCAGCGGTCCCAGCCCCGCTTCTTCGAGGCCCACGGGGAACAGTCCGCCGGCAATGTGCCGCACATGATCCAGACATTGACGCAGACCGGACGCGATTTCGTCCAACGCCTTTCGGTACGCAACCGTTGGCATCCGCTCTCTCAGCCCCTGGCAAAGACAGGCCGTCCCGACCAGTTGCTGAGCCAGACCGTCGTGCAGGTCGCGGGCCAGGTTCTTTTTCTCTTTCGTACTGGCCGCAACGATCTTCTCCTCCATCCGCTTCTGCCCGGTAATGTCTTCGCCGATCGCCTGATAGGCCACGATCCTTTTGCGACGGTCGAACAGCGCGCGGTCGGTCCAGCGCTGCCAGCGCACGTCGCCATCGGGCGCAGCGACCGGATGCTCCATGGTCTGCACGGGATGCCGAAACGAAAGCGACTCGACAGCGGCGAGGGCCCGTCCGCGATCGGACTCCGGGATCAGCATCAGGAAAGACGTGCCGACCAGTTCATCCGCCGTTTTTCCGAAGTACTCGCAGTAGGCGGGGTTGGCGTATTCGATGATGCAACCGGGCAGAAACCGGCACACCAGCAGCGGCGTATCTTCCACGATCGAGCGGAAGCCATCTTCCGTATCGCGAAAACGTCCGCCGCCAACAGGCATGCCCGTTGCTCTGGCGGATCGAGGCTGTTTCCCACCCATGACGTCCATGCCCTCCGTCTGCGCGAAACGACAACACACCCCGTTGGCGAACCTTGCCTTTGTCGGCCGTACCGAAAAGAAAGTCAACGACATTATTACATGATTCTGTCCTCAATGATTCTGTCAAAGTCCGCAACCGTCGAGCCTGTGCGGCCGAATAACATTCTGTTGTCCGCATGCAATAAACGCCGCGCCTCTGCGTTCTATCCTGCAAGAAGGCCGCCGCAGGGCGCGCGGCCGAAGCGCAATCACCCCAAAAGGAGGAAGTCATGAGTCGAAACAGGATCGGAACAGGGTTGGCCGTCGCGGCTGCGGCGGGGTTTCTGATGGCCGGATCGGTCTTGGCCGATGGCAAGGCCGGAGGGGGCGGCAATGGCGAGGGGCGCGCCGAGCGCCAACAGGTTCGCGAGCAAAACACGGAACGGACGCGAACCCGCGCAAGTTTCCGGGAACGAAAACGCGCCAGAAAACAGGCTCGCAAGCAGGAACGCGAGCAGGCTCGGGAAAAGCGCCGCGAACAAAAAGGAGCATGCGAAAGCGGCAAATGCGATGGCGAAGGCCACCGAACGCGCGAACGCCAAACCGAACGGGAGCGCCAAACCGAACGCTCACGGCAGCGCAACCGTCAGGCGGGCAAAGAAGCGGATACGGCCGGCCAGGAATAACCAGGTCGGAAAAGCTTTCGCCCGCGATTAAGCCTGGAATAAGCGAGGGTTTCGTCGCGAGAGTGCGCAAACGTCTGCGGATGCGGCGTTTGAGGCGGGGCGCGCGATTCTCGCATATTGAAATATGGGTGAAATGCGCGCCCCGCCTCAAG
>SLKS01000367.1 GCA_007134465.1 Kiritimatiellia bacterium | reverse complement strand
TACCGCATCGAAACTAACTCCACCGTAAACGTTGCCGTAAACTGCTTCGATTGCCCTGTGCAAAGCGTGTCGGCCAACGGTTGGCGACAAAGAGGTGACAAACGGAAATCAGGACGTGACAGGGAGAACGATGCTTGTGAAATCCGGGCACGACGAACGGATGGAACGGTTCGCCGCCGCAGGCCTCTATGCGGTGGTCACCGGGTCATGGTGCGCGGGCCGCGATCCGCTCGATGTCGCGCGCGCCGTGCTGGACGGCGGCGCGACCCTCGTCCAGATGCGCGAGAAGGACCTTGACGGCAAGCGCCTCTTTCGGCTGGCGGAAGAAATGCGGCGCCTGACCGAACGCGCGGGCGCGCTGCTCGTTGTGAACGACCGGCTCGATGTGGCTTTGGCGGCCGGCGCGGACGGCGCGCATCTGGGGCAGGACGATCTGCCGCCCGAACAGGCGCGCGCGCTGGCGCCCGATCTGATCGTGGGCGTTTCGACCCATTCGCGCGAAGAGGCGTTGGCAGCCGAACAGGCGGGCGCGTCCTATGTCAATATCGGCCCGCTGTTTGCCACGGGCACCAAAACTGTTGCCATGCCGCCGTTGGGCTTGGCCGGATTGCGGGCCATTGCGCCGGCCCTGACCGTTCCGTTTACGGTCATGGGCGGCATCAAGCGCGAACATGTGCCCGAGCTGGTTGCCGCCGGCGCGCGAACCATCGCCGTGGTCACGGCCGTAACGGCGGCGCCGGATCCCGCGCGGGCGACAGCCGAACTGCTGGCCGCGATCCGCGAAGCGCGCGCAACCCGATGAAGGAGCGACGCATGCGAATGGATGTGAACGAAAGCGTATTGCCGAACGGATTGCGGGTGATTTCGTCCCGGTTGCCCCATGTGGAAAGCCTGGCGGCGGGGCTTTGGGTCCGCGTAGGCGGGCGGCATGAACCGCCGCGGCTTTCGGGCGCCAGCCATTTCATCGAGCACATGCTGTTCAAGGGGACGGCTCGCCGCTCCGCCCGCCGCATTTCCGAGGCCATCGAGGGCTGCGGCGGACATCTCAACGCCTTCACCCAGGAAGAAAGCACCTGCCTGTATGCGCGAATCCCGGCGGCCCGGCGCGGACGCGCGCTCGATGTGCTGGCCGACATGCTGAAGCATTCCCGCTTCGATCCGGCCGAAATCGAGCGCGAGCGCGGCGTGATTTTCGAGGAAATCATGATGGTCGAAGACCAGCCGCAGCAGCGCGTGCAGGAAATGCTGAGCGAAGCCGTGTGGCGCGATCATCCGCTCGGCCGTCCCCTGGCCGGCACGCCCGAGACTTTGGCCGGCACAAGCCGCGACGACCTGCTCGATTTCAGGGCTCGGCACTATACCGCGCCCAACATTGTGCTGGCCGTGGCCGGGAACGCCGATCATGCGCGGGTCGTGGCGGAAACCGAACGTTTTCTGGCCGACCTGTCGCCGAGCCCGGCGCCCTCGTTCGAGCCGGCAACGGCGTCTGTGCCGCAATCGCGCACGGCTTTCGTCTTCAAGCCGATTGAACAGGCGCATGTGGCGCTGGGCGTGCGCATCTTCGGCCGCCGCGACAAGCGCCGTTTCGCTTTGCGCGTTCTGAACGTCGTGCTGGGCGAGAACATGAGCTCGCGCCTGTTCCAGATTGTCCGCGAAAAACATGGTCTGGCCTACGCCATTCATTCCCACGCCCAACTGCTGCACGACACCGGCCTCTTCGCCGTGTCGGCCGGCTTGGATCGGCATCGGACGCCTCAGGCCATGCGCCTGATCGCGCGCGAAATGGCGCGGCTCAAGGAAAAGCCCGTCGGCGCCGCCGAATTGCGCCGGGCCAAAGACTATCTGATCGGCCAAATCCAGCTCGGCTGGGAAAGCACGGGGAACCAGATGACCTGGCTCGGCGAAACACTGGTCGGTCTAGGCCGGTTCGTTTCGCCCGACGAGATTGTCGCCGCCATCGCCCGCGTGACCGCCGCCGACCTGCTGGCCCTCGCCCGCGCCGTTCTGCGGCCCGACCGGCTCAGTTTCGCCGCCATCCTGCCCGAATCCCTGCGCGGCTCCGAAAACGATCTGGGCGCGATCGCCGCGGCATTATAGCCGATTCCGAGGCGTTTTTTGTTAAGTTTTCCCTGTTTTCGGGATATGCCGGTAGCCGAACGGATATCTCGACAGAGGAGGAACCATGAATCAGGAAGAATTTCTGCGCGAACATTTGCGGCATCAGCGCATGCTGTTCGCCTTCGTCATGTCCATTGTGCGGCGACGCGATCTGGCCGACGACATTGTGCAGGATACCGCGCTGATCGCGTTCAAGAAGCTGGACACGTTCGAACCGGGCACGAATTTCGGCGCCTGGATCCGCGAAATCGCCCGCCGCCGCATACGCAAGGCGCTGGAAGAACAAGGCCAAAGGCGCGCGTTGGTTGTCGTCTTGGAACCGGACACGATCGAAGCGGTGGCGGCCGTCTACTCGGCAACGGACGACGAGCCCGATTACTGGGAACGACGCGAAACGGCGCTGGCCCGTTGCCTGCAGAAACTCAAGGAAAAGCCGCGAAAACTCATGGCCATGCGCTACGGGGAAGGGCTTGGGTTCGATGTCTTAGCCAGGAAATGGGCGACCAGCGCGAATTCCATACAAGTCATGCTGGCGAAAATCCGGCACACGGTGCGTTTGTGCGCGCAACGGGAACTGCTGGAAGGAGATCTGTCATGACGGCGGCCGATTTCGAAAAAAACGTCTATCTGTACATGGACGGCATGCTGGACGATGCAGGCGTCCGCACCCTGAACAGACTGATCCGGACGCAACCGGAACTGGCCGCACTGTTCGTGGAATTGTCGGGACAGGATGCGCTGTTGACGAATGTGCACGCAGACGAACACACCCTGAAGGACGCGAACAGGAAACGCGGCCGTTCGAGCCCGCGCCGGAATGCCAGCCCTTGGTCGCGGCGTTGGGTGGCAGCGGCTCTCGCCGCCGCCGCAAGCGCGTTGCTGGTGTTCGGCCTGTGGCGGTTGCACAGCGACATGGCCGGAGACAAGGCCGTGGCGGAGATGCGCATCGAGTCGCTGCTAGGCCAGGCATACGTTCTGCGCGCGGGCGAAGACGGCTGGGGCGTGGAACGGCAGGCGGGCGAGGATGGCTGGGGTGTGGAGCGGCAGGCGGGCGAGGACGGTTGGGGCGTAGAACGAGATGGCGCGCCTGTACGCCGGCTGCCGGCCGTGGCAGGCATGCGCCTGCAACAGGGAGACCGTCTGCGTACCGAACCGGAATCGGCCGTTGAATTGGCGGCGCCTGCCATCGGCTTGCGCGTGCGCATGGAAGCCGTGACGGACGTGACTTTGACAAGCCTTTCGGAGCGCTTCTTCCTGGCTTCCGGCCGCGTGGCGGTGGAGGCGCAGCAGCAGGTGAAACGGCGGCTTGTCTGGGAAACGGCGCGCGCGCGGGCCGAGGTGCTTGGCACGCGTTTCGAACTGGAGGCGCGACCGGAGTCTTCGCGGCTGACCGTACGGGAAGGCGCACTGGACTTCACGGACCTACGCAAGGCGGTGACCGTACGCGTGGCCGCAGGCCAGTACGCGATGGTCGTTCCCGGCGGCGAGCTTAAGACCGTTCCCATCGGAACCCCCTGGCCCGCCAACTATTACTGGGATTTCAGCGAGGAGCCGGATCCGGCCGTGTTCAAAGTGCATAAGGGGAAATGGCGGCGCGCGACGGCCGGCGAATGGGAATCGGTTTCCGGCGAAAAAGGTGTATCCAACTACCTCAAATCGGAATCCGATCAGGTGCTGGCCTTGCTCAATGTGCCCTTGGAACAGTTGCCTGTGCTGGTGACCTACGAGCAGAAATTTGCGCAGACGGACCTGTCCGGCCCGATGGATGCCGGCAGCGCCGTCGTGCTGAACCGAGCGCAGGCATGCGTCCATTTCCCCATGCTCAGCGGCGAGGCGTTTTCAAGCGCCGTCCGTAAAGGGCTCGTCGCTGTTCATCGCATTCGCGTACGCGCCTATGTAACCGAGGACTCGGTTGATCTTTGGCAGGCACGCGGAAGCGCCGGCAAATTCGAGCGGCATCATGTGTTTCTGTACGAAGGAGTCGAGCGTCCGCGTTTGGCGCTGAATTTTTCCGGCCCGCTCTATACATCGCATATTCGAATCCAATCCGTGGCGGCGGACGACATTCCAGATGTGAGCGAATGGCGACGGATTCTCGATCTGATCCCGTCCGACAAACGTGTCGGAAAGATAACGTTTCCGTATGGGCGGCAGGGGCAAAAGATGCAAGCCGTATTTCACTCGCCGTTTGCGATGACAGATTTCGAATAGTTCTGGACGTGGCATGATTGCCAAGGAGAAACGACCATGAGCGACTACACGCAATTGACCTTGCGCAATGCCGGCTATATCGCCGCCGACCTGCAACGCCGCATTCGCGAGACCCGGCTGCTGATCGCCGGCTGCGGGCTGGGCAGCGTAGCGGCGGAAGTCGCCTTGCGTACCGGTTTCGAACATTTCGAACTCGCCGATGGCGACGTGGTGGACACGCACAATCTCAACCGGCAAATCTACACGGCCGACGACGTGGGCCGCCCCAAGGTCGCGTGTCTGGCCGAACGACTGAAGGCAATCCATCCGGATGCGGATGTGCGGGCCAGTCATGGCTGGCTGGCGGCCGATACGGCGCCGGCGACCGTGGAACGGGCCGATCTGGTGTTCGACACCATAGACTTTCTGGATTTGCCGGCTATAATCGCCTTGCACGACGAGGCGCGTCGCCAGGGAAAGACCGTGATTTCAGCCTTCTCCATCGGCTGGGGCGCACTGGTCACGGTCTTCACGCCGCACAGCGCCACCTTGCGCGAGATGGGCGGGCTGGCGGCCAAAGGCAGTGTCGAAGGCGCGTCGTATCCGCTCGTGTTCCGCGCCTTGCTCGAACGCTTGGCGGATCGGCTGCCCGCCGATTTCGTGGAGGTCACATGGACGGCATTGAGCCACATGGCCGACGGCAAGCCGTGTCCGGCTCCGCAAGTGGGCGCGGGCGCCTATGCGACGGCCGCCGCGATGACCACCGCCGCCGTCCGATTGCTGGCCGGCAAGCCGGTGGCGGCGGCGCCCGATATCGTTCTGCTCGACGTGGGCGCCTGCGTCTCCGCAGCGGCGTTGCGCGCCTAGACCCAAAACAAGGAGAAACACGCTTTTTCGGTATTTCGGATTTAGGATTTCCTTCGTGCTTCCGTCTCCGCGCTACGCGCTACGCCGCGACATGTGGGTATTTCGCTTGGTCGCCGTCTTGTCCCGCCGTAGCTGTTCTTGCGGAGGCGGAAGCCCGCAGGGCGAAGGAGGCTCATTCGTCATTTATGGCGCGGTCCGATGGCTTGTTCCTTGTCCTAAAACGTCGTTAACTAAGCGCCATTTTCGTCCCGCCCTTTGCGCTTGCCTCGCAAGCTTGTACGGAGTATGAATGCCAGATGATCGCTCCGTATTCACTGTTCCTTGCCAGGAGACTTTCTTGGACGCCCCGCTGCTCTATGCCATAGCCGAATCGCGCGATGACATCGAGGGCGCCGCGCACTTGGCCTACGACAATTATGTTCGGCAGGGCTACTGCCGCGACAATGCCCACCGACTCTACCTGTACTTGTTCGACGCCTTGCCGGAGACGCGGGTGCTGGTTGCGCTGCAGGATGGACGGGTACAGGCTACGCTGACTCTTGTTTTCGACGGGGCGCTGGGCTTGCCGTCCGAGAAACTGTACGGCGAAGAACTGGGCGCACTGCGCAAAAACGGGCGGCGCATGGCGGAAATTTCCCGTCTGTCCGTACATCCGGCCATGGGCAGTCGGGGCATGCGTGCGCTGCGCGGCCTGTTCCGGCTGGCCTGGCTGCTGGCAGGCCCGATCAGGGGGGCGACCGATTTCGTTGTGTTGGTCGAACCGCATCACGAGACCTTTTATACGCGCGCGCTCCGGTTCGATCGCATTGGCGATCTCAAACCCGACCCCGATGCGTCCAATGCGCCCAGCGTGCTGCTGCGTCTCGATCTGACCGGTGCGCCCGCCCTCTATCGGCAGGCTTTCGGAGACAGGGAATCGGAAACCAACATGCACTGGTACTGCTGCCGTGCGCCCGACATTGCCGGGATCGAAGCGGACGCCCGCGAGACGGATCGGCGTTTGAACGCCTTGCACGCCCGCCTGACGGAGGGAGAACCGTTCGTTCCGGAAACCGCGCGCGATCTGCAATACATGGAATACTGGCTGTTCATGCTGCAGTTCAATCTCGATGTCGTTTCGCGCGATGCGGACATGCTGGCGCGCAACGCCATGTTCGGCAAGGCGATCGGCATGTACGAGAAGCTGCTGCGGGCGTTGCCGCTCCATTACGCGCCCGAGCGCCGCAGCGAGATATTTCTGAACATCTCGCTGTGCGCCTGGAATTGCGCCTTGTACGAGAAGGCCGTGCAACTGGCGCAAACGGCGCGCGCGTTGCGGACCGCGCCGGATGTGGCCGCCCGCGCATGGGCGGCGGAAGCCGTGGCGCTGCATTTTCTCGAACGGCACGGGGAGGCCGACGCCTGCTTGCGGGAAGGGCTGACCGTGGCGAACGCTTCGCCAACGGCAAGAGCCTTGCTGCTTCGCTACCGCGGCCGCATGGAATTGGATCGCGGGCGTCAGGCCGAAGGCAGAGCCTTGCTGGTGCGGGCCTGGCGCGCCCTCGGCAGAACGGTCCGATCCGATGCGGCGCCGTGGACCACTCGCTTTCGCGTCAACCTGGCTTTCGATCTGTTCGTGGCCGACTACTCGCGCGGCCATGTGCGCACTGCGCGCAAACGGCTGGACACCACGATGGCGCTGGCCAAGACGGAAGGGCTGCGCACGGAATCCATGTTTTTGCAGGGCTACGCGCGCGCAGCCCTGCTCGCCTGCCGTTTCGAGGAGGCGCGCGAGCAGGCGACCCGCGCGTTGACGGCCTTGCAGGACGAGTCTTCCGCTCCGCACAGCGCCGCCGTGCTGCGCGTGTTGCGCGGAGACGCCTGGCTGAACTCCGGCCATCTGGCCGAAGCGCGGCGCGATGCCGAGAAAGGACTTGCACTAGCCTGCCAGACGAAAAAAGGCGGCATGCTTGTGGAGGCCGCCCGCCTGACAAGCGACATCATGGCATTCGAAGGCCGCGACGCCGAAGCGCGCGCCGTCTTCGAACGATTCGCCGGCAAGACGCCACTTTCTCCACGCGTTGCGCGCGCCGTGGCGTTCCGGAAAGCCGAATTCGCATTAGACGATGGCGACCGTTCGGCGGCGCATCGCCATCTCGACGACGCCGAACCCGATCCCGACGAAGATCCGCTTGGCCACGCACTGATTCGGCTGTTGCGGGTGCGCTGCGCGGCGCTGAGCGGATGTCCCGACGAAGCGATGGAAGTTTGGACGCAGTCGCCCGCACCCGACCAATTTCCCGGTTGCGCGGACTATGCGGTTCAGCGGGCGCTAGCAGAAGCCGTCTGCCATGCCGCAGCCGCTCGCGACGAGGCGGCTGCGCGCAGCTTCCGAAACGCGATGCGAAAATACGGAAACGTGGCGGCGCAAGGCGCCGCTACGCGGGCGGCCATGCAAATGGCGCACGTCTTGGTTTGGCGCCAAGCAAAGGTGGCATGTCCCCGGCTCTGGCGCGTCATCCGAACCGTTGCGAACGAAAGCGATGCGCTCTCCCGTTTCCCGAATTTGCGCGCTTCGCTCGAACGCTTGCGCTTGACCGAACCTGTTTAAGGCAGACTGGCGCCCACAACCGAATGGCGCTTAGTTAACGACGTTTTAGGACAAGCAATAAGCCCTGGGACCGCGCCATAAATGACGCCAAAACGGTTGAGTTTGCGAATGAAAGGCCTTATCTAAGTGCCGTTCCGCCCACAACCCAAGTGTGTGGGCAGGAAGCTACGGGCTTGTCCTTCTATGTTCCGGCGCAAGGACGAACGCTTTGCGGTCTATGCCCAGCTTGCGCATTTTCGCCCGAAGCGTGTGAGGGTTGACCTGAAGAACGCGCGCCGCACCGAACGGGCCGTCTATTCTGCCGTGCGTCGCTTGCAAGACGGATTCGATATGCGCGCGCAATGCCGCATCGAGAGGCAAGACGGCGCCTGGCGTCGCCGGGGCCGTTTGCGCGGCGGGCGCGTTCGCGTCGCGAACCGTGTCGGCGGCCGGCGAAGGAGCCATGCCGCCCAGCGCCCGCTCGATTT
Source organism: Kiritimatiellia bacterium (assembly GCA_007134465.1). Classification (GTDB taxonomy): domain Bacteria; phylum Verrucomicrobiota; class Kiritimatiellia; order UBA8416; family SLMC01; genus SLMC01. The sequence continues at coordinate 1,636 of SLKS01000367.1, read as the reverse complement.
CCAGCCGTTTGCCTTCGCCCAGAATCACCGCGCGATCAATAACCGAGGCCAGCTCGCGAATGTTGCCCGGCCAGGCATAGGCCGTCAGGGCGGCCAGGCCGGACGGATCGGGATACAAGACGCGGACGCCGAAGCGGCGGGCGGCCCGCTCGCAAAAATGGGCGACCAGCGCCGGCAAATCGTCTTTGCGTTCGCGCAGAGGCGGAAGTACCAACGGAAACGTATTCAGACGATACCACAAATCTTCGCGAAACGTGCCGGCCTGAACCATGCCGGGCAAATCCCGGTGAGTGGCGGCAATGACGCGCACGTTCACATGGACGACCTTGTGCCCGCCCACGCGCCTGATCTCGCCGTCCTGCAAGGCGCGCAGCAGCCGCACTTGCGCCGGCAGCGAAAGCTCTCCAATCTCGTCCAGCAGCAGCGTGCCGCCGTCCGCCCGTTCGAACCAGCCGTGGCGTCGCGTGTCGGCGCCGGTGAAGGCTCCTTTCTCATGCCCGAACAGCTCCGAATCAATCAGCTCCGGCGGAATCGCGCCGCTGTTGACGCGAACGAATGGACCCTGAACTCGGTGCGAATGCTCGTGAACCGCGCGCGCAATCACCTCCTTGCCGGCGCCGGTCTCTCCAATGATGAGCACTGGCACGTCCGCCTTCGCAACCTGCTTGACGCGCCGCATCACGGTACGCAAGCCGCCCTGAGCCCCCACAATCTCGCCCCCGATCCTTTCCCGGCCGAGACGGCGCAACGCCGCGCTTCTCTCCGCCTCGGCCGCCTTGCGCAGATCCTGCAACTCGCGCAAACGGAAATCGTTGCGCAAGGCGGCGGCAAAAGGCTCGCGCAACGCACGAACCATGGTTTCGTGCGCAGGCCCGAACGCATGGCCGGCTCGGCCGCGCAGCGCGACAAAACCCGTGCGCTCCGAAGCCGTGACCGGCACGGCAAGCCAAACGCCCGAGCGCGAAAGACGATCCAGCAGCAAGCGAGCCTCCGGCGGAGGCGCGGACCCGTGCCAGACGGCTGGCGAACCGTTCTCGGCCCACGCAAGCAAGATGGCGGTTTCGTCCGGCGTCAACACTCGCTGCCCGGAACCCTGTCGTTTCACTTGCGGCGAGGCGGCCAATGAATCCAAAACGTCCTCCTCGGCGTTCAACCCGAAGATCAGCAACTGTTCCACCGGCAAATGACGGGCCAACGCCTTGCGAAATCGAGCGCAGGATTCCGCGATTTCCAAATGACGGCAGGCTTCCTGCCAAACCTCGATCAACAATTGTTCATTCGCTCGCATCGTTTGCCTCTCTGAATATTAATGTATGGCGGGCTTCACCCGTACGCAACCCAAAGGAAATTGAACAGAAGATAACGAAGGGAACAAAGAGGCCCGGCACACTTCGTTTTCTTGAGCGAAGCGGGTGTTAAAACAATCCAGGGACAAACGATAAACTCCAAAGCGTGTGCCTTGTGGAAATCCCTCTATTCCGTCAATAAACACGGAAAAACGGTAACATGCAACAAAATAATTGCCAAATATCAATATTCCCATGATCGCTTTGCGCGAAACGGTGGTTCGAAAAAACGAAAAGAAGGATTGAACGCCAACCCTGAAAGGGTTATGCAACAGAGCCGGGGGCAACGC
>SLKS01000145.1 GCA_007134465.1 Kiritimatiellia bacterium | reverse complement strand
TCGCGAATGCGTTCGCGCAGGAAATCGGTCAGGCTGCGTTCGCTGTTGAGCAGGGCCTTGGTTTCCATGAAGAGCCGGGTTTTGTTGGCCGAGCCCGCGCCCTTGGCCATGAACAGAAAGCGGTAGGCCGCGCCGCGTTCGGCCAGCAGCTCGATGTGCGCGGGCAGGTTGGTGCCGGAATTCTCCTCGTCCAGCATGCCGAGCGGGATCAGTTGCGAATAGCGAAGATTTTCGCGCTGCCACACGTCGCGCACGCCGCGTGTCAGCTCGCGGGCATCGTCGGCGCCGGTGACGATTTGTTCGCCTTTGCGGCCGAGAATCATGGCCGTGCCGGTATCCTGACAGAGCGGCAGCAGTCCTTCGGCCGCCACGACCGCGTTGCGCAGGAGCGCCTGGGCCACGAACCGTTCGTTTTCGGAGGCGGCCGCATCGTCGAGCACGTCGGCGATGGCCTGCAAATGACGGCGCGGCAGAAAAAAGGAAATGTCATGAAAGGCCTCGCCGGCCAGGCGGCGCAGCAGCGCGGGCTCGACCCGGACCACGGGTCCGAACGGACTGGCGACGCGCGACACGCCGACGCTGCCGAGCGGGCGCCAGCGTGCGCGTCCGGACGCGAGCGGGAACATGGGCGCATAGCGGAAAGCGGTCATAGGCCCGCCTCGTTGATGTCTTCGTAGCCGGCCGTCTCCTTTTGGCCGACAACGCCCACCAGCATGTATTCGTTGGTGATGAGGTCGTGCTTGTATTCCTTGATCAGCCGGAAATTCTCGATTTGGCCCGACCGTTTCACATGGGTGCGCGGACCGGTGCAGGCGATGACATTTCCGCCCACGTCAATCTTTTGTTCGCCTTTTTGTCCGATCGGAATGTCCGCGGCGATCACGGCTTTGACTTTCGCTTCGAGCTCTTCGATGTCTATCGTCGGCTTTTCGGCGAAGCGGATGACGAATCCGTGCTTGACGTCGGAATGGAAGATGGGCGGTGTAAAGTGGTAGTCCTGAGCCAGAATCATCCAGGCGATGTCTTCGGCGGAATGGGCCATGCGGCGGAACTTGATGGTCCGGTCCACAACCGACTTGATGTTGTCCGGGCGCGGCCCGAAGACGGAAGGGCGGGCCACGATGATTTCCTCGCCCACCCCGAAAATGATTTGCGCATTGTAGCCGAGCGCGGGGAAGATGATGTCGAAATGCTCGATGACAACGCGGCGTCCGTGCGCGACGGCGTTCTTGATGCAGTCCACGATTTCGTATTTCTGCCGGAAGGCCAGCTCGTAGCGGGCGTCAATGTGAAAGGTGTGTCCGGAGAAGTAATCGTCGGGCGAAAAGCCGTAGAGCGGGGCGGTCTTGACATTGACGCCATCGTCGTCGTTCGTGAGTTCGAGACCGGGGAAGAGCCCTTTGATCAGCGTGGACTTTCCGGACCCCTCCGGTCCGATCACTCCGACGAGCAAATCGGTGGGCAGCAGATAGCGTTGCGAGAGTTCGCCGGCGAGCATGTAGAGACGCGGGCTGCCGCGCGGCGCATAGTAGGCGGCGTAGACGAGCGTATCGTGGCGGGGCAGGCTGAGCGGGGTCATGGCGCGGGCTCCGAACGGGTTTGCAGGATGCGCAGGGCGCGCTGCATTTCGTTGTTGACGATGGCATAGCCCTCGTCGAACCCCATGCCCGGCTTGGCGAGCATGCGTTGCGGGCGGGCGGCGAGGGCGGCATGGACGCACAGGCGGGCGGACACGTCCGTTTCGTTGCAGGTTCCGCCCTGGTAGGCTTCCATGCCATGGGATCGGCAATAGAGAACGCTTTCGACGGTGTTCTGGATGCCGCCCAGGTCGGGGGTTTTGATCTGGACCATGTCGCAGGCGCGGGCATCGGCGAAGTCGCGGATGTCTTCGAGCGTGTTGCACCACTCGTCGGCCACGAGCTTGACGCGCGCGCCTTTGCGCGCGAGCCGTTCGCGCACGGCTTGCAGGGCCTCGATCTGGCGGGCCTTGCCTTCCATGTCCACCGGCCCCTCGATGTAGAGCGGGAACCCGTCGGCGTCCTTTTCCAGACCGGCCAGATAGTCGGCGACCTTTTCCAGGCGCCCTTCGAACGCGATGCCGAGCGTTCCGTACACATCGAGATGAAGCGATGGCGCATAGCGCGGCGAGGGGCGCAGCGCGCGGATGCGGCGGACCAGCCAGCGAATGTAGGCCTTGAGCTTTTCGCCGCGCCGCCCCAGTTTGTCGGGGATATTGTTGATCAACCCGTGCGGCAGCGCTTCAACTTGTTTCAGGATCATCTTGTCGGCGCCGTTCATGCGGTCGTCGCCGGTTTGGCCGAAGATCGGCACGCGCCTGGCGACGACGGGCAGCCCGTATTCTTCGCATAGAACCTCGCAGGGCAGTTTGCGGGTCGCCTTCGCGCGCGCGTCGAGCAGCGCCTGGGACAACCCGTAGCGCAGCGCGGTATGCAGGCGTTGTCCGCCGATCTCCAGCGTTTCGAAGCGGGCGGCCATTTCGCGAAACGGGCCCATGGCCATGCCTTCGAGCCGAGGCGCGATATGGCGGCGCAGAAACGGCAACTGGCGACGGGCAAGGAACAGCGGGTCGCGACCGCCCACGCCGGAATACTGCACGGCGGCCGCGTCGCCGCCGGCCACGGAGCCGTCGTCCAGAACGAGCTGAATGCACACGCATTCGCCTGCCTGGCGAACGGCGGTGAATCCGTCGGTAACGGGCTTGCCTCGGTAGGCGAACCCGTCATGGGCGGCGCCCTTCTTGATGGCGCGCTGGTCGTCGAAGAAATAGGCGGATGCTCCCGCAGCGAAAAGGGCGTGGCGTATCTTCATCGCGGTCGTCCGATCAGTTTGCCTTTGCTTATCGCGTAAATGTCGTCCGTCACCATCTGGAACGAGGCGGGTCGGCCTTCGGCCTCTTCGCGTTCCCGAATCCGTTCGCGATGGTAGGCCATGACTTCGTCGTCGAGCGGCAGCGCGCCTTTCGCGAACACGCGCAGGAATCCCTCGTTGTCGCGAATGGGGATGATCTTGCCGGCATTGTGCACGGAAGGAGCGAAGGGCACGTCGAGCACGCCGGCTTCGAAGGCGGCCACCGCGCCGCGGGCCACGTCGCCTTCGCCCAGGGCGAGCACGGCCTTCATGAGGTTGGCCACTTCGCGTTTGATCAGATCGGCTTCGCGGCGTATGCGCCCGGCATCGTCCAGCGTCTGTTCGGCCAGCATGGACAGAATCTGGCGAGTGGTCTTGAGTCCCTGCGCGTTCGCTTCGCGGGTGGGAATGCCCATGGCCTCGTGGGGCGTTTTGACAATGATCTTTTGCGGGCGGGCGAAGCCGGCCGCCACCGAGCCCCAGCAGATGACCGAGAACGCCTTGGCCTCGTCTTCCGGGAATCCGCCCATCCACTGGTGAAAGACCGTGGTCAGTTCCGCTTCGCCGCCGGACGGTTCGAGCAGGTAGTCGTCGGCCAGCTCCTTCAGGGAGAGCAGCGCGGCGATGTCCTGCGTGAGATTGCCCGCTTGGCCATAGCCCAGCGTGAGGGAGCGAACGCCTTGCTCGATGGCCAGCAGCCCTTCGATCAGGCCGATGGCATGGCTGACGAACGGAGGGACGAGTGTGCCGGTGAGCGGGCCGAACGGTTCCCGGTTGATGCGAACGCCATGCGCCTCGTAGCGGCCGACAAGCCGGTCCACATACTGCCAGGCGGCAATGGATTGCGCAAGCGGGACTTTTTTGGCGTAGGGTATGTTGTAGGAAATGCCGCCGCCTTCGAAGCTGGTGAAGCCGGCGGCCAGCGTGATTTCGGCAAGCAGCCGCGCGTCGGGCGTACCGTGCCGCACCTGCACCGGCGCGGCGACCGCTTCCACGACCTGCCGGCAGCCGGCGACGCCATGGTTGACGGCCGGAAAGCCGTTCAGCAGCGACGTGCCGGCCTGGCGCGACCGCTCGATGCCGCGCTCCGCCTCCTCGTAGCGGTTCTGGCGGGTATAGGCGTCTATCGTGGTCGGCAGCAGATCCGCGCCGCCTTCCTGTTCCAGGTATTTCAGCAGCTTGACATGCTCTTCGATCAGGGCGACGCCCGCGCGCGGCTGCAGCAAGATGCGGTTTTGCTCGCGCGCCGTTTTCATGGCGGCCGCGAAACTCTTGTCGGGCGGGATGTCGCGTTGCGCGGCGAGGCCGTCCTCGAAACGGATTCCGGCGCCGGTCGGCCATGTGTTCAGCACGGCGTCGCGTTGCGTGTCGAAGGCGTCGTCGGAAAGGCATCGGTTTTCTGTCATGGCACATGCGCTCCCTGTTGTCCTGTCGCAATGTCTACGGGCGGGCCCGGCGCCGTCGCGTCCGCGTCGGCCAGCGTCGCCACGGCCAGGCGCGCGGCGGCTTCGGGCCAGAGGTCGGCCAGATTTCCCAGCAAGGGGAACAGGCCGGCCCGGTCCGCGTGAAAAGCCGGCGCTTCGGGAACCAGCGGCAGCCCGCTTCGGCCCGGGCAGCCGACCGCCGCGAATGCGCGGCGCAACCAGTGGCTGTTGGCGGGAACCGAAAGGAAGCCGCCGCTGCCGATCACGCGCTTGACGCCACGCAAATCTTTCCCGGTTTGCACGAAAATCTTGCCCTGCGGCGTATACGCTTCTTCGTACCGGCCCGCATGGCGCTCCAGCGCCATGCGCACGCAGGCTTCCGCCAGAATGCCGTCCAGCGTCTCGTCCGGTTCGCCTGCGGCGATGTGGCCGGGTTGGGCGGCAATGGTTTCCATGTAGCGGTTCAAAGCCGTTTCGTCAAGCCGATGTTCGGCCAACCGTGTCGCGACGAGTTCGCGCGCTTCTTCCCGCACCGACGGCGCCGAGACGCGCAAGCCCAGATCGCCCTCGACGGTTCGCTTGGCATGCGGCTCCGGAACGCCTTTGATCACGACTCGTTCGTCCGCAACGGGCGGCTCGGCATGGGAATAGAAGTCGGTCGTGGCCCCGCCTAGATCCACCACGCAGAAATCGGTCCATGCGGGAACATGCGCGGGTATGGCTTCCACAAGCCGCAAGACGCCGAGCGGCGTCGGTTGCGGCTGGGTCCCGAGCTGTTCGGCCAGGCGGGCCAGCCCTTTCCCGGCAACGATCCGCTCGAGAAAAATCCGGCGAATCGCCTGACGGGCGGGTTCGATTTCGACCGCGCGCATGGCCGGCATGATGTTGTCCGCCACCGCGAGGCTCTTGTGGCGCAGGAGCGCGGCGACTTCATCGGCCGCCGCACGATTGCCGGCATACAGCACGGGACCGGAAAAGGACGATTCGGCAATGCGCGCCGCATTGCGCAAAACGCAGTCGGTATGGCCGCCGTCGGTACCGCCGGCCAGCAGAAGAATGTCGGGCGCGCGCGTTTCGATGGCCCGCATATCCGCCTGGGTGAGCGAATAGGCATAGCTGCCGACCACCTTGCCGCCGGCCGACATGGCCGCCATGCGCGCCAACTCCAGCGTAAGCTCGGGAACCAGCCCGATCGCCACGATGGAAAGCCCGCCCTTGGCCGACGAGGACAGGCGCACGGGCGTGTCCGCCCGCAGGCGTTCGAGACTGTCGTCTTTCCGGCCGCCAAGCAGCGCGCGCAGCGTGTCGCCCGCTCCCCGCCCCAAATCCTCCTGAGTGGTGGGATGCGCATGCCGGGCAAGCAGCCGTCCGTTCGCGCCGTCCAGCTCGAACAGCGCGCTTTTCGTATGCGTCGAGCCGATGTCTATGCTGATCAGCCTAGTCGGATTTCGCATGGCGGCGCAGGTCGTCCTCCAGCAAAGCGACGGCTTCTTCGAGATTCGCGTGCGGCCCGAACACGCGATCGAAGCCCATGGCCTTGAATTTTCTTTCCACCGTTTCGAACGGAGTCTTGCCGACAACCAGATTGCCGCCGACATACAGGAGCATGTCGTCCAGTCCCGCTTCCCGGCATCCTTCGCGCAGGCCCTGGCAATCGATTTCGCCGTGACCGTACAGGGAGGAGACGAGAATGGCGCGCGCATCGGTTTCCAGCGCCGCATGGATGAACTCTTCCTGGGAAACCATGACCCCGAGGTTCACCACATGGTAGCCCTTGTCCGCGAAAAACATTTCCAGGATCTTGTTGCCGACCGAATGGCAGTCGGCGCCGATCACGCCCAGCACGACCGTAGTAGGCTTGTTCATGACGCTATCCGTTCAGCAGTTCCCGCATGCGGTCTTCGACCAGCAGCAGGGAGCCGCGTTCGATCTGATAGTTGAGAGTGACGATGTTGCCGCCCCGTTCGCGAAACGCCTGCACGGCGGAGGCATGGTCGCGGCTCTGCGGCAGCGCGAAGCCGGCCGGCACGAGCACGACGTCGGTCTCGTCCAGAAACGCGGGCAGCCCCGCCACGTCGCGAATGTACAGATGACGAATGCCCGAATCCGGCAGGCCCATATCCACCAGTTTTTCGCGCATGAGCCGCGCGAAATTCTCGCTTTCGCAGACCACCCCGATGCGTCGGTTTGCGTCGAGCCCTGCCAGATCCATGATCGTGCCCTGTTCCGGCGAAATCACGACGGGCAGAATTCGATCCTTCAGGCGGGGCAGCAGCCCGCGCAGGTCGTCCAGATGCATCGGGGTGGTCAGAATGAGATCGAACTGGCCCAGTCGCGATTCCGGATCGCGCATGTCGCGCAGATCGTCGAGCAGAAAACGGGCGACTTGAGCGCGTGTCAGGCCGCCGATTTGCCGTTCGAGAACCGCCAGAGATTCCGGGGTGCAGTCCACGCCTGCCACCGCGAAATTTCGCAGACGCTCCTCCAGTTCAAGCAGGCGAAGGTCCATGAGCGTTCGGATTTCCCTGTTGGAAAAGCGCATGCGTTTGAGCTTGCCGAGCAGCGTGTCGATCAGCAGAATGGCGCGTTCCTTGCGGCCCGGCGCCAGCACGTTCTGACGGGACGATATCGTCAGCCGTCCGTCCGCGCCCGTTTCGGCGATCTTGTCGCGCTCCAGCAGCCGATAGGCGTTGTGTACGATGGCGACATCGAGTTTCAGCGTCTTGGCCAGGTCCGTCTCGGGCGGCAGGGGCGCGCCGGGCTTGAGGCGCCCTTTGCGCACGCGTTCGGCGATTGCCTGAACGATTTGCCGGTCGGCGGGTACGGAACGGCTGGAATCAATGGCGATATGCATGCTGGTCGGCCTCGCGGATGGTTCACACGCGTTGCTCGTCCGGCTTTGGCGCCGAACGGAACAAGCCCGAACCTAGCGGCTCGCCCCGCTTCCGTCAAGAGAGAATCCGTTCGGAACAGCAGTTCTAATTGCGAATAGGCCCCCTGCCGCCTCGTGCGGCAGGAGCCGGAGATTGGGGGGGAAAGGTGCGCCTTTCCACCCCAATCTCCCGTTCCCGCGACGCAAGGTCGCGGGGGACGGCCTCATAATGCGAATCGCTGCGTTCGGAATCTGCTATGGACAAGCTTCGGCATGGTTTGCTAAGGCTATGGGCATATGAGATCGGGATTTCTCGAAAAACTGATGGCGCGGCTCGACAAGCTCGATCCGCAAAGCGTCCAGGCGCACTTCCTGCGGCTGAGCCAGGAACGCGGTCTGCTCGAAACGATCTTCCAGTCCATCCAGGAAGGGGTGCTGGTCGTATCCGGCGACGGTCGGCTCGACTACGCGAACCGGGCGGCGGAACAGTTGCTCGGGTTCTCCTTCGACTCGGCGCGCGGCCGGCCGGTGTCGCGTTTCATGCGCTTCATCGAGTGGGACCGGATTCTGCGCCTGGAGGCCGACGAATGGTCCAAGCTGATCGCCAGCGAAATCGAAACGTCCTACCCCGTCCGCCGTTTTCTCAGCTTCTATCTGGTTCCGTTCCAACCGGACAGCAACGCGGCGGACGACAGCATGACGGGCGGCGTCATCATGATTTTGCGCGATGTGACGACCTCGCGGGTGCGCGAGGCCGACATGATCGAATCGGAACGGTTGAACGCCGTGAAACTGCTGGCGGCCGGCGTGGCGCACGAGATCGGCAATCCGCTCAATGCGCTGAACATCCACTTGCAGCTTCTGGGTCGCGGCCTGCGCGCGCTGCCTTCCGAAGACCGGGCCCGGCTCGACGATCTGCTGCAGGTGGCCCGAACGGAGGTTCAGCGCCTGGATACGATTCTCACGCAGTTTCTGGGCGCGATCCGACCGGTCAAGCCCAAGCTGGCTTTGCACGACATCGAATCGGTTCTGAAGGAAACGCTGGCCTTGTTCCGGCAGGAGATCGAAGACAAGGCGGTGGCCGTGTCGCTGGACGTACCCGGCGCCCTGCCCAGAGTTCGCATGGATCGCGACCAGATCAAGCAGGCTTTTTTCAATGTCATCCGCAACGCCCTGCAGGCCATGCCGGACGGCGGCTCGCTGAGTCTGGCGCTGACGCTTTCCGGCGCCTATTTGGCCGTGGGTTTTTCCGATACGGGCAAAGGGATCGAGCGCGAGAATCTGAACCGCATATTCGAGCCCTATTACACGACCCGCCTGCGCGGCACGGGCCTGGGCCTGATGGTGGTGCAACGCATTGTGCAAGACCATGGCGGGCAGATCGAGATCGAAAGCAAGCCGGGCGAGGGCACGGTGTTCACGATCCTTTTGCCGCTGGCCCGTCGCCGCGTACGCCTGCTGCCGCGCGGGTCCGAAACGCATGCCGACACGTTCGCAAACGAGTCGGCGCCAACGAACGACGAAGGGTAAGGCATCATGAAAGCCAAAGGAAACAAGCGCGTGGCGCTTGTGGTGGACGACGACAAGAATACGCGCGAAGGACTGGCGCTGGCCCTGGGCGCGACCTACGAGGTGCGGCAGGCCGACAGCGCGGAACGCGCGCTCGCTCTTCTGGAAAACGCCGATGTGGACATCCTCCTCACCGACATGCGCATGCCCGGCATGGACGGACTGACGCTGATTCAGCGGGCGCTGGCGCGCGCGCCCGGTCTGATCTGTTTCCTGCTGACCGCCTACGGCAGCATCGAGACCGCCGTGGAAGCCGTCAAGCATGGCGCGCAGGATTTTCTGACCAAACCTGTGAATCTGGACGATCTGGAGATTCGGCTGGAGCGCGCCTTGCGCGCACGCGAAATGGAAACGGAAAACCGGCAGTTGCGCCAGCAGCTCGATCAGAAATACGGGCTCGAGACAATGGTGGGCAGTTCTCCGGCGATGCAAGCCGTTTTCGAGACGGTTCGCCAGGCGGCCCCGACGCAGGCGACGGTGCTAATTCAGGGCGAAAGCGGAACGGGCAAGGAACTGGTGGCGCATGCCGTGCATCGCCTGAGTTCGCGCCGGCACGGGCCGTTCGTGGCGATCCATTGCGCGGCGTTGTCGCCGACACTCCTGGAAAGCGAGCTGTTCGGCCATGAAAAAGGCGCGTTCACCGGCGCGATCGCGCGGCATAGCGGACGGTTCGAGCTGGCCGATGGCGGCAGCCTGTTCCTCGACGAAGTGTCCGAAATCCCCCTGTCGGTTCAAGTCAAGCTTTTGCGGGTGCTCGAGGAGCGCACGTTCGAGCGCGTGGGCGGCACGCAAACGGTGGAAACCGACATTCGGCTGATCGCCGCCACGAACCGGGATTTGAAACGCATGGTTGCGGACGGCACGTTCCGCGAAGACCTCTTTTTCCGGTTGGATGTCGTAAGCGTCGCCGTGCCGCCGTTGCGGGAGCGCGCGGAAGACATTCCGCTGCTGAGCGCCCATTTCGTCGGGGAATTCAGCGCCCGCAACGAAAAGCCGATCGAGGGGCTGACGCCGGAAGCCTTGCATATTCTGTCGGCCTACCGCTGGCCGGGCAACGTGCGCGAGCTGCGCAACGTCGTCGAGCGGGCCGTCCTGCTGAGCCCGGGCAGCACCATCGAGGCCTCTGACCTGATGCTCGACAGGAGCGGCAGCGCGTCAGCCG
>SLKS01000060.1 GCA_007134465.1 Kiritimatiellia bacterium | reverse complement strand
CTGGCGGCAGGGGCCTGCCGCCCTCCAGGCCGGTTCACGAGACTGGAGGGCGACGGGCCTCCGTCGCCGTTTCATGACGATGACGGTCGGGGCTGCGAGAGCAAACCGGTCGCGCCTACAGACGGAAAGCGGAAAGAACGCGAACAAGCGCCTGATTAGACGGCATCCGAAAAGGGTTGGCTATGCCTGTCATTCCGCGTGTCCCGCCGTAGCTATTTCTTGCGCAGGCGGAAGCTTGCGAGGAATCTCGCTTCGCGAAAACCCGTTATGTAGCGGCGTTCCGCCGAGATCCCTCGCAAGCTCGGGATGACAATCTGTGCAAGCAAACCATCTGTTTTTCACATCGGACGACACGGCTTGCCACGGCATAGCCCGCAGGGCGGAGACGGGAGGTCTTCCCTCCATCGTTACAAACAAAGCGTTTCTTACGATGCTGGAGGGTCGGGCTTCCGCCTCGTGAAGCCACTACGGCGAGACAAGCCGTCCCGACCGCTTTCCGCAATAGAAACTAGTTAACGACGTTTTAGGAGTTGAACGCGATGCCTTTGCCATTGATTTTTCGGGGGAAACACGGACGCATAGCTTTGCGCTGGATTCTCGCCATTGCGGCTGCCGGTCTGGTTGTTCTGGGATGGCTGATTCTGCGCCACGCCCAACCGTCTGCCGAGCCGCCGCCGTCTTCGCTGTACGAAGGGACGGAGCCGACCGCCGCCGATGTTCGCTTGGCCGAGCGCGTTTCCGTGGAGGATTCCGAACAGGAACACGCCGCCTTGCCGGGCCGCCGCGCCGTTCGTCCTCCCGAGCCGCCCGACGACAAAGTCCCCGATGGACCCGCCAGCCCTTCGGTGGCCGATGGAGAGTTCGATCCTAGCCGACCGCAGGCATGGCCCGCATCCATGCGGGCGGAACTGGAGCGCCTTGAATCGCCCGCCGTTCCGATCAAGGATCGGCTGCGAGCCCTGGAAGACTTGGGGCGCAGCGGCGATGCGCGCTCGGTTGCCATTCTCCAGGCGTTGGCTGGCAAGGAAACCTATCTGAACTACGCCGCCGTCGAGGCGCTTCGGCATGCGCGCGGGCCCGAAGCCGCCGCGTTTGTGGGGGAGAAACTGGCCCATGCGGATTCGCGCGTGATCGTGGCCGCCGTGCGCAGCCTGGCCGCCATGGAGGGGGGCGGGTCGCTTCCCCGCATTGTCGCGACACTCGAAGCCAATCGCGCGCGGCCCGACGGGCATCACGATGTCATTCGCACCGCTTGCGTGGAAACGCTGGGCGCGTTGCGCGCGTCCGCCGCGCTGCCCGCGCTGCGAACCGAGCTGACGCGAGCCGTCGCGGAACTGGGCTACGAGTACGCCTCCAGCGTGGTCGGCGCGATGGTCGCCATCAACGATCCTGCCGCCGCGCCCGCGCTGCAAGACCATCTGACGCGTTTGCGCGCGGAACACGCCGCCATGACCGACAACCCGCAGGGTCAACGCTATCTCGAAGAAAAGATTCGGGAAGCCGAAGACGCGCTCGGCCGTCTGGGCCAATAGCCCGTGCGGCGACGATGTTCCTCTCAACCTAAGTGGAGCATTTGATTTGCCACAAAGAGCGCAAAGATCGCAAAGAATAACCGTTGTGCAGTTTCACGGCTACACCAATCCGGTGGTAGGGCGCATCACTGCAAGCTGTTCTCCGTCTTTGTGTTCTCAGTGTTATTTGCGGTTGTCTGCTCTTTTCAGGCTCAATCCGCACGGATGGCGGCAAGCAGCTCCTTCGCCGTGAAGGGGCGGCTGTAAATGGCCAGCGCGAGCAGATCGCCTTTCCATGGAACAGGGTTTGGGTTGTCTTTCTCGAACGGCGGCGCGATGTGCACGCCGATCGGGCTGCGGCTCCGATGCAACTCGATCGCGCGTTCGAACCGGCGTTCCAGCAGGTCTTTCGGATCGCTCGTCGGCGCATAGCGGACGAGTCCGCGACCGTCGGCGTCCTCGAACACGGTGGCGTTCCGGCCCGTGTTGGCGGATTGGGGACGAAACGCGATTTGCCATCGCAATTGCGCGGCGCCGGCGCTCAGCAGAAGGATGTCGCGATTGGTTTGCGTATGCTCGTCCCATTCCTCCGGGGCGCGGACCCAGTATTCGAATGTCAAGCCGCCCTGCCGCTTCCAGGCTTCCCGAAGCCGGGGGGCGTCGCCCCGGTAGCGGATGTCGGCCGGCCCGGCAATGCGCAGGGCATCGAATAGCCATTGCGCATGCTGGGGCTGTTCGATGGTCATGTCCATAGGTTCGCCGATGCCGGCAATGTCTCGGACAACGGTTCCGCTCCCTTCCTGAAACGAATAGAACGCAATCAAATCCGGCGAATCGGGCGCGTTGATTTTCGATCCGGTTGTCCAGGCCACCGAGTACAGAATCGGGTACTGAAACTCGATGGCGCAGCGATACGCGGTCAGGCCGACCCGGCAAAGATCGCGCCGCTTGACCATGGCCGAATTGGCAGGCGTTTTCTGGAAACGGAATTCTTGTTTCAAGTCCGGTCGCGATTCGGGCCAGACTTCCAGCAGCGTGGCGAGCGTATCGTTCGCGCCGATTTCGAAATGCGAACGCAGGACGAACCGATCGTACGATGCGAACCAGGGCTGAATGGCTTGGTTCAGCAGAAACAGGTCGGAGCCAAGCGCATGGTGGAAGCCGACCCCTACGCCCGCATCGGGTCCGGGCCGTTCCAGCAGACGGAATCGGAACGCGAACGTACCGCGTCGTCGGTTGCGCGGCCCGAAGGCGATGGTTCCGCCGTTGGGATTCGTCTGCCGGATGGCCAAAGCGCCCGCCGCCTGCCGGTCGAACGTCCAGTTGCCTTGATCGGACAGAATATAGGAGCCGGTATCCAGACGGTTGTCGGCATTGGGAGCAGGCGCCGGGAGTACAGGGTCCGGAACGAGCGAGTGCGGGTCCAGGCCCACTCGGGCGAGCCATCCCAGTTCGGACGGGCGCATCGGCTCGCTTGCTACGCGCAGTTGCGGCAATCCCGTTCCCGGTTCCTGTTCGCAGAAAGCGCGCTGACCGGCTTCGACGGCGGTCGAAAAATCCTTCCAGCGCATGCGTACGTGTCCCTGCAGGACGGCCACAAGCTTCTCGGATTCCGCCACGAGCCGCGTGCCGAGCACTTCGACAGCGACTTGGCCAGATTGAACGAGAAACGGATCGGCCCGTTTCGCCACGTCCAGGTAAAGGAGTCCCCGTTCGTGTTCGACCGTCACGGCGCCGGTTTCGGGATGGAAGACGATCTCGATGGTCGTGTTCGGCCCCATGGCCAGCCGGGTGCCGTCCCGCCAGTCAAGGCGGCCATACGATTCCGCTTCCGTGACAAACCGGTTGCCGATACGCGAAATGCGGCCCTCCGTGCGCATGGCCGCCAGCCACGGATCCCTTCCGCGAACCGTTCGGATCGCGAACAGGCCTGCCAGAATCAGCAGCGAGGCCGCCAGGGCTAGCGTTTGGCGGTACGGAAACCGACGGACGGACGAACGGCTTTTCTCCTGTTCCGCTTCCAGGCTCCGCATCTGCCGGATCGCTTCGCCCATCAGGGTCCAGTCGGCGACATAGCGCGTAAAGGCGGCCCGGCCCGCTTCCTCGCCCAGCAAATCGGTCAAGGCTGTCTTTTCCCGCTTCGACAGCCGTCGGCCCATGTATTTCTCGAACAGCTCTTGCGGCGCGTTCATACCGACACCATCCCCGCTTTGCGTTCCGCGCAATCCTTGAGCGTGCGCCGCGCGCGCGACAAGGCCAGCCGCACGGCGTTGGCGCTGCGGCGATACGCCTTGCCCAACGACTCGCACGATTTCATTTCCACATAGAATCCGGCCAGCATGGCCACGGCCGGACGGCCCAGCTTCGCCATGCATGCTTCCAGAATCTGACGGCGCGCGGCCAGCGCCTCGGCCACGCGCTCGGTCAACTGCTCCTCCAGCGCGTCCGAAACGGCATGTTCCAGCGCTTCGTCCTCGACGGCGAATTCGCGCTGGCGGGCGCGGATCGTTTCATGGCACTTGTTGCGCACAATTTGCCGAGCCCAGTTCAGCAGGGACGTGCCCTCGCGAAACGTCTCGTACTTGTTGACCACCACCAGGAACGCGTCTTGCACGGCATCCTCGGCCGCCGCCCAGTCGCGCAGCATGCCGAACGCTTGCGTCAGCAAGGCTTCCCGGTATCCGAACGCTTCCTTCAGCAACCGGTCGCGCCGCTCGTTGGTTTCATGCTCGTTCATGCTTTCCTCTTGGCCTTTTCACAAGGTATATGATAGCAAACGCCTGATCGTGTCACTCTTTTTGAAAAAAAATCGCTATCTCGCTGGAAATATGTCACAGTCAGCATCCGCTGTCGAATAGCAAAGTGAAACCAAATTGAACGGCACGCAAAAACGGTTTCGTTTGCGAAAAAGGGCCTTATCTAAGTGCCGTTCGGGGCAGGAACTCGCACCGGCGAGATTCCTCGCAAACTTGGGATGATCCGGCGATGGACACCGAACAGTTCAAAGATGCGCTCCAGCAATGTATGGAAGACACGGCGGATGCCGCAACCCGAAACACGGTTGTGCGGGCGGCACGCTCTTCGCAGGAATTGCGCCGTATTCTTGCGCAATCCTATGCGTTCGATGCCATGCTCAAGGGCGTGCGCCATGAAGCGGATTCCTTTGTCGCAACCGCGCTCGAATCCATAACTCATCCGCATAAACAAGAAGCGCTTGTGAAAAGATTTTCCCGCACTGTTCGCCGCCACAAAACTCGGGGCCGACGGCTGCTGTGGGCGCCGGCACTGGCAGCGGCAGCCAGTCTGCTGGCTGCCCTCGGGATCTGGCTATGGCATTCGAATCTGCGCGGACCGCAACTGGCCGGACAAGTTATTGCGATTCAAGGAGAAGCCAATGCATGGGTCCTGCGCGGCAAAGAACGCATTCCGATGCAATCGCAAAGCTCTCTGTATTTCGGCGACATTGTTTTTCTTGGAGAAACGGGCGAAATTGCCATTGAAACAGAAAACGGCGCCGTTCGCACCCGCTTGCAAAACGCAAGCCGGTTCGAACTCGTGAACCCGAACCAGTATGCCCTATCGTTTGGTCGGGCGCAGGTTTCCGTTTCCCCGGACAGATCCAGCGTCCGCCCCCTTCGCTTCGCATCGCCCATGGCTGAAGCTGACGTTGTTGGCACGCAATTCACTATGATGGCGTCGGCTTCCCATACACGTCTGCGTGTCATCGAGGGTCATGTCCGCTTTCGCGACGTACGCCACAACGTATCCGTGCCGGTGGCTGCCGGGGAATGCGCCATGGCGCATCAGGACCGGGACGAACTGTTTCTTGCCGCTTACGAACCCGGCCTGACCGTAGACGGCGACATTCTGTTCTTGGACGATTTCGCCGAAGGCATCGGCCGCTGGAAGCCGGTTCTTCTCAAAGACAACGGGGACGTTCTGCCCTACCCGGACTCGCTTCCGCCATTGGCGATTTGGAAACAAATTGAAAAGGACGGCGCCCAAGCGGGAATCATGGAGATATCCAGCCCAGGCCGGGTGGCGGACGGTGTGCCGACTATGCTGCCGCGCGGGTTCGAACTCCCGCGGAATTTCGCATTTGAAGCCGATATTTTCTTGTTTCAAGGCGCAACCGTTACTGTTGTGCCTGGTACTGTTGTGCCTGGACAAGGTCATGCCATGGACATTTCGAGCGATTTCTTTATCGGTGACTCCGCGATGAACCGCTTGATTAGGATCAAGCGGTGGTCTGTTTTTCGCGTGGAGGCAAATGATGCTCCCAAGGCTTCCGACAGTAGGGAACTGGGCGCATGGCTTTTCTACTCGATAGACGGCCACCTGATTCGCCGAAACAAGATCACGGGCTCGTTCAGGATATTCCCTGCCATTCAGGCCCTTCAGGGACGAGCCTTGATTCATCGTGTTGTTGTTCGGGAACTGCTGACGTTCGATTGAAACCATTCCTATGCAATCCGACGATCGAACATTCGACAAGCTGGCCTTGCAGGCGCAGACCGGCGATTTGGCCGCCGCCGAGGCGCTGATCCGCGCCCTGCATGAGCCTTTGTTCGCCTTGCTGCATCTGCGCGGCACGCCGGAGAAGGACATCGAGGATGTGGCCCAATCCGTCAATCTGGCCGTGTACCGCAGCCTGTCGCGGTACGAACCCGCCCGCACTTTTCTTCCCTGGTTCCGCACCATTGTCCGGAACATGACCGCCGATTATTGGCGGACGAACATACGGGACAAGGACCGTTTCAACGAATTCCGCGAATACGTAAGCGAAATCGAAGAGGATGTGAACGAAGCGCACGACGAACTGGAGCAGCGCCGCAGCCAACTGGCCTCTTGCATGGAAAAACTCAAGGAGAAGCAGAGATCGCTGCTCGCCATGCACTATTACGAACGCAAAGACTCGTTCCAGATTGCCCGCCAGATCGGCGCCAAGGCCGCCGCCGTTCGCAAGGCCCTGGAACGCATTCGCGGCGCGCTGCGCGTTTGCATGGAACAGGACCCCGACAACCCGCTTTCGGCTTAGCTCGCAGTAATTCATTGGACGGCCATCACAAGTGACACGGGCGTACCGCTTCCCCCGCGCCGCCGGAAGGACAAGCCGCGATTTATGTCCGGCAGACGGAGCCCCCGGGAACGCCGACGTCCTCGTCGGCTCCTTTTGATGACGCATCGATTACGAACGTTTGTGCCCATGCGACGTTTAGCGCCCTTTATTTCCTTCGTTTTTTTCTGTTCAACAACACTTTTCCATTAAATTGCCGATTCCCCTGAAAATAATCGTCACACTCTTGCGGACCTGTTGTATGGCAAGTTAAAGGAGGCGCTTGCCATGAAACGGTTGCACTTGTTCGAGCTGATGGATCAGGCCTGGTGGCCGGACCGCTTCAAAAAGATGGAGACGGACTATCTGGGCGCGGCAAACAGATTGATCGGGTTCTATCGGCCCGCCGTTTCCACGCTGGGCCGCGCCATGCGGCATGTCGGCTGCCGGCGTATTGTGGATCTGTGTTCCGGCAGCGGAACGCATCTGGAACCTATTCTTGCGCAAATCGAAGCGGAACAGAAGATGGTCTGTGGCGCGACGCTCACGGATATCGCGCCGCATGCCGACACCTATACGGAAATCGGCAGGCGTAACGCCCGATTTGGCCATGTCAACACGCCTGTGGATGCGCGGGATGTTCCCGGCCATTTGCACGGATTCCGCACCTTGTTTGCCGGTTTTCACCATTTTTCGCCCGATCACGCTCGTCGCATCCTGAAGAATGCCTTCGAGACGGGAACCGGAATCGCGGTGGTCGAACATACGAGGCGCAGTCCGTTCGGCATCCTCTCCATGCTCTTCACGCCGATCTTGGTCTGGGCCTTGACTCCGTTCATTCGGCCATTTCGTTTCTCGCGCCTGTTTTGGACCTATGTTGTGCCCGTAGTCCCCTTTGCCATTCTTTGGGACGGCATTGTTTCCGCTTTTCGTTCCTATACCGAGCCCGAGTTGCGGGCTATGGTTGCCCCTTTGGCTTCTCCTGACTATCAATGGGGGTTCGAGACCTTTCGTGTCGGCGGCCTTGTCGCCACCACGCTGCTGATCGGGTATCCGGCCGCCAGCAGAATCGTCGAACAGGACGCGACAGAGAAAGCAGCCGAAACACGGCCTGCTTTCGCGATGGAACCATCCTTTACCCGGCAAAGGTTGCCGCATGCCACATGAATACCGTCCTTGATTTTTCATTTTCGGAATGGCATAGATGCACGGATAGAGACCCCGGATTATGATGGATGCCCGAACATTTGACGATGCGCTCCAGCAATGCCTGGAAGGAATGGCCTCCGAGGCCACGCAAAAAGCTGTGGTCGAGGCGGCGGACCAAATCCCGGAATTCCGCACGGCGTTGCTCGACGAAGCCGCTTTCGATGCTCTGCTCCGCGCGCAGGGGTTCAGTCGCAAAGCATTTGTTTCCAAAATAATGGATAGAATGACCTGCCAGAAAGGAACTGAAAGATTTACGCGCGAGGTGACGGGAAAGATCCGGCGGCAGCGAAGTGCATCCCGTACCTTGCGCTGGATTGCGCCTCTGGCTGTCGCCGCCAGTTTGCTTCTGGTCTTCGGCATCGCCTTCTGGCGACCAAGCGTCGCGACCTATCCGGCCGCCATTGCCACCGTTGCCGCCCTTGAAGGCGATGTCAAAGCCGTGGTCGAGCGGCAAGGCGTCCGCAAACCGGTTGGCCCCGGCGATGCCATTCTCGCCGGAGATTCCGTTATTGCGCAAGGTCAAGGCGGCATTGCCTTGACCGACCGCAAACGGGGATTGCGCTTGCATGTGGGGCCGCAGGGCCAGTTGACCCTGAACAGCCCCATCCGATTCCATTTGGTCCAAGGGCGCCTTGAAGCGCAGTTGAACCGACCGCAGCCGGAATCGGAACGCCTGAGCATTTCGTCCCGCCTTGCCGAAACCCGCTTTGTAGGAACACGCCTGATTCTCGCGAGCGAACCGACCAATACCCGAATTCGTGTCGAGGAAGGCGAAGTGTTGTTCACGGCGACGGATCGCGATGAATCGGTCTCGGTCCGCGCCGGCGAATACGCGATGGCGCATCTGGATTTTGGCGAGATTCAAACAGGCCGCTACGCGAAGGGAATGACCCTGCAAGGCCGTATGCTGTTCCAGGACAATTTCGAGACAGGCATTGGCCAGTGGAAGACCGCGCTAGTGGACGAGGAAGGCCATATCGCGCCTTACCCGCCCGATGCGCCGCCCTTTGCCGCATGGAAGCAAATCGAACGCGACGGTATGATGACCGGCTGCATGGAAATCAAAGGGGCGCCGGAACGGCCGGAAGGGCAGCCTTCGCTCCTGCCCCGCTTTTTCGAGATGCCGGAACATGCGGGTTTCATTCTGGAAATTGATCTGCTGTATATGGAAGAAGACACATCGTTTTCTGTCATGTCCTATTATTACGGCGGATATGCCTCCTTGCACGAAGACCATCGCGCGGGCAACATGAAAGTATCCCAAAGCTTGTTGCAACGCCGCTGGATAACCCAACGAGTTCTTCATATTCTTCTAAACCGTTCCGATGTTCCTCATACGCATGGCAACGAATTCGTCATTGACGGCACGCTGACGGCGCGCCGCATGTTCGTTCAGACCAAGCGACCTCTCTTGGCCTTGAAGGCCAAAAAGGGAACCGTACTGGTTGACAATGTCCGTGTCCGCGAACTGCTTACGTTCGAGTGATTCCCATGAAGCCATCCGCCGACAACAGCGCATTCGACACGCTTGCCCGACAGGCGCAGAGCGGCGACCTCGAAGCGGCCGAGGCGCTTGTGCGCGCCTTGCACAATCCCCTGTTCGCCCTGTTGCATCTGCGCGGCATTCCCGAAAAGGATGTCGAGGACGAGGCGCAGACCATCATGCTGCATGTCTGCCGCCATCTGTCCGCGTACGATCCCGCGCGTCCCTTCATGCCCTGGTTTCGAACCATCGCCCGCAATCTGACCGTTAACTATTGGCAAAAAAATACGCGGGACAAGAATCGGTTCTCGGAGTTCAGGGATTATGTGGCGGCGGCCGAGCCGGAGCTCGATGCCCGTTGCGACGCGCTCGACCGCAAGCGCGGCCGTCTGGCATCCTGCATGGAAAAGCTAAAAGGGAAACAGCGCGTTTTGCTCAGGCTCTGCTATTTCGACCGCTGCGATTCCGAAAGCATAGCCCGCAAAACCGGCGCCGAACCGCCCGCCGTCCGCAAAGCCCTGCAACGCGTCCGCGCGCTCCTGCGCGCCTGTATGGAACGGGAAGCCGAAGACCCGATTGCCGCCTGATTCCCCCCCCTGAAATTTTTTGCGTTAGTGCCTTAATTCGCCGATGCTGTCGTAAAAAACAAGAAGTATTACCGGGCTCTTGCGGATATACCGGGCCAAGAGATCAGAGGACGGAGGTCGGTGTCACGTCCTGATTTCCGTTTGT
>SLKS01000183.1 GCA_007134465.1 Kiritimatiellia bacterium | reverse complement strand
TGATAGCCAAGGAATCAACCCGACCGGCAAATGGTCTGAGGTTCTAATAGACTAACAAGGGCGGAAATATGCAATTACTAGATACTATATCGATTATCGACAAGAATATCTCGTCGCCGTCATTGCTTGCAACGTTCGTTGCGACAGGCAATGGGGAAGTGTTTTTACAAGTCTATCTGACAGGACTAGCTGGCGGTGGATCGTACAAATTGTGCATTACCAAACAGATCGGCGGCGCAGGTGTGGTATATCAGTCGCCAACAACCGTGATTGCTGTTGGCAGCGGCACAGCCACCTTGTTTTTTCCAGCTATCGTCATGCCGGTATCAGAAAGCGATGTCGTTAATGTGTATGCTGAAGGTCTTGAAGCCGACTTAGAAGTAAACGGAGCGGTGGAGGTGTTTGATGGGAACAGTAGGCTATCTGCTGAACTGATGGGCCGCATGGCATGTATCTTGATCGGTGACGTAACGGGCGCACGGACAGCAGCGGAAGTGTTCGCTTACAACGGCGTCACGGGTACAGTGAGCGCAGACGAAAACGGTAACCGGACTATCGTATTCAGTTGAGGTGGGTATGGCCGGGAAGTACACGTTTCAAAGCTGGGCGTTCCGAAGCTGGACGTTCGCGTCGGCTACATGGGCTGGGGTGGGGGTGGAAGTTGTAGCGCCCCCTCCAGATCGTGTCTATGTATCGCTAGGTCTTTACCGCACGGTTCTAGTTGGCTTAGGCGTTACTCGGCAAATCACAATCGGAGTTGAGAGATGAGCACATTTCGATTATCGAACCTGAACGACGAACTACACGCCGGGGACGTGGGCACCGAGATCATCGTCACCATTTATGACATCACGGAAACGGACGGGGTGCTGGACCAAAGTACGCCATTGGATCTGACGGGGTTTACGGTGACGATGTTACTGTGTGGTGTAAAGCAGACAATCGAACGAGCTACGGAACTGGTGGGAGTTGCATCGGCCGGCGCGGTCAAGGCTGTCACGCAGGCCGGGGATCTCGTAGCGGGGCCGCTGAAGATCAGGTGTAAACTGGTGCGGGACAACGATGGGGCACAGTGGCACACGGCAGCGGTAACGAAAAAGGTAAAGCCAGTATGCTAATCGTGGGCCAGTGGTGGTAAAATGGGCAAGCGAAAGACAATAGGTCGATCTATCGTAATCCGTCATGCAAAAAAAAGAGCGTACCTCAAGGCGCTGGAGCAAACGGGCGCCATAACAGTTGCTGCCGATGCTGCGGGGATCAGTCGAGTCACGCCACAAGATTGGCGAGCGAAAGACCCAGTGTTCGTTGAGGCTGAGCAGGTGGCTTTGTCCAACTTCGCAGACCGGCTCGAACGTGAAGCGGTGCGACGTGCGATCCGGGGTATTCGAAAGAAGAAATTCACCGGCCGGGGCGAGGCGGTCATCGATCCGGAAACGGGCGATCAGTACATCGAGCGGGAGTTTTCTGATACCTTACTGATTTTCATGCTGAAGGGGGCACGTCCCGACAAGTACAAGGATAGGTTAGATGTTCGCGTGTCAAAAGAAGAAGCCGAGCTCGACGAAAGATTTACCAAACTGGTGGAAACGCTTACCGATAGAGCAAAAGAAGGAATGGCTGGAGAAGAAGGAACTGGAAGCCTACGGATCGAAGCCAGTGAGCCAGCCGCATCCGAGGCAGCGGGACTTTCTGAATCTGACGTGTGAGGAAGCGTTGTACGGCGGAGCTGGAGGTGCTGGAAAAAGCTGGACGCTGTTGACGTGGCTTGGCGAAGGGACAGCGGTTCCAGGATACACGGGGATCTTCTTCCGGCGGACGTATCCTCAGTTGACGACTGGCAACGATTCGCCGTGGGTTATCAGCCAAGAGATGTACCGGGCATTGGGAGGCGAGCCGAACGAATCAGCTCATACATGGAAGTTTCCAAGCGGGGCTCAGATTGTGTTTCGTCACCTTCAGCACGCGAACAGTGTCTACAACTACCAGGGGCCAGCGTTCCATCGAGTGGCGTTCGACGAATTAACCCAGTACCCGGAAGACATGTACACATACCTGTTCAGCCGGATGCGAAAGCACGTTGATTTCCCGATTGCGTGCGGAATGAGGTCTGCCACGAATCCCGGAGGCATCGGCGCGGCGTGGGTTCGCAAGCGGTTTGTGAATCAGGAGGCTATCGACTTCATCGCCAGTTTGGATTTGAAAGAACCGACTCCTCCGAATACGGTGTTCTGGCCATCGACCGATACCGCATTCGTTCCCGCGCGGGTTGTGGACAATCCGACGATCGACGTTGACGACTACTTATCCCGGTTGAAGCGGCGGTGCGGTCCTGTCCTTGCGGCTCAGATCGCGGCCGGCGACTGGACGGTTTCAGAAGGCACGCAGATCGATCCGGGCTGGCTGCAATACTACGACATCAGCGGGCAGGTCATGCGATTCGGTGACAACGGCAACACACTGGCAGTTGACGCTAGAACCTGCCGACGCTTCACAGTCATCG
>SLKS01000102.1 GCA_007134465.1 Kiritimatiellia bacterium | reverse complement strand
GAGCATGCTGCAGGTGGTGGTCGATCGCCGCGCGAACCTTTGCCCGATTGTATGCGCTCAGATCGTGATAGTGCGATCGAGCCTCAGGCGAAAGAATGACGGCATGCTTCATTTGGCCACAATCTGGCCGACGACAGGCCATATGTCAACTGTTTTTTTGCGATCTTTGCGCTCTTTGTGGCGAATCGACTGCTCCACTTAGGCTAAAAAGGCCACCCGCAAAGACAAGCGGGCCAGCAGTTTGCGAGCCCCGTCCCGCACGGTTGCCTTCACGGAGCATTCCGCCTGTTCCAGAGGCGATTCGACGCCATCCAGAAACACATCGGTTTCCGGGGCGATCGGGGCGAAAAACTTGACGGATACGATTTCCCGCAAGCGCGCTTTCTCGCGCCGCCCGGATTCGCAGGCCACCAGCGCGGCCTGGATCAGGCACAGGCCCGGCAGGACGGGCCGACCCGGGAAATGCCCCTGAAATGCCGTGAAATCGGCGGGGAACCGGAACCGAGCCCGAAAACAACCGTCCCCCGTCCTGGTCGCATCGCTCATGCAAAGCCGAATTTCTTCGCGAATGGACATAGCGCGCCGATCTGCGTAAAGCCAAAGAAAGCCGAGATAGAAACAGACAAGCCCGCGCAGGTCAAGCCGGGATTCGCGGCCCGAAAAAAGATGACAATTCATGTTGCAAACCATTCGCGATTTCAGTATATTTCCTCACAGTGCGGCTGGCATTTGTCAATAGGCAGAGGGGGGGCTTATGGACAAGGAACTGTTCGGCGGACAGGCGCAGATCGAGCGGAAACTCTTTACGTTCAGTCTGCGGGAAAACCTTAAAGGTTGTTTTTTCAAAATCACGGAGGATGTCGGCGGGCGACGCGATACGGTGATCGTTCCGGCTTCGGGTTTGCCTGAAGTGCGAAACATGATTGACAAAGCGTGGGAAATTTGTCAGGAACACAAGTCGTAAGGAATAGCGAACCCCAATGGCCCAAGAGACGGGCTATGTTCGCTTGCGCCTTGTTTTGCCGTATGCGCGCGCCTTGCCTGGCGGCAGGGCGTTCTGGCGACAGACGGCTGTTTTCGCACATTCGAACACGAAAGACGTTTTGAAGACTGGTTCCGGCATCTTCCATGCGGCAGCGGCATTGATCGTCGCGGCCGTCAGCGTTCATGGCGGCCTGTACCGGGCGGAATCCGCCGAAGAAACGCCCCCCACCCCGCCATTCCTCCCCATCCGGGAAGACGGCGGGGAATCCGACGAACCGGTCACGGTCGAGAACCTGATGGCGAGCGTCGTGGCCGCCTTTCCCCGCGATCCCCTGGAGTTGCGCGGAACCTTTCTGGTTCGTCGCCGTCGCGGCGTGGTCGTGGCCGAGCATGAATTCGCCATGGCCGTGCATTGGGGCGCCAACCCCATGACGGCGCGCTACTGGATTCTCGACGAGCAGGAACAGCCCGTCGAGGAAATGCGCCTGACGCGCCCGTACGGGAAGCCGCCTGTCTGGCGCTATCGCGCGGGCGTCCCGCTCGCCGACAGGCCGTTGCCCGACCTGTACGCGCCCATACTCGACACGGACCTGAGCTGGGCGGATCTTTCCCTTTCCTTTCTCTGGTGGCCCGGCGGCGCCTTCGCCGGCGAAGAGCGCATCCGCGGCTATGCCTGCCATATTGTCGAGATTCCCGCTCCGCAACGCGAAATGGAAGGCATGGACTCGGCAGAACCCTATGCCAAGGTTCGGCTCTGGATCGAAAAGAAGCATGCCATGCTGCTGCAGGCCGAAGCCTACGATGCCGAGGGCAACCCGGTTCGTCGCCTCTGGGTGCGCAGTTTGCGCAAAATCGGCGAACGCTGGATGATCAAGGATCTGGAAGTGCAGCGCCATCGCTCGCCGAGCCGAACGAAACTCACCATACGGGAGGCAGTGGAACCCGACCCCCCATGAGCCCCGACCCGGCCATAGCGCAAGCCTCGCTGCTGGTTCTTCTGCTTCTCTGTTCGGCGTTCTTTTCCAGCGCCGAAACAGCGCTGTTCGCCCTGAACCCGATCCAAATCCGGCGCATGGGCAAGACAAACCCGAACGCCGCCCGGCGCATCGAACGGCTCCTGAAGACGCCGACGAGCCTGCTCTCCACCATTTTGATCGGCAACACGCTGGTCAACATTACGGCAGCCTCCGCAGGCTTCGTCCTCGCCCGCCGCCTGGTTCCGGCACGGCCGGAAGCCGTCGCGATTCCCGCCATGACACTGCTCCTGCTTGTGTTCGGCGAAGTCGCCCCGAAACGGCTGGCCATGGCCCGGTCGGAAACGCTCTCGGTCCGCTACGCGCCCGTCCTGGAAGTCCTGATCGCGGTCATGAAACCGTTGCGCATCCTGCTGGAACGCACGGCCAGCCTGCTGCAAAAGGATTTACGCGCGGCCGACCGGCGGCTCACCGAAGAGGAAATCCTCACAGTGGTCGAGGTCGGCGAAGAGGAAGGCGTGCTGGACGAAGACGAGCGCACCATGGTGGACGGCATTATCGGCCTGGAAGACATCGAAGCGCGGGATGTCATGACCCCGCGCGTGGACATGGTCGGCATTGATCTGGAAGACGCGCCGGATGTCTGGGCCCGTTCGGCTCAGAAGGCTCGCTATCATTACCTGCCTGTCTATCGCGAGAATATGGATCATGTAGAACATTTTCTCAACGTGGCCCGCTATTTGCTCGATCCGCAACGCGATCTGAACGCCTGCCTAATCCCGCCATTTTTCGTGCCGGAAACCGCGCCGCTCGACACCCTGCTGCGCCAGTTTCTGAAAGAAGGCCGCCGGGTCGCCATCGTGGCGGACGAATACGGCGGCACGGCCGGCCTGATCACGCGCGGCGACATTCTCGAGGAAATCGCGCCCGATGTCGGCCCCGAATTCGGCGACCCCAAGCCGCCCATCGAGAAGATCGGCAACAACCGCTGGCTCGTGGACGGCGCCACCAGCCTGGAAGACATCAACTACGAACTGGACATGCGTTTGGAGGACGAAGGGGCCGATCGCATCGCCGGCTGGGTTGCCGCGCAGGCCGAACACATTCCGCGTCCTGGCGAAACCGTCGAAGCGCAAGGGTGCCGCGCCACCGTGCAACGAGTCCGAAAACAGCGCGTGACCCAAGTGTTGCTCGAAAAAACGGAGCGAAGCAACATGGCCGGCGACGGATAACGACTGACGCGGGCTACGCCCGCAACCAACGCCCTACGGGCGAGATTCCTCGCAAGCTCGGAATGACACGATCTGCGACATACCGCTAAAACGTGTGTCTTTTTGGAAAAGGCTCTTATGGAAGGATTTCAACTGCTGCTCATTGCGCTGTGCATGACGGGCGAAGCGTTCTTTTCTGGCATGGAAACGGGCGTGATTTCCATACATCGCATGCGCTTGAAACATCATGTGCGGCAAGGCAGCGCCAAGGCCAAGGCGCTGCAAGGCTACCTGGACAACCCCGACCGCCTGTTCGGCGTGACGCTGACCGGCACCAACCTGTGCGTGGCCACCATTTCGGTACTGGGCGCCAGTTTTTTTGTCGCCTATTTTCCCCGCTGGGGCGAGACGGTTTCGACCGCGACCCTGACGATTCTTGTTCTGCTCTTCTGCGAATACATTCCCAAAGCCTGGTTCCATACGCATCCTTACCACCGTTGCAGCCGGTTTGTCGGCCCGCTGCTCGCGTTCGAAACCCTGTTTCGCCCGTTCTCGTGGCTGATCCTCAACATTACCAGCCTGCTGGCGCCGGGCAGCGCGCGTTCCTTCGCCAAACCGGGTCCGTTCGTAACGCGCGAAGATTTGAAAACGCTGGTGCGGGAGGGCGAGCAGCACGGCGTGCTTTCACCGGACGAACGCGCGATGATTCATCGGGTGTTCGAGCTGTCCGGCAAGCGCGCGCGCGACATCATGATACCGCGCAAGGCCATGATCTGCGTCGAGCACGACACAAGCGTAAAAGGGTTTCTGGATATGGTCCGCCGCTCGCGCTTCACGCGCATGCCGGTTCACAACCGGGCCGCGGACAAGTTCACGGGGATTATCAACGTGTTCCACACGCTATCGCAAGGCGAGGAGGCGAATATCGGCGAACGAACCGTTTCGGAATTCGCGAGGCCGCCCCTCTTCATTCCCGAAACCATGCCCGTGGACGACATCTTTCCGCGACTGCGCAAAGCCCGACAGCCCATGTGCCTGGTCACGGATCCCGTGGGCCGCGTCGCCGGCCTGATCACTACGGAAGACATCCTCGAGGAGATCGTCGGGAAACTGTAAGCCGAGAGGCTACCGTTCCTTCCTTTGCAACGCCTTGACGCTGATCAACGCGATCGCCACCAGGAGAATGCCCAGCGTCGCGGCAGCGATGCGGCCCGGCGCGAGCCCGCCCGGCGCGGCAGCGCGCGGCTCGGCATCCGTATCGTCGGCATCCGCTTCCGGTTCCGGCATAGCAAGGCCGGTCAGCGTGGGCGCTTCGGAACTGACGGACAAAATGTTGCTTACGCCACCGAACCAATCGGCTTGCACAAGCAAATCGGTGCCGGGCCCTTGCGTACCCTCGTGCACGAAATTGTTGGGCGTTCCCAGCAGCGTGAAACAAGCGTCCTCTATCGCCCGCTCCGAAATCGCCTCGCCCAGCATTCCCGGATAGATGCGACCCTGTCCGTACATCGGGAACAACGCCGGTTCGTGCGCGCGCTTTCCGGCATCCCGCAACGTATTCAGCAGCATGGCCAGCAGATGCCGCTCCTGGGGATCGTCGCGGCGGACCCGCAGAATTTCAAAGGCGATTTTCAACGGAACGAAACCGGGCGAACGTTCGCCCATATCCCCGCGGCTCGCTTCCGCATGCGCGGCCTCTGGAAGAAACGCTTCGCTTTCGACCCAGGCCAGACGATCGCGCAGCAGTTTCAGCTTGGCTTCGTTGACTGCCGAATCCGCGCCGTCCACAAACAGCCAAACAATGGAAACTCCGCTCAATATATGTTCGGCAATTTGCCGGCGCAGCGGCGATTCGACAACGCGCCGCACGGTGTCCTCGTCCAAGTTCCCCGACCAAACCGTATCGCGCCCCAGTTCTTTCCACGCGGGATAGGGATAGCGAATCACAACCCACGGTAGCGAAGCGTTGTCCTTTTCGCGATCCCACACCTTTTTCAGTTCCTCGTGCATGTCGTCGCGATTGACGTCCACAAGCCACACGACCAGATTGAGCGGATGCTTCTGCAAGTCTTCCACGGCGGACTGCAACGCCGCGGGAAGCGAGCGGTCGTAATACACCAGCGCTTCGTAGGCGTACGGCTGCCAGCGTTCGAGCGCGTAGCGAAACGTGGGCAGATTGCAGGCGCGAACCGGAACGGATGGCGTCAACAACAGCCAAACCGCCGCCACAGTCAACGTCAATGAAGCATGTGCCATTCTCATGATTTCCCTCTTCCCTCTCCTCTTCGCTTTCATATCAGGCGGCCGCCATCCAAGCGCCATACGCGATCCACCTTGCCCAAAGCCGATTCGTCATGGGTCACCATGAGAACCGTTTTCTTCTCCTCCCGTGCCAATTCAGCCAAATGCCCGATAACGATTTCGGCGTTTTCGCGGTCCAAATTGCCGGTCGGCTCGTCGGCCAGCACAAGCGCAGGGTCGCGCAACAGGGCGCGCGCCAGCGCCGTCCGCTGCTTCTCGCCCGCGCTGAGCGCGGACGGCACATGCTTCCGCCGGGAGCCAAGCCGGAATTTTTCGATCAGGGCATCCGCGCGCGCCTCGGCATCCGGCAGGCGCCTGGCCACAGCCGGCGCCAATATGTTCTCGCATACAGTCAGATACGGCACAAGATGGAACTGCTGGAACACGAATCCGATCCTGTCGGCCCGAAACGCGCCGCGCGCTTCGGGCGACAAGGCATAGGGATCTTCCCCGGCAACGCGCACGGTTCCCCTCGTAGGCCGCAACAGGGTTCCGCAGGAAAGCAGAAGCGTTGTCTTCCCGCATCCGCTCGGGCCGGCGACCGCGACAAACTCGCCTTTGTCGGCATGCAACGACACCCCATCCAGGCTCTTAACCGTTTCTGCCGGTCCGGCATAGTCAACAGACAGTTCTTCGACTTCCAGCAACATGGCTATTCTCCCCTTAACACATCCGCCGGATCGCGTCCGGCGGCAAGCAAGCCCGGCACCCATGTGGCGATCACGGTCAAGACAACGGCGGCAACCAGACCCGCAGCCAAAAGGGCTGGATCCCGCAGCGTATCCAAACCGGTCTCCATCCCGGGTTCCGGCGCAGCAATCATGCGTCCGGCGGCGGCAATGCCCAGCCAGCCGCCAAGCAAACCGCCCAATCCGCCCGCCGCAAGCGCCTTGGCCAGCACAAGCGCGACGATGCGTCGCGTCGAGACGCCCAGCGCCCGAAACAAGCCGATTTCCGATCGGCGGGCGCCGACGTTCTGGTAGGCCAGCATGCCCACCCATACGACGCAGGCGATCATCACAAGCGGCAGAACTACGGCCATGAGCCGCTGCAAGGTCATGCGCTGCTCGTCTCTTTCCCGCCTCACGCGTTGCAAAGCCTCCTGCGCATCGCGCCCGGCGCGCGCGCGGCTGTCCTGCCGGGCCAGGATATGCGTGCCCATCTCTACGACTTGCGTGTCGGGCAGGATCTTCTCGATCGCCTGCTTGGCCGTGACGCCTTCGATCGGACACATGCATTCCAGAGCGAGAATCGAATTGATTCTGCCTTCCTTGCCCAGCAGGGCCTGAGCTTCCGGCAGGTAGATCCAGGCTGTAATGTCGTCCTCGTTGCCGCGCGGCGAATGCACGCGATGCACGGTCAGCTCGCGCCCCATCAGCATGGTACGGTCGCCCTCCGCAAGTCCGAAGCCGCGCGCCAGCTCGCTGCCAAGCACGATCGTTTCGGGCGGCACGGCCTGCACCAGTGGCTTGCGCGGGTCCTTGAACAGGTTCGGCACCTGGCCGCGGCTCCCGATCAGAATGATCGTGCGCTTCATTTCCGGCCATTCGATTCTCTGCCGGAGGCTGGGCAGAAAATGGCGCGCCACCACAATGCCGGATCCCGCCAGCCGATCCACCGCGTCTTCCGGCATGTCCTCCCGGGCGTAATCGTCGGCGAAATAGTCCTTGAGATTCTGGTTGCGCGGCAAAATGAGCAGATTGTGGCTCAAGTCGAGCCCGGCTTTTCTCATTTCCTCGCGCAAGGCCGCCATGATCTGTTCCGTTTCCTTCTCCTTCTCGGCCATAATCGCATCGGTCTGCCGGTCGTGCAGATTCAGAAACGACATGGACCCGACAAAGGTCGCGGCCGCCACGGCAACGGACAGCGCCGCCAGCAGAAAATTGACCTTGCGATGCGCGATTTCCCTAAGAGCCAGATTCCATAGGTTCATGTCGTGTCTTCCCGCAGTATTGTGGACGGATCCTTGCCGGCCAGACCGCGAACGGGAATGCCGCCGGCCATCGTGGCCGCCAACGCGGCCGCTATCGGCACAAGCAAAACAATATCCGCATGGAACGCCAGGGCGCCGGATCCGAACCGCCCATGGACAGCTCCGTACACGGCCAGCCCGAGCGCCGCGCCAAGCGCCGCGCCGATCATGCCCAAAACAGCCCATTTGGCCGCATACAGCAGAACCAGACGCCACCGCGACAGGCCGAGCGCCGTCCATAGCGCAGCCTCGACGCTGCGCGCCCGTACGTTGCCGTAAGCCAAAAGCCCGATCCAGGCGAAGCCAATCGTTGCCAGCAATCCGGTAAGCAGCCAAGCCAGGCGCGCCCGGGTTCGCCGCAGGTGCGCCTGCGTGGCGTCCTCCAGCCGTGTCATGGCCAGCGCCTCCCGTTCCGCGCTCAGCCGCGCGCGCAGCGTCGCCGCCATTCTCGGCGCGTTCACAACCGCGCGCAGGCCGGGCGCGAATCGCGCAACCTCCTCCGCGATCGCATCGGCATCCGACCAGGCCGCGCGCGTGGCAACCGCCGCGATCTCGTTGACGGCGCCTGGCTCGTCGAACAGCGCTTGCGCATCCGCCAACGGCATCCACACGGTAATGTCGTCCCGACTGCCTTCCTGTGGCAAACAGCGTTCCACGCGAAACTCGCGGCCGGCAAAGACAAACGAATCCCCCTCCTTCACGTCCTGTCCGCGCCAAATCTCATGGCCCAGCCAGACGCTACCGGAAGCGATCCGGCGCACCGTCCCGCGCTGTTCAGCTCGCTCCTGCCCCGGAATCCGCCCCTCGGTTCCCACCACGATCACGCGCCAGCGCTTCTCCGGCCATTCCATGGCCTGCCGCCACTGCGCCACAAGCCGGTCCAGCGTTTGCAAACGGCCCGCCTTGAGCCGAGCCGCCTGTTCGACCGGTATGCGTTCCGCGCCGTATTCCGCGGACAGCCAGTTGCCCAGATCCTGACCCTCGGGAACCAGGCTGACATTGAACCCCAGTCCGGCCATGGCCTCGTGAATGGCGTCCTGCAACGCTTCCATGCGTTCCAAGGTTTCCCGCTCGCGCACGGCGGCTCGTTCGCGCGCGACCGTCTCGTGCGCGCGCAACAGCGAAAGAACCGCCACCGCCGAGGCCACCGCCACGGTCACAGCCAGTATCGCCGTCAGGGAAACGGCCTTGCGAAAGCCCAATTCCTTCAGCGCTGTTGCCCAAAGCGACACGTCTTCTGCCCCTTCTCAATTCTCCCGGTTTCCCAACGCTTTACGACCGAACAAAACCGCCGCCAGCATCAACGCGAACAGCGTGACAGCCGCAACAAGCCCCACGGGAATCTCCCGCCCGGACTCGGCATCGGCATCGGTATCGTCGGGCGCGCCTTCGTCCGGCAACGTCAGGCCCACGAGCGCGGGCGCTTCGGAAGAGACGGACAGGAGATTGCTGACCCCGCCGTACCAGTCGGCGAGGACCAGCATGTCCACGCCGGGATTCAAATCCTTGATCGTGCAGGAACAGGGCCCCAGCAGAAAAGCGCATGCGTCGTCAATCGTTGCCGAGGCGATGCCGTCGCCGATCAGCGCCCACAGCGCGCGGCCTTGCCCGAAAATCGGGAAGGCAAACGGCTTGTCGCGAAAATCCTCGTGATCCTTTTCCAGATTCAGCAGGCTGTCCACGAAAAAACGTTCCACCGGATCGTCGCGACGCACACGCACAATCTCGAATGCGATTTTCAAGGGCACATAGCCGGGCTGACCTTCGGCCATCTCTCCCTGACTCGCCTCCTCCAAGGCAAGGTCCGGCAGCTCGGCCACGCTTAGCACCCAGTCCAAACGCTCCTGCAAAACCTTGTGCTTGGCATCGTTTTCAGCCGCATCGGAGCCTTCGACGAAAACCCATACAGCCGACGCGCCTTTCAGAATGTGTTCGGCCACCGCTCGACGCGCAGGCGAGTCCGTCAACAGACGAGCCGCCTCCGCAGAAAACGGGCCTCGCCACAGCGTGTTGGTCTTGACATTGTTCCAAAAAGGATAGGGGTAACGCGCCACGCCCCACGGCAGCGTGGCGCCGTTCTTCTCCGCCAACCAAACCTTTTTCAGCTCTTCGTGCATGTCTTCCTGTCCCACGTCCGTCAGCCAGACAGACACATTGAGAGGTTGCTCTTGCATGGCTTCCAGCGATGATCGCACGTCGTCGGGCAAAGGGCCTTCATGAAACACCAGAATTTCGTAAGGATAAGGCTCCCAGCGTTCCAGCGCGTAGCGAAACACGGGTATTTCGCACGCGCGAACGGATCGAACCCAGCCCAGAGCGCCAAACACAAGCATCGCCCCCATCCAGCGGACGAAATTATTGAACAGAGCATTTCGCATTGTCATCCTTTCCCGGTTGCGCCATTGGCGCCAGCAGCGCAAACCTGCCGAATGTTTCGACTGAATATCTCCCACGAATACATAAAGAATATAGCATAGGCGAAGCACGGTGTCAAGACGCGGATAAGGGGAGCAGCAATTCCAAATATGCCACTCTACCCGAGGGGCGCGGCAGCGGAAGCGAGAAGGCCAAAGGAAGCAGGCGTAGCAAGCCTGTGCCGAAGAGTTGCCTTCAGCCTGCGGATTGGGAAAG
>SLKS01000026.1 GCA_007134465.1 Kiritimatiellia bacterium | reverse complement strand
CCCCACAGGTTACGAGCTGCGGCCCCGGGGCCCCGAGCGCGACCCCCCCAGAGACCTGAACCCGTCCCCCGTCCCGCGACCGGACCCCCCGCGGAGTGGCCGCCTTCCCGCGCCCCGCCCCCGCCGTCGGTCAGCCGTCGCCGCCCGCCCCGCGCCAGGGGCAACCCGCGCAAGAAAACCAAGCAAGCAAAGCCGAGAGACCGAAAAACAAACAGGACGCAGCGCCGAACTTGTGAGGTACCGCAGACTGCCGCGAGTACAACACTCGGGAACGCAGCGCCGAACTTGTGAGGTATCGAAGACTGCCGCGAGAACAACACTCGGGAACGCAGCGCCGAATACCTGAGAGTCGTAAGACTGCCGCGAGAACAACACACGGGAACGCAGCGCCGAATACCTGAGAGTCGTAAGACTGCCGCGAGATGGACGCAGGCGTTGTTACCTGGTGTGCTTCTGGTTTGTTGGAGGTGCGGTGAGAAGGCCACCACCAAATGGAAAGACCGGCGCGACGAATAGACTAGGGTACGCAGCGCCGATCGGCAGGTCGGTTTATGCCGTCCACATAAGAGCAGAAGGCAGAGGCGGAGAGAATTTGTACAGGGGCAACAGACGATTTCAGGCGTTGTTACCTGGTTTGTTTCTGGTCTGTTGCGGGTCTGTAAACGGTGTTAGAGTGGTTTATTCGCGCAAAAAAAAGGGACAATCTAAAATCTTTGTTTTTTTTAATGTTCCAGGGTTCGGGCATGGGTCAGGAGTTGAGCGCGCCAACGGCGAGCACAGCGGCGACCGATAGAAAAGCCAGTAAATACAGGGGTATCATGGGCTATTTACCGCGCAGACGCGCAATCAGGCGGGATACGCCTGCAGTGAGCGCCGCGGCGATTACTGGCGCTACAACGGGCGTGACTGGTTCTGGCCAGATTGGGCCGCCTTGGGCAGTCCACCAGTCGAGGAGGGAGTAGACGGCGCCGGTTGACACCAGAGCAGAACCGGCCACGGTCTGAGTGGTTTTGGAGGTGAGGATGGTATTTTTCATGTGAGAATCCTTTCAAATCGGTGAGGTCACCGGGTTGATAATTGGGTAGGGCGGAATACGGCCCGCCCTACCAGAAACACGGTCTAACTACCTATTCAACTTTGGTGTGCAAATCGTTGCCGGAAACCGGAAACGTATTAACCTATTGGGACAACTTCTGCCGGTTGTCGCCGTGTATGTGGCGGCTGGTCATGTATATGAATACAGAATCGAAGTAATGCCGGGCCACGTTCGCGACCTCCTCGAGGGGCACCAACTTCTTATTATGGGCGTAGCGCGCAAAAAAGTCAACAGCGTCGCCGCCGTAGCGGGCCAGGTGTCGCGAAGTTGGCGAGACAAGGCCGCCGTTTGTTGTCCAGCCCAAGCGATACGCGAGACGTTCATTTTGTTCCTGGGTGCGTGTTGAGCCGGTGATGATTATCTGGACTTCGCCAGAAGTGGATCGGACATTCAGTTCTGCCCGCGTCAGTTCCAGGGTCTTGATAGTCAAGGGTTGAATCATAACCCAGCCGTCTTGGTTCTCAAATTCCCATAAAGCGAAGTTCGATACCAAGCGGTCGCCGACTTTCGTTTTTATGCGTATGTCGTTTGATCGGTGAGAAACCACTGTACTCTCCTTTATATCTCTGCCAAGACCAGGGTACTGCCGCACTCTGGGCAAGTGGGGTAAGGGGTTGATGTGGACGCCTGGCCTGTGGATTGCCGCAACACCGCGAACATTTTGAAGTCTTGGCAGCGTTCACAATACCGGGCGTTTGGGCCGGGGTTGTAGAAGTCATCGTCTTTTTCGTTGGGGATAACGGCGGCGGCGAGATCGAGAATATCCATTAGAATTTACTCCTTTCATGACCTTGGCGAGGGTCGCTTGTATCCGAGGATCGCCCTGTGGGGCGCGTTGCTGCTTCATCTCCAGTTTGACGATATCGCGCCATCCTGGGATAGGTTGACAAAAGGCGCAATTCGGGCAGAGGAACGCGTACGGCTTGCGCGTGCCTCCGTGAAAAAGCAAATAGAACGGCGTGTCACAGCGCGGACAAGGGCGCAGGATACGCTCTTTGAGAATCCTGTGCAGCAGGTTATGCCGGTACAACACCGACAAACAGTTGTTTGCTTTGCGGAGTGCGCCTTCCATTCAATCCAGCAATTCTTTGAGGTGCGGGTTTTCGTGGTCGCCCTCCTGCACCAGGAAGGCGGCGAGTTCTTTGGCGGTGTAGGTCGTTTCGCCTTCGATCCACTTGACGCGCGCGCGCCGTTTATCAATGCGGCGAATCAGCCAAGTAATATCCCCTTCAATCTGTACGTCGTAGGTATCAGGAATTCGGAAGGTTTTTCCGAGTGCAATTTCTGGAAAGTTACTCATCAGGGGGTGTACTCCTACTCGTTAAAAAGGTCGTATGATTTGCCGCGCGGGTCGCCGAAGGGCCACGGCGGCAACGGAACATAAATAAATGATTGAGGCGGTGCCGACAGTTT
>SLKS01000333.1 GCA_007134465.1 Kiritimatiellia bacterium | reverse complement strand
TCCGCGACCGCGGCGAGCAGGCGTTGCGCCAGGCCGCGCGCGACCTGCTCCTGTCCGTGGGCCAGGCGCTCGATGCCATGCTGACCGAATCCGTCAAGACCGATGTCGCCGAGTCCCTGGCAGGCCAGGGACTCGGTCCGACCTTGATCCAGGCAGTGGAAGGCTACTTCCGCAGCGCGTCCGGCAAGGCCGACGTCGAAGCGCTCTTGCCGGAAGACCGCAAAAAGGAAGCGGAAGCCTTCTTGTCGAAAAAATTCGCCGACCGGCTTGGCAAAGGCCTGTCCGTACGTTCCGATTCGTCGGTCGTTTCCGGGTTTCGTCTGTCCGTCAAGGACTCGAAAGTGCAGCACGATTTCACCGGCGAAGCGCTGGCCGAAGCCTTGGCCTCGCTGCTGCGCCCGCGTCTGGCCGCCATTGTCAAGGAAGCCGCCGGCAAGATGTGAAGAGAAGTGACCAGTGATGGGTAATCAGTGTCGCGTCCTGATATAGGTTGTCGCGTGCGACAGAATGGCGCGCCGGGAATCATGCGAGTCGAGAAGAGTTTTTCGCGCTGGCGGGAACGGCGCGCCGAACGGTTCGGCGCGATTCTTTTCGACATTGACGGCACGCTGGTCTCCGGCAGGCGGACCTTGCCCGGCGCGCGCGCATTGCTGGCCGAACTGCGCCGAACGCGCTTTCCCTTCTGCCTGCTCACCAATGACGGCGACCATTCCCCGGAAGAAAAATCCGCGCTGCTGGCGCAACGCGGCCTGGCCGTGGCGGCCGACGAAATCGTTTCCTGCGGGGCCGCCCTGAAACCGCTGGCCGACCGGCGCGGCTATGTCGGCAAGACGTTTTTTGTCATGGGCCGGCTTGGCCGTCCCGATTTCGCGCGCCGCGCCGGCCTGCGCGTCGTGCGCGATCCCGCCAAAATCTCCGGCTGCCATGGCGTGATCGTCGGCGAAGGAACCTACAACTGGCAGGCGAACATCAATGCGGTCGCGAACTATTTCATCGAACGCGGGCCGGGCGGCATTCTGCTCGTGCCCAACCCCGACAGCTATTGGCCGGCCGACGCCGACGGACGGATCGGCATCGGCGCCGGCGCCAAGGCCCGCTTCCTGTGCGCGATCCTTCGCGAATACGGAACGCCCGTCCGGCCGGTCTATCTCGGCAAGCCGTATCGCCCCGTCTATCGCGTGGCGCTCACCCATCTGAAACGGAAATACGCGCTTCCGCCCAACTGCGCCGGCCGAAACATACTCATGCTGGGCGACTCGCTGCTGTCGGACATTCGCGGCGCCAACCGGGCGGGCTTTTCCTCCGGGCTGCTGCTGACGGGCATCACTCGGCCGGCCCATCTGACCAAGGCCA
The DNA here is from genome assembly GCA_007134465.1 of Kiritimatiellia bacterium. GTDB lineage: Bacteria > Verrucomicrobiota > Kiritimatiellia > UBA8416 > SLMC01 > SLMC01. Next base: position 8,762 of record SLKS01000333.1, on the reverse strand, counting down.
AGGGCGCGCTACGCCCGCATTGGATCTTCGCCGGGCTGTGAGGGGCTTGGCCCGCCCAAGCCGGGGGTTGCCCGTATCGCAAATCTCAAATTTCATATTTCAAATGCGGTGGCGACATGCGCCAAACGTCACCGTACTTATGAAATCAAGCGCTTAGCGATATATCCATTGCCGGGCGTCGTAGCGGGCGAGTATGGGGGGCAGCCGTTTCTCGAATTCGGCGAAGTCGCGCCTGTCCGGATGCGGATCGTAATTTCCGCCTTGAACCGTTTCGCGAAAAAGCGTATGCGTTTCGGGAAGCCAGTGAACGGGAAGAAACCAAGGACGCATTATGGGAAAGACCATTCGAGGCCAGGTGTACGTGCTGGGCGATCATATTGACACGGACCAGATCATTCCGGCCCAATACCTGAATCTTGTCCCCACCATTCCCGAGGAGTATCGCAAGCTGGGCTCGTACGCGCTGTGCGGCCTGCCGGACACCTGTCCGCCCTTCGTTGGGCCCGACGGGTCCGTCGGCCGCTACCCCATCGTCGTGGCCGGCCGAAATTTCGGCTGCGGGTCCTCGCGCGAGCATGCGCCTGTCGCGCTCGGCGCGGCCGGGGTTCAGGCGGTGGTGGCGGAGAATTACGCGCGCATCTTCTTCCGCAACGCGGTGGCGACCGGAGAGCTGTACCCGCTGGAGTCGGAACAGCGCCTGTGCGACGTGTTTGTCACTGGCGACGAAGCGGAAATCTCCATCGAGGATTCGCGCATCGTCCGGCTGGCCACCGGCGAGTCCTATGCCCTGAAGCCGCCGGGCGCGGTGGGGCCCGTGATCGAAGCGGGCGGCATTTTCGCCTATGCCCGTTCGGTAGGCATGATCGCGCCCGCGCAGAAGCCGCCGGTTTCCGAGCCGGTCGCCGACGCGCCCGTCTCGCCGCCGCTGGCGGCCCGTAAAAAAAAACGGACGCGCGTGATTGCCGTCGCCAACCAGAAGGGCGGCGTGGGCAAAACGACAACGGTCATTAATCTCGCCGCCTGCCTGGCGCAGACAGGCAAGAAAATTCTGGTTGTTGATCTCGACCCGCAGTCCAATGCCACCAGCGGATTCGGACTCGATCCGGAAGACGGCGCCAGCGTCTATCGCGCCCTCATCGAAGACGAGCCGCTGGCCGACCGTGTGCGGCCCACGGCCATCCGCAATGTCGAAATCGTGCCCTCGGAACTCGATCTGGCCGGCGCCGAAGTGGATGTCGCCCGCATGGAGGGCTATCTCCAGCGTTTCCGGTCCATCCTGCGGCCGTTCCTGGAAGCGAACGGCTACGACTTCGTGCTCGTGGACTGTCCGCCATCGCTGGGCATACTCACCATGAACGCGCTGACCGCCGCCGATGCCATGCTGATTCCGATCCAGTGCGAATACTACGCGCTGGAAGGGCTCAGCGTGGTTACGCGACTGATCCGCCAAATGCACGAATCGGGCGCCAACCCCGGCCTCGAGCTGGAGGGCATTGTGCTCACCATGTACGACGCGCGCACGCGACTGGCGACGGAAGTGGTGGAGGAAGTGCGGCGACATTTCGGCGAGCAGGTCTTCCAGACCGTTGTGCCCCGCAATGTGCGCGTAAGCGAAGCTCCCAGTTTCGGCAAGCCGGTCGTGCTGCACGACCGGCGCTCGTCCGGCGCGCGCGCCTATCGCGCTCTGGCCAAAGAGTTCCTCAAGCGGCACGCCAACCGCGCGCGCAGCGGAACGTAGATCGTTTGTCCGTAGGTTCGTGCGTTCGTCGTTGCCGCGATCCTTGTCGTGATCGTCCTGCCATTGCAACATTTTACGCAGCAAACGTTGGGACAGCAGTGTATACAGTTCGTAAATCCAGGCCCGGAACTCGCCGCTGCCGATGCTGCGAAGCCCGCGTCAATAGATATTGGCGACGCGCTTGAGGACGCTGACGAAGGGAATGGCGATGAGCAGGTAGGCGACGAGCCAGGGCGGGAAGAAGGGGCCGAACCCGCCTATCACGCCGAACGGCTTGACGATGGGCAGCATCTGCTCGGTGGCCTGCACGGGGCCGTCCAAGTCCACGAGAACCGCTTGCGCCGCATAGATGCGCCGGCCAACGATCAGTTCCTTTTCGTACACTTCGCCCCGATAGACCAGTTGCAGGGTGTAGGGTTCGCGGCGGGCGGGCGCGCGTACGGTCCAGGTGGCGACGCCGCCGAGCGGCGGCATGATTTGCAGCCATTCGGCGACGAATCGCGTGCCTTTTTCCCAGTAGCCGTCCGGTTCCGGATAGGTGTCCGGCTTGACGCGCTGGACCCAGCCGGTATCGGCCTGGATGTCGGGTTGCGGCAGAATATGCGCGAAATCGTCTATGCCGGAGGGGGGCATGTACATTTTGATCTGGACGGGTTCGTTGTCGCGCGGCGGGACATGGCCCAGCCGGCTGAAGCCCCATGTGGCGAGCAGAGCGATGGGCAGAATCGCCACGAGCAGCGGCTTGCCTTCGTGCTTGACGCTGCGCAGCTTGATCTGGTTGACGCTCATCGTGTGCCGCTTGACCGCTTCCTTGTCGCGCCGCTTGCGCGCTTCGCGCGTGAGAATCTTGAGTCGCTTGATGTCGGCGTCGGCGCGGGCCAGCCATTCCTGGTCGGCCGCCCATTTCCTCGAGTAGGTCAGGAGCAGCGACGTGAGGATGGCCACGACCGCGATGGCGGCGCTGCGCGGCATGTAGAGCAGCCAGTTCAGCAGCGGATCGGTGATCAGCAACACCGCATTGGTCAGCGCCTCAAGCATGGGCGGGCTCCTTCTCGATCAGGGTGATGACGCCGCGGTTGCCGTCCACGCGGATGGTGGCTCCGGCCGGAATCCGGCGCGTGGCGTCGGGGCAGACGACGGCGGGAATGCCGAAATCGCGCGAGACGATGGCGCCATGGCTGAGGACGCCGCCTTTTTCCACGATCACGCCGCGTGCGTGTACGAACAGCGCGGTCCAGCTCGGATCGGTGGACGGGCAGACCAGAATATAGTTGGTGCAGTCGGACGCGACCTCCTGGGGGTCGAAAACGATGAGGGCCGGACCGGTCGCCATGCCGGAGGCGACCGGTTCGCCTTCGAGCTCTTCGGCCGCCTCGTATTCGCGCGGTTGGCCAAGCGTTTCGAGGGCGTCGGTGTCCACCACGTCGGCCATGTCGAGACGGCGGGCCGATTGCCAGCGCACTTTGCGGCGCGCGATTGTTTCGTCGAACGGTTTCGGGTCGGTGGCGTAGGCGTCCAGTTCGTCCAGCCCGAGGAAATAGATGTCGCGGCCGAGGTCCCAGCGGCGGGCCAGCTCGGCGATGGCGCGTCGGATCTGATCGTAGCCCATGATCAGGAAGTCCTTGCCGCGTTCGCGGTAGGGCAGCAGCCGCTGCGCTTCGCGCATGGTTTCGGTGATCTCCTCCAGAAAGGAGCTGCCGCCCCACGGCGCCAGGGTTTCCGGCAGTTTTGTCTCCGCCTCCTTGCGCTTGCCGGCGTTTTGCGAATGCAAGGCGCTTGGCGAGGCGATGCCGTCGGCCAGAAAGCTGGCGATGACCTGTTTCAGGTAGGAGTCGTCTTCGCGGTAGGGCGGCTTGGCCAGTTCCATTTCGCCCACGCCGCGGTGCCCGTATTTCTCGAGGAAGCTTTCACGCGTGCCTTGGCCTTTGGCCAGTTGGAAAAGGGCTTCGTTCTGCTCGATGGTGGTGTCGCCTTCGAGGCCCTGGGTAAGCAACAGCGCCAGGCTGCGGCCTTCCGATTCGCCCATGAGCTGGCAGAGCCGCGCTTCGAGCTTGGCGTGGGCCATGCCGCCGAACAGGCCGGGTTTCAATTCTTCGCGGCCGATCTCGTGCAGGCCGGTTTCGATGCGGGCCCGGATTTCGGCGATAAGCTCTGGCACGGACAGCGCGGTCAAGTCCTGCCGTTTCTTTTCCTCGACCCAGCGCAGGAACGGGGGAACGATTTCCTGCTCGAACCGGTCAGCCACAGTGCGCGCGATGCGTTTGCGGGTTTTCGAGGAGCGGATGGCGTCGAGCACGATGCGCGGTAGCGCGCGCAGGAAACGGCCGTCGGCTTTTTCGGCGGCGAACTGGTCGGGCGCGGCGTCCATCAGTTTGGGATCGCGCGCGACGGCTTCCACGTTGTACTTGACGGGCAGCAGATCGTAGAAGAGGCCGGCGGCGCGGTCGGGATCGGCGTAGATGCGGCCGCCGATCAGCTCGAGGAAGCCGTCGCGATTGACTTCCTCGGTCTGGCGATAGCCCAGATCGCGGTACATGCGCCCGAATCCGCCGCTGCCGCTCATGAACGCCTTGACGATGTCCCAGGTCAGCGGCGTGGGCGAAGGCAGGATTTCGTCCAGATTATGCCGAACCCACACTTTGCGTTGGCCCGCCGCCATTTTGCGCAGGCGTTCGATTTCCTCCTGGCGGCCCTGTTCGACGTCGCGGGCGATATCCAGGCCGCGAATGGCGCGTGCCTGCAGCAGGCTGAAGCGGCCGTCTGCCAGGCCCCATTCCAAGTCCATGGCCTGGCCATCGTAGAACGCCTCCACTTTCATGGCCATCTGCGCCAGTTCGCGGATATGGGCTTCGGCGAGAGAGGGCGCGTTCGGGTCGCGCGCCTGCCCGTCGCCGAGCGCGCGCACGACGGCGGTTTTGCGGCCGATCGCCGAGTCCTTCAAAGCCAAAGATTTTCGGTCCACCACGAACTTGTCGGGTTGCACGTCGCCCGATACCACCGCTTCGCCGAGTCCGTAGGACGATTCAATGATCATCTCCCCGGCTTCGACCCGGTTCGGGTTCACGGTGAAGACAATGCCGGATATTTCGGAAGGGAACATGGCCTGCACGTTCACGGCGGTGCCGATCAGGCCGCGGATGTCGTGCTCGCGGCGGTACGTGACGGCCCGTTCCGTGTTCCAGGAACGGAATACGGCCTCGATACAGGCTTTCAGGGCGGCGCGCGGGTCGGTCGGGAACGGCTGGCCGGATGTTTTTTCGTAGAGAGCCAGGCATCGGTCCGTCAGCGCTTTCAGTTCGGGGGCGGTCTTCAGCGCGTCGGGGTCGTCCAGTTCTTCGAACAGACGGATGTTCATGCCGGCAACCGTGCCGGCGAACATGACAACGAACTGGCGATAGACGCGCCAGAAGGCGGCGGGATCGGGCTGGGCCTCGGCCATGGCGGGAGCGAGTCCGCAGTTGAGCAGCGTATCCATCATGCCGGGCATGGAATGCGCGGCGCCGGATCGAACGGAGACAAGCAGCGGCGCCTTCGGGTCTCCATAGCGGCGGCCGACCGCCTTTTCGAGGCGTGCCAGATGTTCGGCCACTTCGTCTTCCAAGCCTTCCGGCCAGCGGCCGCCGCTATCCAGGAATTCGCGGCAGCATTCGGTGGCGATGGTGAATCCGGGCGGCACGGGCAGTCCGGCCCGGCTCATGGCGGCCAGCGACGCGCCCTTGCCGCCCAGCAGGTCCTTGCGTTCGGGATTGCCTTCGGCCGAGCCCTCTCCGAAGAAATAGATGCGCTTGTCCGGCATGTTTTTTTCCGTTCCCTCGCGTTATCGGGGTCTTGCGCAGACGAGTCCGCGTTTTTCCGTTACGAAATACAGGCGCGAATCCACCTGGATCGCCGGGGTCACCGCCTGGCCCATCCAGCCGATGCGGCCGATCGGGCGTACCGTTTCGCCCGATGCGGCGTCGAAATATTCGATGGCGTTCGGAATGAAATAGAGGATGCGGTCGCCCGCGATCATGGGCGCGATGCCGGGCGTCGTGTCCGTCTTGTCCAGCACCGGCTCGCCATCCCAGGTGAAGACCCACACGCGGCCGCCGTCCGAGGCGCCGCCCAGCATGGCCGAATCGCACACCAAGTTGCCTGTCACGGATCCGACAACGTTCGAATGCCAGAGCATGGCCCCGTCCCGCGCGTCCAGGACGACAACGCCTTCCGCCGTGCCGACAGCCAGCCGGTTTCCGGCCGCGATCATGCCGGTGGTCGGTTCGGCTGGGAGCGCGGCCTGCCACAGCGGCGCGCCGTTCGCATCGCTGAGCGCCATGGCCGCGCGGTTGGCGCGCGAGACGACAAAAACCATGTCGTGCGCGAACACCGGGCAGCCGACGGGTTCGGATATTTCGGCGGTCCAGCGCGGGTCCGCCGACCAGGGCGCCGAGCCGTCGGGCGGCACGTCGTAGCGCGACAGGCGGTTGTCCGCGTCATGCACCCACAGCGCGGTTTCGCTTAGCAGCAGGCGGCCGGACGCGCCGTCTGTCACGGGCAGACGGCCGGCTTCGGCGCCGGTATCGAGCCGGACCGCCTGCAGCAGGCGGCCGTCGTCGCCCGGCTTGCCGGCGACAAAATAGGCATACTGTTCGCCGACGGCCGGGCCGGAGGCGGGCGCATGGCTTGTGGGCAGGAACCAGTCGGCTTCGTAGCCGTCCCTTTCTTCCAGAAGCTTCAGCTTGGCCAGTCCCGTGCGCGCGCCGCGCAGGCCCACCAGCAGGGAGTCGCCCGCATAGGCGGGCGGGCCCGAAATCTCGGGCAAGTTTCCGTCGGCGTCCGCATCGTCGTCGGCCGGATAGCGCCAGGCGAAGATGGCGCGCGGGGCCAGTGGCGAGCGGTCGAGCCAGCCGGATCGGCCCGGCCCGCCGAGCGGGCCGCCCCAGACGGGCCGGCGCCGTTCCGTCACAGGCTCGCCCACGCTGATCAGGCCGTCCGCTTCGGTGCCGACATACAACTGGCCGCGCGCCACGGCCGGCGAGCTGAGGTACAGGCCTGCCGAGCCCAGTTGCATGTCCCAGATCGGCTCGAGCGTTGTCTTGTCCATCACATACAGCTTGCCGGACGTGGTGACCGCATAGACATAATTGAGCGAGACGGCCGGGGAAGCGATAACGGGCTCGTTCACGCGCCGCTCGCGCAAGGCCTGGTTGTCGTAGGTCACGCTCGTGATCACGCCGGCCCGGTCCCCGAAATAGAGGCGTCCGTCCGCCGCCGCCACGGCGCCCAGCACGTTGCGCTCCCGTTCCCGCTTCCACAGGACTTCGCCGTTATCGGCGTCCAGGCACCACACCGCGCCTGCCGGGGCCAGCGCCTTGAACGCCGCGTCCAGCTCCTCCTGGCTGGCGCCGCGCGAACGCATGGCGGCCATGCGCGTTTCCCGCACCTGCTCGGCGGTGAAGATGAAATCGCCAGTACCCATGCCGACATACAGGCGGTTGCTGACAATGGTCGGGTGCCCGAACACGGGATACGGGGTGGGCGTGCGCCAACGCTCCTTGCCGGTGTTGGCGTCCGCGCATACCACGGCGTGGCCGTCAATGCCCAGGCCGAACCAGACTTTTCCGTCGGCCGCCGCCGGCGAAGATTCGACATCGTGATAGCCCTCTTCGGGCGTCAGCCGCCACAGGATGTTCGGCTGGTTGCCCGGCAGCGGATCCAGCGCGATGCAGTACAGGCCGTCGTCGCCGGCGCCCACGAAGACTTTGCCGTCGTAGATGGCCGGTGTGGATTCCACGTGGCAACTGGTGCGGTATTCCCAGAGAAACTCGTAGTTGCGTCCATCGTCAATCAGCCGCAAGACGGTGATGCGGGCATCCTTTGTGATATGCAGCCCTTCGCCGAACGCCACGTAATCGCCGAGAACGGATACGGACGAGAAGGTGCCGCGGAAATCGCGCGGCTGGTAGCGCCAGATTACCGCGCCGGTATCGGCGTCCAGGCAATAGATCGCGCCGCGTCCCTGCTGGTTGAACTGGCTCAGGCCCTGAATGGAAGAAATGAACACGCGATTGCCCACAACCGTGGGCGAGGAATAGAACATGCGGGTGTCGCGCGTGAACGCCCAGTTGTGGCCGGGGGCCAACGGTTCCCCGAAATCGTCCTGCACATATCCGCGCCGGTGCAGTCCGCCGCGAAACATGGGCCAGTCGGCCTGACCGCCTTCGATCTCGCCGAACTCGGGCCCGAATTGGGCCAGCAGAAAACCGCCCAGCCGGATGACGCCGAATACGATCGCGACCGTTAAAACGGTTCCAATCTTGTTGCGCCACAGAATCTTGGCGCCCATCTTGAGCGACGCGGGCTTGAACATCGCCACGAATCGCGCGGCGATAAACACCAGCATGCCCCACAGAATGGGAATGATCGCCGAAAGCGGCCCGATCATGACCGGTACCACGCCCGTCGGCATCGTCAAGCCCATGTCCAGCATAGCGCTGTCTCCCTTGCCCCAAACAAGAACCGGAGAAACATAGCGCTTGACTCCACCCCCGTCAAGCCGCTGGTCGTAAAAAAAACATGGCTCGAGCGCCCGCAGTTCGAACGATTTCGCGCTTGCCAAACATTTTTGTTTTTGCTTAGTGTCTTTTCTTTCTTCGGGGCGGCGTAGCTCAGTTGGTCAGAGCAGTGGAATCATAATCCACGTGTCCGGGGTTCGAGTCCCTGCGCCGCCACCATCCTTCCCCTTTGCAAATGCCGCGCGAAAGACGCGTTTCGGCCACGAAGACAATCGGCATGACAGGTTCAGTTGATTTTTTCAGGCGACCTTAAGCACTTGTTCGACGGCGTTTCGGAATACCAGTTTCAATCCACGCCTCCCGTGCGGGAGGCGACGCTCGAAAATCGCTTGGACGGAGTGGCCGAAATGTTTCAATCCACGCCTCCCGTGCGGGAGGCGACATAGGCCGCTACCTTCATTGCGCCACCTCGTGCTCGTTTCAATCCACGCCTCCCGTGCGGGAGGCGACGACGCTCGACGATGCGCAGG
>SLKS01000297.1 GCA_007134465.1 Kiritimatiellia bacterium | reverse complement strand
TTCCGTCGCCGCCCGACGGCGCAGCATGAAGCGCTTGCAGGGAATCAGCATAAGCGCCATCGGGATTTCCAGAAAGATGGCCGGCAAAACGGCGGCCACTCCGAAGTCCGGGTTTTCCTTGAAAAATTCCACGGCAAACACGATTCCCAGTCCGTTGTTGACATAGGCCATGTTGACCGACAACGCCATGCGGTCCGACGCGGAACGCCAGGGCGCAATCCAGTATCCGGCCAGATGCATGAATGCGGACGCCGCCGCCATGAAGAAGAACAGGCCGATCGCCTGCGCCGGCTGTTCGCGCACGAGCCGATGGAAATCTTCGCTTACCGAGGCCAACGCCCCGGCGATCAGCACGAAAAGCGACAGCAGCGACAGCGCCGACCACCATTCGCGCCGAGCATTCGCGAAACCGGGCGCCAGTCGCCGAATCCCGAAAGCGGCGCCGAGCGGCACGAAAAGAATCAAAGCCAGAAAGCGCATTTGCCGCAGCAGAAAGGCCGGCTCCGCGCTGCCGGCAATGCCCGATCCGAACTCGACAACCCAGGGTGTGACCAGCGGGCAGGCCAGACTGGTCGCCAAGGTGCCGACCAGCGCCAGCGAGGCGTTTCCGCGCACGACATCCGCCAACGAGCTGCAGGCCGTGCCGGAAGGCATGGCGACGACGATCAGCACGCCTACCGCCAGAGGCGGCGGCAAGACCAGCCGGGCCGCCTGATACACAAGCAGCGGCAGCACGATCAACCGTATCCCGGCTGCATAGAGAGCCAGTCCCGGCCGCCGGATTTCCGACCAGGCCGCCCGGAAATTGAGACGAAGACCGGTGAAGAAGAGGATGCTGCCCAGCAGGATTCTGATGTTTTCGGCGATGAAGGACAACGGCGCGGGAAACAGCAGTCCCAGCAGGGCCGCCCCCACGCAAAAAGCCCAGAACCAGCGATCCAGCAGATTCGCGCCCGATTTCATTGGTCTGCCTTCACTAAGACATGATTTTTCAAACAAACACTCGCAATGGAAACGAGGGATACTCGAAGGAAATGGCGGCCTTGTCAACCGCAATTCACAACCGTATACGAAAAAGCAGGCGCGATGTGTCAAAACCAGCCTTTACGACAATTAACGGGATGAGGGGGATGCCGCCGAGTTGCTGGCGCGGCTCGCCTTGAAGACTTTTTCAAAAAGACACACGTTTTTGCGTGTATGTTATCCGTATTGTTTTCGAGTATGCGGTCAGGGAAACGTAGGCGTTAGGCGCTAGGTAGGCTAACGCCTTGGGTTGCGGGCGAAGCCCGCCTTAAGGCTTTACTCGGGCGCATGAGCCAAATAGATTGTCCATTGCCTTTTGGAAAGACAGAATGCGCGAGACATGAATGTGTCGGAGCCAGCCATGGACAATGACGGAACGAAAGCACTGCTTGCGCAGGCCAAGCAGGGCGATTTGGATGCGTTCGGCGCCTTGGTGCGCTTGCATGAAGGCGCTGTTCGCGCGTATTTGGCCGTGCGGCTGAACGATGCGAGCGAAGTGGACGATTTCGGGCAGGATGTGTTCATTACGGCGTTCCGCCGCTTGAACACGTTCGACGAATCCAAGCCATTTGCCCCTTGGCTCAAAGGGATTGCCATGAATCTGTTGCGCAACAGGTTCCGCAAGCGCATGGATATTCCGTTCGGGGACGCGTCAGATTTCGAAAACTTGCTGAACGCGCGAATCGAAGAAAGAGAGTCGCTGGCCGATAGCGGGGCCATGGGCGCCGCTCTGAACCATTGTCTGGGCAAGCTAGGCGACAAGGCGAACACGCTCTTGCGCTGGCGGTACGGGGAGAATATGGGCATGGCCGAGTTGACGCGCCGTTTGCGATGCAAGCATTCCGCCGCCACCATGGCCCTGACGCGCATACGCGCGCAAATGAGACAATGCATGGAATCCTGGCTTGGGAAAGATGCCCGTCATGAATACGCCTGAGAGCGACAATGTGTTTCACCGCATCCTGAACGGGGAGGGAACGGCAAATGACAGCCGCAGGCTGTGCAAGCTGGTCCGCCGCAATCCGGCCTTGCTGGACGGCATGGCAACGTTGCTGATGGTCGAGCGCCTGATCCGGCATCGCTATTCCGGAATGGCATCGGATGCGTTCGCCGAAAAGGTTGTCGAACGCCTGACCGTCGGCGAAACTGGCGATGTAGGGTCGGCATACGTTCCTAAACGCCTGCTGGATGCGTCGGATTCCGCACGGCGGGGATTGCGTGTATGGACACGTCGGCTTTTGCCGTTGGCAGCCGTATTTTTAGCGGCGGTCGGATTGTTCGCATGGCGAAAGAGCGTACCGGTCGCGCCGATGTATGCCATCGGCCGATTGACGCGGGCGATCGGTGATGCGCAGGTATCCGAGGAACTGCTGGCCGACGGGGTTGTCGCTTCGATTCGGACGCCTTCCGGCTCGTTTTGCCGGTTCGATTTGAATGATGGTACGACGCTGGCTGTCAACGAGCTTTCCGCATTGCGTTGGCGGACCGGTCCGGATGCGGCGGCGAC
>SLKS01000260.1 GCA_007134465.1 Kiritimatiellia bacterium | reverse complement strand
GCATTACGATTCGGGAACTCTACTCGTTGACCGCTCTCGTCGCCGCTCTCGTTGACCGAACACTCAGATCGCCTATTATCGCTCATAGACCGGATTGAACCCCGTGAACGGCTACGAAAAAACCGAGCCTGTTTCCGCGCTAACCCTACGCGGGGGAAACCACCGCGAACACTTCCAGCGCGGCGGCGATCTCGCCCAGCGAATCGCGTACCGGCACGAACCGACGAACATAGGTCGGACGTTTCACGGACGCGGAGACTACACCAGGCCTGCGGTTCAGGCTGGCGACCGCCCTCGCTCCGCCTGCCTCGACTTTCCACGCCGTCCCGCCTTTCAGAAACACCGTTTTCATCTCGCGCGTCATCGGGGCCGGCACGTAGCCGCGATTGGGCGGCTTCATGATGCCGTCCGGCGACGACAACGTCCCGTACAGAAGCGGTTCGCCCGCTTCGGGCATGTCCGGCCGCCGGCGCCACAGGGTTGTGGCGCAAGGGAATGGTCCGACCCGTTCGAGACGCAGCAGCGTTTTCTTGAGCGGAACAGCGGCGGCGGGATTGTAGTCCATGTCGTCGCCGCGCAAAAAGGTTTCGGCATGGGGGCGCCAGGCCTTGCGGCACAGGTCGCCTTCGACGAACAATTCGCCGACGCGCGCGATGCGCGCCAGCTCGTCCTTGATCTCGGCCAGTGTCCAGGATTTGCTTTTCGCTGTCATTGCTTGCCTCCCGCCGCAAGCGTCAAGGCCAAATTCTTGACGCCTCGGTATTGTTCGCTATCGAATTTCCGCCAGCCGGCCAGCGGCGGCTCCTCGGTGAAACGGTCCGTGTCGCCTGAGTCCGCCTTGCGCGACGGATACCAGCCGGAAGCGGGCATGCGCAGCGCCTGGTTGACGCGTCGCTTCACGGCCGCTTTGCCGCCCGCCGTCTTGTCGGCGGCCATGTGCAGCAGATCCACGGCCTGCAGCATGTTGCGCTGGACCTTGAGCCGGACGGAAGCGAACGTCTCTTCGCTGTCGAGAACCGATCCGCAATACAGGAAGGCCAGCGAGCCCTTGTCGGACCCGTCGCGCCAGCCGCTTTCGCCCCAGCCGCCCATGGTGGACCAGTAGGGCATGTAGCCGGTGGCGTCCTGCATCCAGACCATGAGCGGCGGAAACGCGGCCGCGCGAACGGACTGCGTCATGTCGCCGCTGTTCAGGCACGGCCACAACTGGCGGTTCTTCTTGAGCAGGCCCGGCACCGCCGAACGCGCATAGGCCACGTCCAGGCCGCCGCCGATGAAAACGTCTATGAATTCCGTCAAGTCGGAGCGGACGTCCTTGTCGAACAGCCACGTGGTGCCGAGCGTGTAGTCGAAGCGCACAGGCCCCGTGGATTTGCGGTCGAACGTGCCCTGCCACAGCGAACCCAGATAGTATTGCAGTTCGTTGTCTTCGATGAACCGCGCCTCTTCGGCGTCCCACGGGAAGAACATGAACCGCTGCTTGTGGTTGGGAAACATGTCGAAGCTTGTTTTCGTCCAGCGCTTCTTCTTGAAATGCTCGACCATGTCCTTGCCGACCGCGCGCCATTCGGCCTCGTAGCCCGGCGTGCCGAATTTAAGGAAGTCCGAAGGCCAGCAGAGGTTGAGCGGCAGCCAGAAGCGCTTGACCGGATGCGGACCGCGGCGGGTATCCTTGAACGCGCTGCCGTCGAGATAGCCGCCGAAATGGCGGTCCCAATCTGTCCAGCTCGCCACGCGACGCCGGTGTCCTTCGCCGGTCAGCGGCGGCGCGAACGTCTTGCGCACGTCGCCGGAATGGCCGTAGGGCAGATAATGGAGAAAACCCCGATGTTCGTGGGCGGTGCGGAACACGTTCTTTTCCACGCGCCGGTACTTGGCCGTCATCAGGTGGCCGGGGTCGTTCCACAAGTCGGACCAGCCCTTGGAAATGCCGTCGGCATAGTTGTTCATGGACATGTCCAGGCAGGACTCGTGGCTCAGGACGGGCGCGGCCACATCCAGCTCGACGGGCAGCGACAGAACGGACGGGCCCACGCGAACGGAATACTCGCCGACATAGCGTCCGGGCCGCGCGTCGGCCGGCACGAAGACATCCACCCAGAACCCCGCGTACCGGGCGTTCGGTACGCCGTTCAGCTTGCGAAATGCCGGGGTCGAGCCGCCGGTTGCGCGTTGCGGAACGCAAATCTCCGGATACCATCGGCCTTCCGCTTCGCGATACCATTGCGCGAATACGTCGGCTTGCCGGCCCGCAATCGCATTCTTGCCCGGACCAGCCAGCGAGCCCGGCTCGACCGTCGCCGCTTCGTCACGGGCCAGCGGCCCGACCGAAAGCTGAAAGCTGACATGCATGTTGCGGCCCGCCCGCAAGCGCACCGGCGGCTTGGCGGCAGCGCCTTGATCCAGCGCACGGCGCCGGATCGGGTCCAGTCGCGTAAAATCGTCTCCCCACACCACGGTTCTTTTCATCGCGCCCTCCTCTTGCGTAAATGAACAGCATTAACGGCAAGAGGGCGCGATTGTCAATGGGAAATATGTTTTTCGACGTTTAAGGTTCTTCGTCTTTCGTTGAAAAGGGAATCGTCATGGTTTCAATGGAGGCAGAGGTCGGATTCAGCCCCCGCCGGTCCGGATTAGCCCGTGCGCGAAGACGGAACACCCGAGACATTTTCCCCGACACGCCGTCTACAGTTCCGGCGCGCGATAGCGACGCATGAGGCGCAAAATCTCCTCGCGCACGCTTAGCACGTCGCGGTCGAGGCGGTCGAGCCGACCGTCGGGCACGAGCCGGCTCGCGCGGATGCGCTCGGATTGGCGCAAGGCGTCGTGCAGCGGCTTGAGCGCACGTTTCAGATAGGCGACGATGAAGCCGTTGTCGGGATCGGACTCGTAGGCCAGGCTGTTCAGAGCGCCTGCCAGCTTGACGGCGATCATGTGCAGAGAAAACACCAGATCTTCCAGCTCGTCGTTGCGCGGCTCGCCCAGCAGTCCGAGCGCCAGGCAGTCGTGCCGGAACGCGAACCCGATCTCCGTAGCGCGGCTCTGGAGCGGATGATGAACGCGGCCGTCCTTGTCGCGAATCCAGTCCCGGCCTTCGGTTTCCGGATTCGGCTCCATTTCCCACGATTCATCGGCGTCTGCGAACCGGTCCGGTTCCACGTCCACGTCCTCGTCCTTGTCCTCGTTCGCGTGTTCGCGCGTTTCGGCCTGCTCGCCCGATTCGAGATACTCTTCAATATGGGTCCACCCCATTTCTCGGGCGGCCAAACGCTCGGCGTCTTCCGGGCTCATGTCCGCGTATTTTTCCAGAATGCGCCCGTAGGCTTCCGTGCGTTCGTCGGAATCGCGCAGAAACCGTTCCCAGCCGAACTCGTCCATCGGCGTTTCGTCGTCCTCGAGAAATTCGGGCACGGCCCGTTCACTGTCGATTTCCGCGCGCCGGTCCTCCGCGCTGGCCAATCCGGAAACCCGCTCGAGGAACCGGCGCATGGCCCCCGTATTGGCCTCGACCTGTTCCTGTTCTTCCTGCGCGCCCATATGCCAGACCGGTTCGCTCAAGACGATCTTGCAGTCGGCGCTTTCGAGAACGACCCGGCCGTTTCTTTCGCTGTACCATTCCAGATACAGCGCGTTCGCCCGATGCTCCGGCACAGGCCGACCCGCTTGTCTCAGCGCGTGCGCTTCGTCCGGCGACACGGCAAGAACACGAACCTTGCGCGAGGCGGTCATGTCGCCGACAAACCCGCGCTGCACCTCGTGCAGCGCCTCGGGAATCGCTACGGCCCCGGCCGTCCGCCGCTCGAATGTCAACAGGCAACCGGCCATGTCGCGCAATGGGTTGCCCTCGAGTTCCAGCGTCAACGGCGCCGCGCGACCCGCCACCCACAAACGACCGGTCACCCGGCCTTTCGCGCGGCTGTCCACTTCGCCCCGAATCAAACTGTCGTGGATACGCCATGCCATGGCCCGCACCCGCTCCCCTTTGCATTCGTTTCTCTTGCAAACCATAGCGGCCTGTTCGTTCGGGCGCCAAGAGCGAAAAGCAAAAATATTCCCCGTGCCGAAATTATCTTGACAGTCCGCCCTTGTTTTTGTCATAGTTTGCCAAAGGGTAGAAGTTTCCTTGCCAACGAAACTCCCCGCCACGCGCACAGGCAAGACGGCTCCGCCTACCCGACAAGGAAACGCGCAATGAAAAAGACATGGGCTGTCTATGCGGGGATGGTCGCGGCCGTTCTTCTGACCATGCAGGCTGGACGTGTCTTGTCTTCACGGTTCGGGCCGGATTGGGAACGGGTGACGTGCGCCAAAGGGAATCTGCTCGACGCCTGCTGTGCGGCGTTGCCGGACGAGTCCGCTGCGGCAGGCACGCTTCAAGCGCAGCCGGTTCCGCCTGCATCGAACCGTCGGGCGCCGATAGAGACGGCGGGAGCTGCGAAGCGTGCCGGGAACCATCCGGCCCCGAGCGGCCCGGCGGCGAATCCGGCCTTCGTTGCCGGGATTTTGGCGGAGGAACACGCGGCCGGAGCCCCAGCCGCCGCCGTTCCGCCCCTGCCGCAGGCGCATGCGTCCGTTCCCGCGCCGGCCGATGCCGAGACGGAAGACGTCCTCGTGCCGTCCGGGCCGGCGGCCGGGCGGCGGCTGCGCATCCCGGACCCGGCCGAATACGCCGGCCGGCTGCCGGCCGAACAGGCGCCGGCCTGGGCGGCGTTCCGGCAGCGGTTTCCCGACACGGACCCGACGGATACGGACGCGCTGCAAACGGCGCTGATGGCCGAGCGCGAACGCTACCCGCTGAATCTGCGGCCCGAAGAATTAGACGCCTACAGCGCCTGGCTGACGGAGACGGAGACGCTGGGCCGGGAGATGACCCTGGCCCGCGGCCGCTTCCTGGAGATTCCCCTGAACGGAATTGACGAACAGGGGCACGGCTACGCGCTGGTCGGCTTCGACGGCGCGAAGCCCGTCTACACCTACACGCAGAACCGCGAGGCGGCCGTTTCGTCGGGCGCCAGTTTCGTGCGGCGCAACGCGTGGTTCGATCCCGTCTTCGGGCCGGGCATTGACGGATCGGGCTATTACGCGAACGTGAACGATCACGGCTCGATCTACTGGCACACCGAGTTCCGGGACGATGCCGACGAGACCTGGCGCCTAACGGAAATCCGCAAGAACGACAGCGGCTCCCGGGACCATATGACGCACGTGGCCGGCACGATCGGCGCGCGCGGCGCGGTCGAGCGCGCGATGGGCATGGCGCCGGCCGTGCACATGTACATCTTGATCCAGCAGTACAACAGCGACGTGACCGGCTACGGCATGAACTGGCCGGGCCGGCCAGGTCGTTCGATCGTCGGCAATACGTCGCTGGGCTCCAGAGACGACAATTTGAGCGGCGTATACACTTCGACAACCCGCGGCTTCGACCTTGTTCTGTACGACACACCCTACTATCAGCACTTCTATTCGGCGGGCAATTACGGCTCTTCGTATTTCACTTTGAGCCGAGGCCAGAAAGCCGGAAAGAACATGCTGACGGTCGGAGCGGTAAGCGACGTGACCCGAGACGAAGACGGCAACCGCACGGGCGGCGGCGGCATCACGAGTTGGAGCTCGCGCGGACCCGCGCGCGACGGCCGCATCAAACCGGACATCGTCGCTAACGGCGCAGGCTTGTATTCGCCCACGACCACATCAGGCTACGGCAGCAAGAGCGGCACGAGCATGTCTTCGCCGAACGCAGCAGGCAGCGCGATCCTGCTGCAAGACTATTTCGGCAAGCTGTTTCCCGGCCACTACATTCGGGCGGCCACGCTCAAGACGCTGATCATCCATACGGCCGAGGACCTGGGTCGGCCGGGCCCGGACTATGTGTACGGCTGGGGTCTGATCAACGTGCTGGAAGGCGGCCGCCACCTTCAGGACTACGCCGTCGATCCAGCCTGCCGAACACTGATCGAAGACGTCTTGTCCGAAGGCCAAACTGTCGCGATACCCTACGAATACACGGGAACCGGTCCGGTCCGCGCTACGCTCGGCTGGACGGACCCGCCGGGCGCGGCCCAGACGGCCGACACGGCGACGACCCCCGCGCTGGTCAACGACCTGAACCTGCGCCTGATCGGCCCGGACGATGCCGTCCATCTGCCGTTCGTCATGCCCTACGTGATCGGCACGGCGGACAAGGACCCGTTCGATTCCTCGCTGCTGGGCGCCGACGCCGTCACCGGCACCAATTTCACCGACAATGTGATCCAAGTCCTGATCGCCGCGCCGGTTGCCGGCGAATACATCCTCGAAATCGGCCATTCGGGTTCGCTGACCGGCGGCTCGCAGCGGTATTCGCTGGCCGTGTCCGGCCTGATCTGCGCGCTGCCGCCCGAGCCGCCGACCATCTTCTCCCATCCGACCGTCGGAGACAACAGCGATTTCTTCGCCTTTGAAGTTACGGGGTCCGGATTCCTGCTGGGCGCGGACCTGATCCTGCGGCGCGACGGCTCGGAACCGGTGTTCGGCTACGCGGTCGAGACGACGGGCAGCCGACTCTTCGCCCGTTTCGACACGGCCGCCATGGCCAAGGGCTACTGGGATGTGGTCGTTTGCAATGCGGACGGGCGCGAAACGGTTTCCGACGAGCCGTTCCTGCTGCCCGTTCCCGGCGGCGGGATGGGCACGCAGACGCTGTACGCCAACACGTTCGCCGACGGCAGCGGCCTGACGCTCGAAGGCGGCTGGGCGGTGGGCCCGCCGAACCAGACGGCCGTCAGCGGGCCCGGCAGCGCCTACGCGGGCGACAATGTACTGGGCACGTATCTCGACGGCGAATACGAGCACAACCTCCATATCGCCGCCGTCCTGCCGCCGTTCAGCACGGTCAACATGGAAAACATCCAGTTGAGCTTCCGCCGCTGGCTCGGGCTGGCTTATGATCATAGAGGCCAGTCAGCCCAAGGCCACGCCGACTACGGGCGCATAGAGTATTCGCTGGACGGCTCGACCTGGCAAGAGGTCTGGGAAAGTTCCGACGCCTTCAACGAGAGTTCCTGGACGCTCCAGACCCATACGCTGCCAGCCTCCGCGGAAGGCCAGCCGGCCGTGCATCTGCGTTTCGTGCTGGAAACGGACGACGAGCATGTCTCCTACGGCTGGAACATTGACGATGTGAAGGTGACCGGCGAAAGCAGCGTCCTGACCCTGCCGCCCGTGTTCGAGACCGAGCCGCCGAAGGCGGCGGTCGCGGGCAATCCGTACGAGTATCTCGCGGAAATCTCCGACGAGGACACGCCGGCGGCGGAGCTGACGTTCACGGCCGAGACGCTGCCGACCTGGCTAACATTCGAGACGACAGGCGACGGCACGACCGCCACCCTGACGGGAACCCCGCAGGCGGGCGATGTCGGCGATCACGAGGTGGCGCTGAAAGCGACGGACGACGCCTACGTCACGTGGCAGATATTCACGGTGCGCGTGTATCCGGAAGGCCACGTGCCGGGCACGCCAGTGATCGGGCATCTGGCGCCACAAAACGTGCGATGGCGCGACGCGACCGTGCGCGCGAACCTGGAAGAGGGCGACGCGCCCGTGCATGCGACGCTGCACTGGGGAACATCCGACGGCGGCACGGACGCGAGCGCCTGGACCCACGAGTGGCCGCTGGGCGCCAAGCCGCTCGGAACGATGTTGGTTACGCTGACGAACCTGACCGAGGAGACAGTCTATTACTACCGGTTCTTCGCCTCGAACGCGGTCGGCACGGCCTGGGCGCCAGCCGGCGGCGAATTCGCGACGCTCGGCTACCGCACCCTGACCGCGACGGCCGACGCGGGCGGCGGCATTGCGCCGGCCGGCATCATCGAGGTAGCCTACGGTTCCACGCAAACCTTCGCGATCGCCGCCAGCACGGGCCATGTGATTGACGATGTGCTGGTGGACGGCGCTTCCGTCGGCGCAGTCGAAGCCTACACGTTCGAGAACGTGACCGAAGACCATGCGATTCACGCCGAATTCCGGTCGGTCCGGGTGATCTCCGCCTCGGCCGGACCGGGCGGTTCCATTGATCCGTCCGGCGACGTTCCCGTGCTGGACGGGGCCGACCAGACGTTTTCGATCGTGCCCGACGAGGGCTCGTTCATAGCCGACGTGCTGGTGGACGGCGCGTCCGTCGGCGCGGTCCCCGAATACACGTTCGTCAACGTGACGGACAACCATACGATCGAAGCGACCTTTTCCGAAGTGCAGTATTTTGTCATCGAGGCCGAGGCGGGCACGAATGGAACGGTCGAACCTTCGGGAACCGTCATGGTGGCGGAAGGCGGCTCGCAGACGTTCGCCATCGGCGGCGATCCCGGCTACCGGGTCGCCGATGTCGTCGTGGACGACGTATCGGTGGGCGCGGTCTCCGAATACACGTTCGAGAACGTGACGGGCGACCACACGATCTCGGCGAGTTTCGAGCCGAATCTCGCGGCGCTGCCCTACCAGGAGCATTGGGAGGCGTACGATATCGGCGCCTCGCCGGTCGGCCGGGACGGCTGGAACGCGGACTCGGCCGCGTTCGCGACGGTGGAGGAGCATGACTACGAGTACGCGCATCCGCGCCCGCTCCTGGACCCGGCGCCGGTCCAGACCAATCGCGTGCTGCGGTTCGACACGGAAAACTCGTCGCTCTCCCACGTGTTCGATACGGAAGGCGGCTACACGAACATCGTCTGGGACGCCATGGCGCAGATCGTATTCTCGCCCGACGACGAGGCGCGCGAAGCCATCACCAACAACATTGCGCTGCAGATGACGTTTTACGCGAACACCAACGGTTATCTGACTCTGTGGCACCAGGCGCTGGAAAGCCCGACGAACCGGTTTACGGTTCTGGACGCCGGCGTCGCGCCGCTGGCCAGCGGGGAATGGGCGCGTGTGACGGTGGAGTTCGACTACCGGACCTGTCCGGAATCGCGCAAGTATTTCCGCATCGGCCTGCACGGCCAGCCGTTTTTCGCGCACGCCCAGGGTCTCACGCAGCCGCACGCCGCGCTGGGGGCGCCCGGCGGAAGCTGGTTCCTGAACGCGAACCAGGCCTATACGCCCGACTTCCTGGGCGCCGTGGCCCTGTCCGGCACGGGCCGACTCGACGACTACACGGTGCGGCCCGGCTCGGCCGAGTCGGACAAACTGGACCAGGCCCCGATCGTGTTCGAGCCGACGACCCCGCAGACCTACGGCACGACGAACGCGCTGAGCGCGAGCGGCGGGTCCGGCACGGGCGGCTGGTCGTTTGGCGTGGTCGCCGGCGCCGCCGAAATCGTGAACGGAACTAACCTGTGGATGAAAACGGGAACCGGCTCGGTCACGGTGCGGGCGACCCGCGCGGGCGACGCCGACTACAGGCCCGCCTTCCTGGACGCCGAGGTCGTGGCGGCGCAGGCGCCGCTGGCGGTCGCCGCCGATCCGCAAAGCAAGACCGTTGGCGAGGCCGATCCCGCACTGACCTGGCAGTTCTCCGACGGCACGCTGTTCGGCGACGACGTTCTTGCCGGCGGCCTGACCCGCGAGGCGGGGGAAACGTCGGGCGTCTATGCCATTCTGCGGGGCAGCCTCGACGCCGGCCCGAATTACGACCTGACGTTCACGGGCGCGGAATTCCGCATCCTGACCGAAGAAGGCTTCGTGGACGCGGACGGCAACGGCGTGGACGACGAATGGGAGGCGCTCCACTGGCCCGAAGGCGATGTGCCGAAAACCGTAACCAAGCGCGGAATCGAAATGACGCTGCGCGAAGTGTTCGTGGCGGGGCTCGATCCGCACGACGACAGCGTATTGGAGATCGCCGGCATGGCTTTCGCGGGCGAGGACGCTGTCCGCACGCTGACCTTCCCGGCCGCGACCAACCGCGTGTACGCCGTGCTGGCGACCGGCGTTCTGACCAATGGCTGGGAAGTTCTGGCCGACGACATTGTTCCGACCGGCACCCCATGGCAGATCGAGTTTTCCGATCCCGCCCCGCCGCCCCGCTTCTACCGGCTGCGCGTTCGGTTGCCGGACTGGCGTTGACAATTCGCGGCGAAATTATGTATCCATACCGAAAAGACGGTAGCCGTTCACGGGGTTCAATCCGGTCTATGAGCGATAATAGGCGATCTGAGTGTTCGGTCAACGAGAGCGGCGACGAGAGCGGTCAACGAGTAGAGTTCCCGAATCGTAATGCGATC
>SLKS01000256.1 GCA_007134465.1 Kiritimatiellia bacterium | reverse complement strand
GTTGATGGTTTTCGGGCTGTGGCGCTTCCGTAGCGATGTTACGGGGGACAGGGTCGCGGCGGACATGCGGATCGAGTCTTTGCGCGGCAACGTGTATGTGTTGCGCACTGGAGAAGACGGCTGGGGCGTGGAGCGCGACGGCGCGCCTGTTCGCCGACTGCCGGCCGTGGCAGGCATGCGTCTCAGGGACGGCGACCGGGTGGTGACAGAGCCGGATTCCGAAGCCGTGCTGACGGCGACCGACATGGGGTTGAGCGTACGCATGGAAGCCGTTACGGAGATGGCGTTGACGCGCGTCTCGGAACGCTTCTTCCTGGCATCCGGCCGCGTGGCTGTGGCCGCGCAACAGCAGGCGAAACGCCGCATGGTCTGGGAGACGGCGCGCGCGCGGGCCGAGGTGGTTGGAACGCGCTTCGAAATCGATGCCAGACCGGAATCGACGCAACTGACGGTTCGGCAAGGCGCGTTGGATTTCACGGATATCCAGGGGGATGCGTCCATCCGCGTTACGGAGGGTCATTACGCGATGGTGATTCCCGGGGCCGAGCTGGTGGCCGTTCCTATCGGGACCCCTTTGCCGGTCGATTACTCGTGGGATTTCAGCGAACCGCCCGATCCTGAGGTGTTCAAGGTGTATAAAGGACAGTGGCGTCTCATGTCGGCCGACGAATGGGATGCCGTTTCCGGCGAAAAAGGGCAAGCCGACTATCTCAAGTCGGAATCCGATCAAGTGGTCGCCTTGCTCAACGTGCCTTTGCATACGCTGCCTGTGCTGGTGACCTACGAACAGAGCTTTGTTCAATCGGACACGGGCGCCGCGGTTCTGGCCGGCAGCGCCGTTGTGTTGGATCGCGCGCAATCCTGCGTCCAGTTCTCCATGTTGACGGGCGATTCCTTCACCACCGCGAGCCGAAAAGGGCGCGCCGTCGTTCATCGCATCAGGGTTCGCGCCTATGTCACCGAGGACTCGGTGGATCTTTGGCAGGCGCGCGGCCGTGCCGGCAAGTTCGAGCGGCACCATGTGTTTCTGTACGAAGGCACGGATACCCTGCGGTTGGCGCTGGATTTCGCGGGGCCTCTGTATACGTCGTTTATCAGGGTTCAATCGGTGGATCCGGGCGAAATTCCCGACTTGAGCGAATGGCGGCGGACGCTCGGCAAGATACCGTCGGACAAGCGTGTCGGCAAGGTGACGTTCCCCGATTGGCGAGAAGGCCGACGCGGGCAAGAGATGCAGGCTATTTTTCACGCGCCGTTCAGGATGACGAATTTCGATTATTAAGGCGCTAACGAGTCGAGCGGCGGACGCTCGTTGATCAAGGAGAACGCATCATGATCGACTATACGCAATTGACGTTACGCAACGCGGGCTATATTTCGCCGGATTTGCAGGAGCGCATACGGAAGACCCGGCTTCTGATCGCGGGGTGCGGGCTGGGCAGCGTGGCGGCGGAAGTCGCCTTGCGGACCGGTTTCGAGCGACTCGATCTCGTGGACGGCGACGTGGTGGACACGCATAACCTGAACCGTCAGATCTATCAGGCGGCCGATGTGGGGCGGCCCAAGGTCGAATGTCTGGCCGAACGGTTGAAGGCGGTGTATCCGGGGGCGGATGTTGCGGCAAATCATGGATGGCTGACGGCGGACACGGTGCGGGCGACCGTGGAGCGCGCGGACCTGATTTTCGATACGATCGATTTTCTCGATTTGCCGGCCATTATCGCGTTGCACGACGAGGCGCGACGGCAGGGCAAGACCGTGATTTCGGCCTTTTCCGTCGGCTGGGGCTCGTTGGTGACGGTGTTTACGCCGCAGAGCGCGACGTTGCGCGATCTTGGCGGGCTGGCGACCGAAGGCAGCGTCGAAGGCGCGTCGTATCCGTTGGTGTTTCGCGCTTTGCTGGAGCGGTTGGCGGACCGCTTGCCCCGTGATTTCGTCGAGGTGACCTGGGAGGCTTTGAGCAAGATGGCCGACGGGAAGCCCTGTCCGGCGCCACAGTTGGGCGCGGGCGCCTATGCGACGGCCGCCGCCATGACGACCGCCGCCGTCCGGCTGCTGGCAGGCAAGCCTGTGGCTGTCGCTCCCGACATCATTTTGCTCGACGTGGGCGCCAGCGTGTCCGCATCGGCGCTGCGCGTGGAGCCCCGCCGTTCCTGAGGGCCCGCGCAAAAATATATTGCGATTTTGGACGCCCATGCATCCCGTCCGCCGGCGCGCTTAAAGTGATGGAAGACGGAACGCCATGTCCGGCGCCGCATACGTCAAGCGGCGCCTTGTGCGCTGCGGCGCTGGGAACGGCGCTTGTCGTCCGCTTGCTTGCTGGCCGCCCGATCGCGGCCGCCCCTCGGCTGATTCTTTTGAACATGTCCGAACTGCTGGCCGGCCCAGGATTGGATATGCTGGCCGCTTGATCCGATCTGTTTGCTTTATCGTCGCGGAAAAAGGGGACAAGGAAAGATTAAGGCGAAAGATTAGGGCAAAAGATTAAGGGTTTCGCGCCTTGATCCCTAATCTTTCGCCTTAATCTTTTGCCTTAATCTCTGGCGGATTAGAGCG